>NZ_JBHXSO010000076.1:0-29341 GCF_042714775.1 Streptomyces sp. NPDC058691 | reverse complement strand
GGACCGATGCGGTCCGGGGCGCCCCTTCGTGCGGTGGGTCGCCGGCGTCAGCCGGTGCCGCCGTTGCCGGGGGTGACGGCGCCGCCGTCCGTGGTGCCGACATCGCTGCCGCCGCCCGGGCCGCCGTCGGCCGGGCCCGTGGTGCCGCCGTTGCCGTTCGCACCGCCGTTGCCGTTGCCGCCGCCGAGGAGACCGCCGAAGAAGCCGCCGTCGCCTCCGTTGTCGCCCTGGCCGCCGTTGTCGTTGCCGCCGTTCTCGGCGCCCCGCTGGTCGCCGTGGCCGTCGCCCCCGTGGTCGTCGGGCTTGGGCTTCTCCGGCTCACGGATCGCGACCGTCGGCAGGCTGTCGGAGGTCGTCCCGGCCAGCGCGCCGGCCATGGCGTCCTTCCAGATCGGGCCCGGGGTGTCGGCGCCGAAGACCTTCGGGTGGTAGACGCCGCCGATGGTGATGTTGGTCATCTGGCGCTTGTGGGCGGGGTCACCGACCCACACCGCGCCGGCCAGGTTCGAGGTGTAGCCGACGAACCAGGCCGCGTAGCGGTAGTCGGTCGTACCGGTCTTGCCCGCGCTGTCCCGGTCGGTCAGGCCCGCCTGCTGGCCGGTGCCGTCCTCGACCACGCCCTTGAGGAGGGTGTTGAGGGTGGCGGCCGTCTGCTCGGACATGGCCCGCTTGCACTCGCTCTTCGGCACGGGCAGCTTCTTGCCTGCCGCGTCGGTGATCGACTCGATGGCGACCGGGCTGCAGTAGACGCCCTTGTTGGCGAAGGTCGCGTACGCGTTCGCCATGGTCAGGGGCGAGACCTCCTGAGTGCCCAGGGTGATGGAGGGCACCTGGGCGAGGTCCTTGCCGTTGGAACGCTGTATCCCCATGGCCTTGGCCATGTCGGTGACCGGGCACACGCCGATGTCGCTGATCAGCTGCACGTAGTAGGTGTTGACCGACTTGGCGGTGGCTTCCTTCATCGAGTACGGGCCCTTCTCGGACTCGTTCTCGTTCTCCACCGTCGCGCCCTCGGTGTTGACCCAGTTGCCGCCGCACGTCGTGACCGGGCTCGGGTAGTCCATCTTGTACGGCGCCGGGTACACCTGCGCAGGGTCGGTGCCCTGCTCGATCGCCGCGGCCGCGGTGATCGCCTTGAACGTGGAGCCCGGCTGGTAGCCGGCGCCGCCGCCCATGGCCTGGTTGACCGAGAGGTTGATCTGCGTCTGGTTCTTCTTGAAGCCGTAGGGGCGCGACTGCCCCATCGCGACGATCCGGCCCGTGCCGGGCTGGATCAGCGTCACCGCGGAGGCGACGTCGTCGCTCTGGTAGACGTGATCGCTTATCGAGGCCTGGACGGCCTGCTGGGCCTTCGGGTCCAAGGTGGTGCGGACGACGAGGCCGCCCTGGTTCCAGCGCTTGGCGCGGTCGGCCTTGGTCTTGCCGAAGCCCGGGTCGGTGAGGAAGACCTCGCGCACGTAGTCGCAGAAGAAGCCGGCGCCGCTGACGGCCGTGATGCAGCCGTTCTTGGGCTGGCTGACCTTGAGGCCGAGCGGCTTCTTCTTGGCGGCGTCGGCCTGGGCCTGGGTGATGTTCTTCAGGTCGGCCATGCGCTGCAGCACGACGTTGCGGCGCTTGGTGGCCTCTTGCGGGTCGTTGACGGGGTCGTAGCGGCTGGGCGACTGGACGATGCCTGCCAGCAGCGCGGACTCGGTCAGCGACAGGTTCTTGGCGGACTTGCTGAAGTAGCGCCTGGCGGCGGACTCGACCCCGTACGCCTGCTCGCCGAAGAAGGTGATGTTGAGATAGTTCTCGAGGATCTTCTTCTTCCCCAGCTCCTCCTCGAGCTGGATGGCGTACTTCATCTCCTTGATCTTGCGACCCACGGTCTGCTGGGTGGCCTGGGCGACCTTGGTCGGGTCGTCACCGGCCTCCTCGATGAAGACGTTCTTCACGAACTGCTGGGTCAGTGTCGAGGCGCCCTCGGAGACCCCGCCGTCCTGGGCGTTCTTGTTCAGGGCGCGCAGGATGCCCTTGACGTCGATCGCGCCGTGCTCGTAGAAGCGGGCGTCCTCGATGGCGACGATGGCCTGCTGCATGGTCTTGTTGATGTCGCCGAGGGTGACGACCTTGCGGTCGCGGGAGTACACGGTCGCGATCAGACCGCCCTTGGAGTCCAGGATCTGCGTGCTCTGGGAGAGCGGCGGACGCTTCAGCTCGCCGGGCAGCGAGTCGAAGCCGGCCGCGGTGCCCTTGGCACTCAGCCCGAACGCTCCGGCCGCGGGCAGCGCGATGCCGGCCATCACGACGCCGGACAGGACACTGACACCCAGGAACTTGGCGGCCTGCTGGGCGGTGCTGAGGCCTCCGCCGCGCATGCCGCCTGATCGCTTGTGACCCATGAGGTGCAGCTTACGTTGCGATTCCTAAGACGTGGGCATGCTTGTTCGCCTAGTCTGTAACAGACAGGCGCGAACAATGCGCACGCGTCTGTCTTCCAGCCTCACTCTTGTGGGTGATGAGAACTGCCCGAATTCCTGTCATATGCCAGCCATATGGCGTGGTCCTCGGGGTACCAGGCGGGTGATCTGACCGTTTTTGGGCGGTTGGTCCGTTTTGCCGTCAGCTCACTCCCCAGGGTGATCTACCGCTGACCCATAGTCCGTTCGGGCCATTCAAGATTGGGCCTGAAAGGGCTGTTGCGTCGTGCCCACCTTCCGTAACGTCCTCAACTGGCAACGGTGAATATGCCGCTTGCCGCCGTGGGGGAGCCTCGATTCGGGAGAGGACGGCGCCAGCATGAGCAGCTGGGTTACGGACTGGAGTACGCAGGCCGCGTGCCGCACGACGGATCCGGACGAGCTTTTCGTCCAGGGAGCGGCCCAGAACAGGGCCAAGGCGGTGTGCACGGGGTGCCCGGTACGCACGGAGTGCCTGGCCGACGCCTTGGACAACCGGGTGGAGTTCGGTGTCTGGGGCGGGATGACCGAGCGCGAGCGCAGGGCGCTGCTGCGCCGGCGTCCCACGGTCACCTCGTGGCGCAGGCTGCTGGAGACCGCGCGTACGGAGTACGAGCAGAGCACCGGCGTGCACCTGGGCGACGACGACTACGACGGTGAGTACGACGACTACGCAGCCGTCGGCTGACCCTGCGCGAGGCGCTCGCCGATCTCGCGCAGGCCCTCCAGGTCGTGCACGTCGCCCGGCAGGGCGGCCACATCGACCATGGGTACCTCGGGGTGTACGGAGACGAAACGGTCGCGGGTGCGTCGTTCACGCGCGACCAGCTGCATCCGCTCGGCATGCAGGCGCAGCAGTCCGGCGGCGAGACGGTCGGCGCTCCACGGATCCGCGTCCGGATCGGTGGGGTCGGAAGTGCTCTGGTCCGTGCTGAGGGTCCCTTCGGTGCCGTCGGCCGTACGCAGTCCAGCCTTCCCGCCGGGCTGATCCACAATGCCGCGGTTTTGAAGATTTTCTGTGGATTCGTCAAACTCCCTGGTCAGCTGGGGAGTTGGCGAATTCTCCGGGTCGGAGGGATCCGGATCCCACTCGGCGGCCATGGCGTCGGCGCTGCCGGTGACGTCCATGTCACCCGCGCCGTCCGTGTCGCCGGTGTCATCGGCGAGTGCCTCCGCCGCGGCCAGCGCCCGCTCGGCCGTGAGCTGCGCCGCGCCGCTGCTGTGCACCCGGTTCAGCACCAGCCCGGCCAGCGGCATGTCCTCCGCGGCCAGCCGCTCCACGAAGTACGCCGCCTCGCGCAGCGCGTCCCGTTCCGGTGCCGCGACCACCAGGAACGCGGTGCCGTTCGCCTGGAGCAGCTTGTACGTGGCGTCGGCCCGGGAGCGGAAGCCGCCGAACATCGAGTCCATCGCCGCCACGAAGGTCTGCACGTCCTTGAGCAGATGGGCGCCCATGACCTTGCTGAGCACGCCGGTCATCATCGACATCCCGACGTTCAGGAACTTCACCCCGGCCCGTCCGCCGACCTTCGCCGGGGCCATGAGCAGCCGGATGAAGCGGCCGTCCAGGAAGGACCCCAGCCGCTTGGGGGCGTCCAGGAAGTCCAGTGCGGACCGGCTCGGGGGCGTGTCGACCACGATCAGGTCCCATGCGTCCAGCGCCCGCAGCTGGCCCAGCTTCTCCATCGCCATGTACTCCTGCGTGCCGGCGAAGCCCGCGGAGAGCGACTGGTAGAAGGGGTTGTCGATGATCGCGCGGGCCCGCTCCGGATCGCTGTGCTGGAACACGACCTCGTCGAAGGTCCGCTTCATGTCGAGCATCATCGCGTGCAGCTCACCACCCGCGGACTCGTCGATCCCGGCGACCCTGCGGGGGGTGTTGTCCAGCTCCGTGAGCCCCATCGACTGGGCCAGCCGGCGTGCAGGGTCGATGGTCAGCACGACCGCCTTCCGGCCCCGCTCGGCGGCGCGCACGCCCAGGGCGGCGGCGGTGGTGGTCTTGCCGACCCCGCCGGAGCCGCAGCACACGATGATCCGGGTCGTCGGATCGTCCAGCAGCACGTCGATGTCCAATACCGGACTGTCCAGACTCACGCGACCCCCAGCCCCTGTTTCCGCAGATTTTCGGCCAATCTGTACAACCCGCCGAGATCGACGCCGTCGGCCAGCTGCGCCAGTTCGTACGACGGCAGGCCGAGCCCGGTGAGCTCCTCCCGCTGGGCGCGCTCCAACGCGACCCGTTCGGCGTGCTCGTGCGCCTGGGCCAGCAGCGGGTCGACCAGCCGCTCCGCCAGCCCGCCGCGGCGCGCGCCTCCGAGGCCGGCCTGGGAGAGCGCCTTGGCGATGGCGGTGCGGCGCCCGCTGCTCGCGGCGGCCACGGCGTCGTTGTCCATCACCACCGGGCGGACCATGTTGATGATCACGGCGCCGGTGGGCAGACCGGCCGCGTGCAGTTCCGCCACGCCGTCCACGGTCTCCTGCACCGGCATCTCCTCCAGCAGGGTGACCAGGTGCACCGCGGTGTCGGGGGACTTCAGCACCCGCATCACGGCCTGCGCCTGATTGTGTATCGGACCGAACCGCGCCAGCCCCGCGACCTCGTCGTTGACGTTCAGGAAGCGGGTGATCCGCCCCGTCGGCGGCGCGTCGAGGACGACCGCGTCGTACGTCCGCCAGCCCGCGCGGTCCTTGCGGCGCACGGCCTCGCACACCTTGCCGGTGAGCAGCACGTCCCGCACGCCCGGAGCGACGGTGGTCGCGAAGTCGATGGCGCCGAGCTTCTTCAGCGCCCGGCCGGCGCGGCCGAGCTTGTAGAACATGTCGAGGTAGTCCAGGAGCGCCTGTTCGGCGTCGATGGCCAGTGCGTGCACCTCGCCGCCGCCCGGGGCGACGGCGATCTTCCGTTCCTCGTACGGAAGCGCCTCGGTCTCGAAGAGCTGCGCGATGCCCTGGCGCCCCTCCACCTCGGCCAGCAGGGTGCGCCGCCCCTCGGCGGCCAGGGCCAGCGCCAGCGCGGCGGCGACGGTCGTCTTACCCGTCCCGCCCTTGCCCGTCACGATGTGGAGCCTCACACCTTCGAGCCTAACCAGTGGAGGGCGGGGCTACTCGGGGGCTGGGCTGTGCGAGGCATTACAGTCCCCTCATGACCAAGTGGGAATACGCGACCGTGCCGCTGCTGGTGCACGCGACGAAGCAGATTCTGGACACCTGGGGCGAGGACGGCTGGGAGCTCGTCCAGGTCGTTCCCGGCCCCAACAACCCCGAGCAGTTGGTGGCGTACCTCAAGCGGGAGAAGGGCGCGTGAGCGCCGTCGAGCAGCGGCTCGTCGACCTCGGGCTGACGCTGCCCGAGGTGGCGGCGCCCCTGGCGGCGTACGTGCCCGCGGTGCTGTCCGGGCCGTACGTCTTCACGGCGGGCCAGCTCCCGCTGGTCGACGGCAAGCTGACGACCTGCGGCAAGGTCGGCGCCGAGGTCACCCCGGAGCAGGCCAGGGAACTCGCGCGCACCTGCGCGCTCAACGCCCTGGCGGCGGTCAAGTCCGTCGCGGGCGACCTCGACCGGGTGAAGCGGGTTGTCAAGGTCGTCGGTTTTGTGGCCTCCGCCCCCGACTTCACCGGGCAGCCCGGGGTCGTCAACGGCGCGAGTGAACTGCTGGGCCAGGTCCTCGGCGATGCCGGCGTCCACGCGCGCAGCGCGGTCGGCGTGGCGGTGCTCCCGCTGGACGCCCCCGTCGAGGTGGAGATCCAGGTCGAGCTGGAGCCCGCGGGCTGACCGTCCGTGGCCGCCGTCCGGCCGTCCAGGGGGAACGGCCCCCTGGACCCGGGGCGCCCCAACGGGGGCGCCCTATCGAACATCCCCGCGCGAGCGCATAGCATCCGCCCCATGACCACCACGAACGGCCAGTGGTTCCCGCCCAGCTGGCCCGAGCGGATCAGGGCGCTCACCGCGGGCACGCTCCAGCCCGTCGAGCCCCGGCGGGCCGCCACCGTGCTGCTGCTGCGCGACACCGGGCGCGGCCCCGCGGTCCACATGCTCCGCAGGCGTGCCTCCATGGCGTTCGCCGCGGGCGCGTACGCGTATCCCGGCGGCGGTGTGGACCGGCGCGACGAACGCCCGGTCGCGTGGGCCGGACCGGCACCTGAGCTGTGGGCGCGGCGTCTGGGCGAGGGCCTGGGGCCGGCCGAGGCGCAGGCGATCGTGTGCGCCGCGGTGCGCGAGACGTTCGAGGAGTCCGGCGTGCTGCTGGCCGGCCCGGACGAGGGCTCGGTCGTGGACGACACCACCGGCGAGGGCTGGGAGGCGGACCGCCGCGCGCTGGTCTCCCACGAACTGTCCTTCGCGGACTTCCTGGCCCGCCGCTCCCTGGTGCTCCGCTCCGATCTGCTCGGCCCCTGGGCGCGGTGGATCACCCCGGAGTTCGAGGAGCGCCGCTACGACACCTGGTTCTTCCTGACGGCGCTGCCGCCCGGTCAGCGCACCCGCGACGTGTCGGGGGAGGCCGACCGCACGGAGTGGCTGCGCCCGGAGGAGGCCGTCGCCGGTTACGACCGCGGCGAGATGGTCATGCTGCCGCCGACGATCGCGACGCTGCGCGGGCTGCTGCCGTACGACTCCGCCGAGGCGGCTCTGGCGGCCGCGGGTGAGGGCCGCCGGGACCTGACACCGGTGCTGGCGAGGGCCGAACTCGTGGGCGAGGAGATCGTGCTGAGCTGGCCCGGCCACGAGGAGTTCACCAAGCGCATGGGAGCCGGCGAATGACCTCGGCCCTGCCTCCCGGCAACCCCCGCGGCGCGGTCGGCGGCCGGGCCACCGAGCGCGCGGTGTGCGTACTGGCCCCGAACCCCTCGCCGATGACCCTGGACGGCACCAACACCTGGATCATCGGCGAGCCGGACTCCGACCTCGCCGTCGTCATCGACCCGGGCCCGCTCGACGAGGGGCACCTGAACACCGTCGTCTCCACGGCCCACTCCCTCGGCAAGCGGATCGGCCTGACCCTGCTCACCCACGGCCACCCCGACCACGCCGAGGGCGCGGCCCGCTTCGCCGAGCTGACCGGCACGGCGGTACGCGCCCTGGACCCGGCGCTGCGCCTGGGGGACGAGGGTCTGGGCGCGGGGGACGTCATCACCACCGGCGGCCTGGAACTGCGCGTCGTGCCCACCCCCGGGCACACCGCGGACTCCCTGTCCTTCCACCTGCCAGCTGATGGGGCGGTGCTCACCGGGGACACGGTGCTGGGCCGCGGCACGACCGTCGTCGCCCACCCCGACGGCCGCCTCGGCGACTACCTCGACTCCCTGCGCCGGCTCCAGGCACTGGCCATGGACGGCGGTGTCACCACGGTGCTGCCGGGGCACGGACCGGTGCTGTCCGACGCGCGGGGCGCGGTCGAGTTCTACCTCGCCCACCGCGCCCACCGCCTCGCCCAGGTCGAGACGGCGGTCGAGGGGGGCCGCACCACCCCGTCCGAGGTCGTCGCGCACGTGTACGCGGACGTGGACCGGGCGCTGTGGCCGGCGGCCGAGCTGTCGGTGCGGGCGCAGATGGACTACCTGCTGGAGCACGGGCTGATCTGACCCGGGTTGCCGCCGCTGCTCCCGCCGGCCGCCGTCAGTGCCAGTCGTACGCCATGACCGGCGCGGTGGCGGCGGTGCTCGACTTGCTGACCCACAGCAGCCGCCCGCCGCGCACATGCAGCGTGTAGGGCTCGTCCGGCCCGGTGCTCCGGATCGAGCGGCGCGCCACCTCGCGACCGGTCGCCGCGTCGAGCACGTAGGCCTTGGAGGAGACACTCTCGTCGTAGTGGCGCACCATGACCACATGGCCCCGGTGGGGCGTGAGCGCGCCGATGCCCCAGTGGTCCGAGGTCCACAGGTGGCCGCCCGTTGGCAGGGAGAAGCCGGCGAGCCGGGCGAGAGTCTCCTCCGGTGAGGGTTCGACGAACGCCAGCAGCGTGTCGCCGACGGCCATGAACCGTCGGCGGCGGTCGGTGACGGCCCAGGGGTCCGCCTTGATCGTGCCGTGGCTGCCGGTCATCGGGATCTCGACGGCGGTGCCGCCGTCCTCGTCCAGACGCAGGAGACAGTGCCGGCCGCGGCGGCCCTCGCCCTCGACGGCCAGCAGCAGCGGATCTGCGCCGAGCAGGCCGACAGCGTCGACCGGGCCGTCGACGGGAAGGGGCCTCTTCCACAGGACCGCGCCGTCGGCCAGTGCGACCGTCAGGACGGTCGCGGTGCCCGAGCCCTCCGTCACCACGACGAGCCGCCCCCCTCCGGCCGCGATCCGTGCCCCGCGGTCCTCGTCGTGCGGCACCGACCACATGCGTCTTCCCGTACGGGCGTCGTGGGCGACGACCTCGTCCCCCGTGGTGACCAGCGCGCACTCCCCCGACAGGGCGACGGTGCCGGCGCGGAGCCCCGGGTCGTAGTGAGAGAGCCCGGAGAGGTTCAGCCGGGCCGACCACAGCTCCTTGCCGGAGACGGTGTCCAGGGCGGTGACGCCGGCCTTCCCCGGGCCTTCGGACGTGTCCGGCCAGTGGGCCAGGAGCACGACACCGTCGGACGCCTCGTCGGCCACGGCGGACAGCACGTCGCGGCCGGGTACCTCCCAGGCCCAGCGCTGCTCGCCGGTGTCCGCGTCGAAGGCCCGCACCCGGTCGAAGACGGCCCTGAGGACCAGTCCGCCGTCCAGCCGGCTTGTCAGTGCGTCGGCGTGGGCGCGGCCGTCGTGGGCCGCCTGCCATACCGGTTTCAGCGCGCGCAGGCGCTTCGCGGGCGTCCAGACGGTCTGCGGCGCCCTGTCCTCGTACATGTGTCTCCCCACCCCGAAACGCACAGCGGAACCCGCCCCGGGGAAGCGTAAGGGGCGCCCACCATGGGTGGGCGCCCCTTACGGATGTACGGGTCAGCGCGAGCGCTTGGCCAGCCGCTCGACGTCCAGCAGGATGACCGCGCGGGCCTCCAGGCGCAGCCAGCCGCGGCCCGCGAAGTCGGCGAGTGCCTTGTTCACGGTCTCGCGGGAGGCGCCGACCAGCTGGGCCAGCTCCTCCTGCGTCAGGTCGTGGACGACGTGGATGCCCTCCTCGGACTGCACGCCGAAGCGGCGCGACAGGTCCAGCAGCGCCTTGGCCACACGGCCCGGCACGTCGGAGAAGACCAGGTCCGACATCACGTCGTTGGTGCGCCGCAGGCGGCGCGCGACGGCACGCAGCAGGGCGGTCGAGACCTCGGGGCGGGCGTTGAGCCAGGGCTGGAGGTCGCCGTGGCCGAGGCCCAGCAGCTTGACCTCGGTCAGCGCGGTGGCGGTGGCGGTGCGCGGGCCGGGGTCGAAGAGCGACAGCTCACCGATCAGCTCGCCGGGGCCCACGACGGCGAGCATGTTCTCGCGGCCGTCGGGGGAAGTGCGGTGCAGCTTCACCTTGCCCTCGGTGACGACGTACAGCCGGTCCCCGGGTTCGCCCTCGTGGAACAGCGAGTCGCCACGCGCGAGCGTGACCTCCGCCATGGAGGCGCGCAGTTCAGCGGCCTGCTCATCGTCGAGCGCCGCGAAAAGCGGTGCGCGCCGCAGAACGTCGTCCACGTGCTCTCTCCTTGTCGACATCGCTGGGTCGGTCCCCATCATGCCCGACAGCAAAACAGTGCGATCAATCACAAGTCTGTCTTATGTGCTCGCGGGAGAGTGCCCCGGGGGTCCTTTCGGGGGCTGGATCGTGGCAGTCCGGGGCGATTGTCGGTGCCGAGGCTTAGGCTGGCCGGGTGTCTGATACGCCGAGCGTGCGCAGGAAACAGCAGGGTGGAGGGGCCGAGCGGGTGACGGCGGCGGACGATTCAGCCCTGAGCGAACAGGCGCCCGCGAAGCCCGCCGGCGGCCGGGCGCGGGGTGCCCGAGGGCCCGAGTCGCGCCTCGCGACGGTGCGCCGGGCCCGCCGCATCAACCGCGAACTCGCCGAGCTGTATCCGTACGCCCACCCCGAGCTCGACTTCGAGAACCCGTTCCAGCTCCTGGTGGCCACCGTGCTCTCGGCGCAGACCACCGACCTGAGGGTCAACCAGACGACTCCCCGGCTCTTCGAGAAGTACCCGGCGCCGGAGGACCTGGCGGCGGCCGACCCGGAGGAGCTGGAGCAGCTGATCCGGCCCACCGGCTTCTTCCGCGCCAAGGCGCGCTCGCTGCTCGGCCTGTCCGCCGCGCTGCGGGACCGCTTCGGCGGCGAGGTCCCCGGCCGGCTGGAGGACCTGGTCACCCTGCCCGGCGTCGGCCGCAAGACGGCCAACGTCGTCCTGGGCAACGCGTTCGGCGTCCCCGGCCTCACCGTCGACACCCACTTCGGCCGGCTCGCCCGCCGCTTCGGCTGGACCGCCTCCGAGGATCCGGAGAAGGTCGAGCAGGACGTCATGGCGATCTTCCCGAAGAGCGAGTGGACGATGGTGTCCCACCGGCTGATCTTCCACGGCCGCCGGATGTGCCACGCCCGCCGCCCGGCCTGCGGGGTCTGCCCGATCGCCCCGCTGTGCCCGTCGTACGGGGAGGGCGAGACCGATCCGGAGAAGGCGAAGAAGCTGCTGAAGTACGAGATGGGCGGTGCCCCGGGCCAGCGGTTGAAGCCGCCTCCCGGTTTCCCGGGCAAGGCGGCGCCCCCGCTGGAGGTGGAGTGACCGGAGCACGCCATGGCACCGACGGCATCAACGGCGTGGAGGTGCGGCGCGAGGGCCTGCCCGAGTGGCTTCATCCGGTGGCCCGCGCGGTCGACGAGGTACAGCCTGAGCAGCTGAGCCGCTTTCTGCCGCCGCCCACCGGGGGCCGGGCCTCCGCCGTGCTCGTGCTCTTCGGCGAGGGCGCCGAGGGGGGACGCCCCGAACTGCTCCTGATGGAACGCGCGGCCTCCCTGCGTTCGCACGCCGGGCAGCCGTCCTTCCCCGGCGGTGCGCTCGACCCCGAGGACGGCGACCCGGAGGGCGCCGGACCGCTGCGCGCCGCGCTGCGCGAGGCATGGGAGGAGACCGGCCTCGACCCGTCCGGGGTGCAGCTCTTCGGTGTGCTGCCGCGGCTGTACATCCCGGTGAGCGGCTTCGTGGTGACGCCGGTGCTGGGCTGGTGGCACACCCCCAGCCCGGTCGGCGCGGTCGACCTCGCCGAGACCGCACGGGTGTTCGCGGTGCCGGTCGACGAGCTGACCGACCCCGCCAACCGCGTCACCGTCAGGCACCCCAGCGGGTACCGCGGGCCGGCGTTCCAGGTCGGGGGCGCCCTGGTGTGGGGCTTCACGGCGGGCCTGATCGACCGAATTCTCCACTTCGCGGGCTGGGAGCGGCCTTGGGATCGGGCAAAGACGGTCCCGCTGGGTTGAGTGGCCATGAGACGGTGTGCGGGTGAATGTGCTGGACATCGTGCTGTTGCTGGCCGCCGTGTGGTTCGCGATCGTGGGCTACCGCCAGGGATTCATCGTCGGCGTGATGTCGGTGATCGGTTTCCTCGGCGGTGGGCTGGTCGCGATCTACGTGCTGCCCGTGATCTGGAACGAGGTCACCGGCAACTCCGCCCCGGGCACGGTCGCGGTGGTCGCCGCGGTGGTCCTGGTGATCGTGTGCGCCTCGGTCGGCCAGGCGTTCACCACGCATCTGGGCAACAAGGTCCGCACACACGTCAGCTGGTCCCCGGCGCGCGCCATCGACGCCATCGGCGGGGCCCTGGTCAACGTCCTGGCCATGCTGCTGGTCGCCTGGCTCATCGGCTCGGCCCTCGCCACGACCACCACGCTGCCGACCCTGGGCCGCGAGGTCCGCTCGTCCAGGGTGCTGCTGGGCGTCGCGCGGATCGTGCCGCCGGCCGCGGACACCTGGTTCGCGGACTTCAGTTCCGCCCTCGCGCAGAACGGACTCCCCCAGGTCTTCTCGCCGTTCGGCACCGAACCGATCACCGACGTTCCCGCGCCGGACCCCGCGCTCGCCGGCAGCCGGGTGGTCGGCGAGGCCCGGCGCAGCATCGTGAAGGTCGTGGGTACGGCGCCCAGCTGCGGCAAGGTGCTGGAGGGCACCGGCTTCGTCTTCGCGCCGCACCGGGTGATGACCAACGCCCACGTCGTCGGCGGCGTCGACAACCCCACCGTGCAGATCGGCGGCGCCGGCCGGGTGTACGACGGCAAGGTCGTGCTCTACGACTGGCAGCGCGACATCGCCGTCATCGACGTCCCCGAGCTGACGGCGCCTCCGCTGACCTTCACCGGCGGCGACGCCAAGTCCCGCGACGGCGCGATCGTGGCCGGCTTCCCGGAGAACGGCGGCTTCGACGTCCGCGCCGCCCGGGTGCGCGGCCGCATCTCGGCGACCGGCCCGGACATCTACCACCGCGGCACGGTCCACCGCGACGTCTACTCCCTGTTCACCCTCGTCCGGCAGGGCAACTCCGGCGGGCCGCTGCTGACTCCCGACGGACGGGTGTACGGCGTCGTCTTCGCCAAGTCGCTGGACGACGCGGACACCGGCTACGCCCTGACGGCGGACGAGGTCCGTGCCGACGTCCAGGCCGGGCGTACGGCGAACCGGCAGGTCGACACGCAGGCGTGTGCCCTGTGAGAGCCCGTGCGGGCGGGGTGCGTCCGCCGGTGGCGGGGGAGTCCGTCAGCCGGTGCGGGTATGCCGCAGGCGGGCGCCGACCCAACGGGCCCGGCGCCTGAGGATGTGCGGGATGCCGAGCGTCGAGTCGTCGCCCGGTCGGTGGTCCGGGGCCGCGGTCCCGGTGGTGATGCGCGCTCCGTTGGCGCGGCGATCGCGTGACACGTCACGGTAGTCGTGCGTCCAGCCCATACCGAGCTGTCTGCCCGGGGTCCAAGGTCGGTAATCGCCTGCGAGTCCATCAATTGGCCTATGCGTCCGGCATTTGGCCGATGGTCATATTGGATTAACGGTTGAGGGTGACGGTCGAGGATCAGAAGACGAGCATCAGCGGTCGGGCTCGGGGTCCTTGAGCCAGTTGATCAGCTCGGCCGAGAAGGCCGCCGGGTCCTCCTCGTGCGGGAAGTGCCCGAGCCCCTCGAACAGCCGCCAGCGGTACGGTGCCTCGACGTACTCGCCGCTGCCCGCGGCGTGCCGCGCGCGCATCGCCGGGTCGAGCGAGCCGTGCAGGTGCAGCGTCGGCACGCGCACCGGGCGCTTCATCCGGCGGTTGAACTGGAAGCCGTCCACCCGGGCCAGCGAGCGCACCATCCAGCGGTACGGCTCGATCGAGCAGTGCGCCGTCGACGGGATGCTCATCGCGCGCCGGTAGACCTCGACGGCCTCGTCGTCCGGCACCCGCGGCCCGGACCAGTCGCGCAGCAACTGCCCCACGAGCGCGGCGTCGTCGGCGACCAGCCGGCGCTCGGGGATCCACGGCCGCTGGAAGCCCCACACATACGCCCCCGCCGCGCTGTGCCGCAGGTCCGACAGCATCGCCGTACGCCAGCGCCGCGGATGGGGCATCGAACTGACCGCCAGCCGGCGCACCAGCTTGGGCCGCATGGCCGCCGCCGTCCACGCCAGGTAGCCGCCGAGGTCGTGGCCGACCAGCGCGGCGTCCGGCTCGCCGAGCGAGCGGATCACGCCGGTCACGTCGAGCGCCAGGTTCGCCGGGTCGTAGCCGCGCGGGGTGCGGTCGCTGCCGCCCACCCCGCGCAGGTCCATCGCGACCGCGCGGAAACCCGCGTCGGCCAGGGCCGTCAACTGGTCCCGCCAGGTCCACCAGAACTGCGGGAAGCCGTGCAGGAGCAGCACCAGCGGTCCGTCGCCGGCTTCGGCGATGTGGAAGCGTGCTCCGTTCGCCGCGACATCCCGGTGGGTCCAGGGCCCGTCGATCCGTACCACCGAGGAACTGTCAGCGACCGTCATGCCTTGAGCGTGTCACACCTTGGCGTCGAGCGTGTCCTCGGTTTCCGGCCGCGGGTGCGGCTTGACGCTCTGGAGCACGGCCGCGGTCTCCTTGGCGGAGGCGATGCTGCGCTCCGGCTTCTTGATCTTCTTGAACTTCTGCATCGCCAGCAGGCCCAGCAGACCGGCCACCACCAGGAAGGCGCCGCCGACGATCAGGAACGACCAGGCGAGCCCCAGTCCCAGGTTGTGGATGCCGTAGGCGGCGGCGAAGCTCAGCACGGGCAGCGCGAACAGCGCCAGGATGCCGGCCGCCCCGATCGCCCCGCCGCCGATGCCGGCGCGCTTGGCGTCCTGCCGGAGTTCGGCCTTGGCGAGGGCGATCTCCTCGTGGATCAGCTCCGAGAGATCCGCCGTCGCCGCGGCGAAGAGCTGGCCGAGACTGCGGCCGCCGTTCGCGGTGACGGTCACCGCCACGGGCTTGTCCACGTCCGCTGGGCTCATCGCGTCCTCCGTCGTTCGTCGCTTCTTCGTGAAGTCATAACGGGCAAGTGGGTTACGGCTACCCCCTGATCATGCCCGACTCATCCTCGTCCCCGCCGCCGGAGCGCGCCACTTCCGCGAGCCTGCGGTGCTCGGCGGCCTTCGCCTCGTGGATCGCCGCCATGCGCAGATGGAACTCCGGGTTGCCCCATTCGTAGACGTCGGGGATGCCGTCCCGGTCGGTGTCCCGCTCCTCGTCCTCGCACATGCCGCGGTACTTGTTGTCGCGCAGCTTCAGCAGGACGGTGGCGAACACGGCCGCTGTGCACGAGCCCACCAGTACCGCCGCCTTGACCTCCGGCATCAGCACCTCGTCCCCCGCGAAGGCCAGCTCGCCGATGAGCAGCGACACCGTGAAGCCGATCCCGGCGAGCGATGCCACCGCCAGGACGTCCGCCCACGCGAGGTCGGGATTGAGCTCCGCCCTGGTGAAGCGGGCCGCCAGCCAGGTGCCGCCGAGGACGCCCACCACCTTGCCGACCACCAGCCCGAGCACCACGCCCAGCGTCTCCGGACGGGTGAAGACCTGCCCCAGCGCTCCCCCGGTGACGGGCACTCCGGCCGAGAAGAGCGCGAACAACGGCACCGCGAACCCTGCCGACACCGGCCGCACCAGATGCTCGATCCGCTCGCCTGGCGACTCCTTCTCGCCCTCGCGGTGGTGGCAGCGCAGCATCAGGCCCATCGCGACGCCCGCGATGGTGGCGTGCACTCCACTGGCGTGCATCAGCCCCCAGTTGACCAGGGCCAGCGGCACGTAGACGTACCAGCCGCGGACTTCCTTGCGCAGGAGCAGCCAGAAGAGGAGGAGGCCGGCGAAGGCCAGGCCGAGCGCCGCGAAGTCGATGCCGCTGGTGAAGAAGACCGCGATGATCAGGATCGCGAGGAGGTCGTCCACGACGGCCAGCGTGAGCAGGAAGGCGCGCAGCGCGGAGGGCAGCGAGGTGCCGATCACCGCCAGCACGGCGAGCGCGAAGGCGATGTCGGTCGCCGTCGGCACCGCCCAGCCCTGCAGCGTGCCCCCGCCCGCGGCGTTGACCACCGTGTACACGACCGCGGGCACCGCCATACCGCAGACGGCGGCGATGACGGGCAGCGCCGCGGCGGAGGGGGTGCGCAGTTCACCGACGGCCAGTTCGCGCTTGAGCTCGATGCCGGCGACGAAGAAGAAGACCGTCAGCAGGCCGTCCGCGGCCCAGTGGGCCACCGACAGGTCCAGGTGCAGCACCGCGGGGCCGAAGTGATGGCCGACGGTCGCGGTGTACGAGGCGCTCACCGGGCTGTTCGCCCAGACCAGTGCCGCCACCGCGGCCAGGAGCAGCAGCACGCCGCCGACGGTCTCCGCGCGCAGCGCCTCGGCGACGTAGTTCCGCTCCATGAGCGGGACGCGCCCCAGGAAGACGGAACGGCGGCGGCTGGACGCGTTCACGGGTGGACCTCCGGTCGGGCGCGGCAACGGCTGTCACCTCGCCTTCCGCGTCCACCCTGATGGGCGGGGATGCCTGGCCGCTCCGATGTTGCTCACATTACGGACATACCGGATGGGCCGCAGGTGCGCGCGGACAGACGAAAGGCCCCCGTAGGGGCCCCTCGCCTGTGCCGCGGAGTGTGCTCAGTCCTCGCCGGGGGCGGAGGGGAGCTTGGCCTGGATGAGGTCCATGACCGTGGAGTCGGTCAGCGTCGTCACGTCGCCGAGCTGGCGGTTCTCGGCGACGTCCCGCAGCAGGCGGCGCATGATCTTGCCGGAGCGGGTCTTCGGCAGCTCCGCCACTGTGAGGATGCGCTTCGGCTTGGCGATCGGGCCGAGCGTCTTGCCCACGTGGTCGCGCAGCTGGGCGATCAGCTCGTCGCCGTCGTCGCCCAGGGCGGAGCCGCGCAGGATCACGAACGCGACGATCGCCTGGCCGGTGGTGTCGTCGGCGGCGCCGACGACGGCGGCCTCGGCGACCTTCGGGTGCGAGACGAGCGCCGACTCGACCTCGGTGGTGGAGATGTTGTGACCGGACACCAGCATCACGTCGTCGACCCGGCCGAGCAGCCAGATGTCGCCGTCGTCGTCCTTCTTGGCGCCGTCCCCGGCGAAGTAGCGGCCCTCGAACCGGGACCAGTAGGTGTCCAGGTAGCGCTGGTCGTCACCCCAGATGGTGCGGAGCATCGAGGGCCACGGCTCGGTCAGGACGAGGTAGCCGCCGGAGCCGTTGGGCACCTCGTTGGCGTCGTCGTCCACGACCGTCGCGGAGATGCCGGGCAGGGCGCGCTGCGCCGAGCCGGGCTTGGTCTCCGTCACACCGGGCAGCGGGGAGATCATCATGGCGCCGGTCTCGGTCTGCCACCAGGTGTCCACGATCGGGCAGCGGCCGCCGCCGATGTGCTCGCGGTACCAGATCCACGCTTCGGGGTTGATCGGCTCGCCGACGCTGCCCAGCACGCGCAGCGAGGACAGGTCGAACTTCGCGGGGATGTCGTCGCCCCACTTCATGAAGGTGCGGATCGCGGTGGGCGCCGTGTAGAGGATCGAGACCCCGTACTTCTGGACGATCTCCCAGAAGCGGCCCTGGTGCGGGGTGTCGGGGGTGCCCTCGTACAGCACCTGGGTGGCGCCGTTGGCCAGCGGTCCGTACACGATGTACGAGTGGCCGGTGACCCAGCCGACGTCGGCGGTGCACCAGTAGACGTCGGTCTCCGGCTTGAGGTCGAAGACCGCGTGGTGGGTGTAGGCGGCCTGGGTGAGGTAGCCGCCGGAGGTGTGCAGGATGCCCTTGGGCTTTCCGGTCGTGCCGGAGGTGTAGAGGATGAACAGCGGGTGCTCGGCCTCGAAGGCCTCCGGGGTGTGCTCGGTGCTCTGCGCCTCCAGCGCCTCGTGCCACCACACGTCGCGGCCCTCGGTCCAGGCGACCTCCTGGCCGGTGCGGCGGACGACGAGCACCTTGCTCACGCTCTCGGTGCGGTCGACGGCGTCGTCCACGGCGGGCTTGAGCGCCGAGGGCTTGCCGCGGCGGTAGCCGCCGTCCGCGGTGATGACCAGCTTCGCGTCCGCGTCCTGGATGCGGGCGGCCAGGGCGTCGGCCGAGAAGCCGCCGAAGACCACCGAGTGCGCGGCGCCGATGCGGGCGCAGGCCAGCATCGCCACGACGGTCTCGGGGATCATCGGCATGTAGACCGCGACCCGGTCGCCGGACCGGACGCCGAGCTCGGTGAGGGCGTTGGCCGCCCGGCTGACCTCGTCCTTCAGTTCGGCGTAGGTGATGGCCCGGGTGTCGCCGGGCTCGCCCTCGAAGTGGAGGGCCACGCGGTCGCCGTGGCCCGCCTCCACATGCCGGTCGACGCAGTTGTACGCCACGTTCAGCGTGCCGTCGGCGAACCACTTGGCGAACGGCGGGTTCGACCAGTCCAGCGTCTCGGTGGGCTCCTTCGCCCAGGCCAGCCGGCGGGCCTGTGCCGCCCAGAAGCCCAGCCGGTCGTCGCCCGCCTGCCGGTAGGCCTCCGCGGTGACATTGGCACCGGCCGCCAGGTCGGCGGGCGGAGCGAACCGGCGCTCCTCCTTCAAAAGGTTGGCCAGGCTCTCGTTGCTCACGCCGTGCTCCTTCGCAGGGGTCCTCGTGTGTCCCAGGCCATAGCTCACCAGCACGGGGGCGGGATGACAAGGGCTCGCGGCGAATATTGGTTTAGACCTGTCGGCTTCTGCCGGTGCGGCCCGCACGCACCCCGGCCCGCCGGCGGGTGGCCGGCGGGCCGGGGGACAGTGGGTGCGGCGGGTCAGCGGACCGGTGCCGGTTCCTCCGGCCGTACGGCCGCGAACGTGCCGGTCCCGGCGTCGAGGACGTACGCCTGGGCCTCCGCGACGTGGAAGTACATGCCGTGCAGCTGCAGGGACCCCTCGGCCACCCGGCGGGCGACGCAGGCGTGCGCCATCAGGTGGTCGAGCTGCTGGACGACGTTGACGAGGCTGAGCCGTTCGAGGTCGTCGGTCACCGGGCGGTCGGCGACCGCGACCTCGCCGCGCCCCAGCCGGCCGATCCGCTCCATCCGGGCCAGGCTCGGCCGTCCGTGCCGCAGCCAGCGCGCCAGCGGGGTCTGCGCGCCCGGATCCCGGCCAGCGCCGCCGAGCAGCGCCTGCATCGCGCCGCAACCGGAGTGGCCGCACACGGTGATGCTGTCGACCTTCAGCACCTCCACCGCGTACTCGATGGCCGCGCCGACCGAGTCGCACGAGGCGTCGCCACCGGGCGGCGGCATCAGATTGCCCACGTTGCGCACCGTGAACAGATCACCGGGACCACTGGAGGTGATCATGCTGGTGACCAGGCGGGAGTCGGCGCAGGTGAGGAAGAGCTGGGTGGGGCGCTGCCCTTCCCGGGCGAGCCGTGCCAGCTCCTCCCTGACCAGCGGGGCCGTGTTGCGCTGGAAGGCGCTGAGTCCGCCGACCAGTTGCCCTGCCCCGCCCGTCCCGGCGCCGGGCTTGGTGCAGTGGTGGTTGCGCCACGGCGTCCACGGGCGGCACGCGTGCGTGCTCGCCGGGACCGTGATCGGCGTGCCGGTGCGGCCGGTCAGCGTCGCCCAGCCGCCGCGCGCCCGGTGCGCCTCGCACCAGTGGTGCAGGCTCTCGTACGCCGCGTGGTCCATGAAGGAGCCGTCCAGCGAGATCACCGCGTCGGCCCCGTCCGGCACCTCGGCCAGCGCCCGGGTCAACCGGGGCACCGCCAGGAACGTCAACTGCCCGCGTACGTGCACCCGGTGGACCCCGGACTCCTCCAGGACCGTGATCCGGGTGTGGGTCAGCCGCCGCAGCGACAGGACGACCGCCACCACGATGCCGGTCGTGACGCCCGCGAGGACGCCGAAGGCGACGACCGTGGCCAGCGTGGCCGCGTACACCGGGAACTCCCGGTGCCGCTGCACATGCCTGATGTGCGCGAAGCTCACCATCTTCACGCCGACCACCATCACGAGCGCGGCGAGCGCGGCCAGCGGGATCAGCTCCAGCACCCCGGCCAGCAGCCCGGCGCACACCAGCACCCACAGACCGTGCAGCACCGTGGCCCGGCGGGTGCGCGCGCCGGCGGCGACATTGGCCGACCCGCGGATCGCGCCGCCGGCGATCGGCAGCCCGCCGAGCAGTCCGGAGACGACGTTCGAGGCGCCCTGGCCCAGCAGTTCGCGGTTCAGGTCGGCGCGGCCGCCGGTGCCGTCGCCCGGCTCGGCGCGGCCCGTGCGCAGCTTGTCGATCGCCACCGCGGACAGCAGCGATTCCATGCTGGCCACCAGTGTGACCGTCAGGACGGCGGCGGCGATGCCGGCGACCGGCCCGTGCGGCAGGCCCGGCAGCGACACCGCGTGCAGCGCCGGGAGGTCCACCCGGGGCAGCGCGATCGGCACGCCGACCACAGTCGCCGCCGCGATGGCGGCCAGCGGCGCCGGAAGGGTGGAACGCAGCGCCCGCCCCGCCCTCCCCGGCAGCCGCGGCCACAGGATGAGGACGGCCACGGTCACGGCCCCGACCAGCAGTGCCCCCAGGTGGGGAGCGGCCAACTGCCCCGGCAGCGCGGCCAGATTGGCCAGGGATGAGCTGTCCGGCCGCCCTCCGAGGGCGACATGGAGCTGGGCGATGGCGATGGCGGCGCCGATACCGGCCAGCATCCCGTGCACGATCGCGGGGCTGACGGCGAGCGCCGCGCGGGCCACCCGGGCCGCCCCGAGGGCGAGTTGGCAGAGGCCGGCGAGCACGGTGATGGCGCAGGTGGTGCGCCAGCCGTAGCGGTGGACGAGGTCGGCGGTGACCACGACCAGGCTGGTGGCGGCGCCGCTGACCTGGAGCGGGGCGCCGCCGAGCAGCCCGGCGACGATGCCGCCGACCGCCGCGGCGACCAGCCCGGCCTGCAGCGGGGCGCCGGTCGCGAGGGCGATGCCCAGCGACAGCGGGACGGCGATCAGGAAGACGGCGACCGAGGCGGACAGATCGTGCCGCCACAGGGCGGCGGGACGGCCACCGCGGGACTCCGGCGGCGGCTGGGGGTGCGGCCCGGGGGCTCGCGGCGGTTCCTCCGGGGAGCCCTGCAAGCGGCGGGGACGGCCGGGCGGCTGGGCTTTCGGCTGGTGCGTGGGGTGCATGTTCCCGTCTCCTCCGGGGCGGCGCGGCTGCGTGCGGCGTGCGCGTACGCGGTCGTGGTCACGGCTGTGCGGCGGGTGCTGTGCTGCGTAGGGGGTGTTTTGTGCCGGTGCGTCCGAACCCTGAGGCAACGATGTCGACGTAACGTGACGGTCTCGTTACTCTCAAGAGTCGGTAAATGGAGAGTAATCCACACAAAAGGTCTTTGGATGAAGATTCGCCCGTATGGGCGAGCGATTACCTCGTGAGGGTGAGCCGTTCGTCCAGCACGAAAGCCGGGTCGACCTGGGCGGCCAGATCGGCGCCGGTGCGCTCGTTCCCCCAGCTCTCGGCGTTCTTCAGGTGGAAGTGCACCATCTGCCGCGTGAAACGCTCCCAGTCCCGTGTCGCGTACGCGGCGTCCGCGGCCTCGTGCATCACGCGCAGCGCGCGGCGGTTGGCCTCCTCCAGCGACGCGAAGCAAGGCGGGCGGCCCTTCTCCATGGAGCGCACCCAGTCGGAGTGGCCGACCGTCACCAGCAGGTCGTCCCCGACCTCGGCCCGCAGGAACTCCAGGTCGTCCGGTCCCTGCACCTTGTTCCCGACGACGCGCAGCGCGACGCCGAAGTCCCGTGCGTACTCGCTGTACTGGCGGTAGACGGCGACGCCCTTGCGGGTCGGCTCGGCCACCAGGAAGGTCATGTCGAAGCGGGTGAACAGCCCCGAGGCGAAGGAATCGCTGCCGGCCGTCATGTCGACGACCACGTACTCGTCGCGGCCGTCCACCAGATGGTTGAGGAACAGCTCGACCGCCCCGACCTTGGAGTGGTAGCAGGCCACGCCCAGGTCGGACTCGCTGAAGGGGCCGGTCACCATCAGGCGCGCCTCGCCGCCCTCCAGGGACAGCGGGCGGGCGCAGGCGCCGTAGACCGGGTTGTCCTCGGTGACCCGCAGGAGGCGCGAGCCGTGCCCCGGCGGTGTGGTCTTGATCATCGTCCCGGCGGAGGCGATCCGCGGATTGGCGCCGCGGAGGTACTCCTTGATCTCCGGCAGGTGCGCACCCATCGCGGGGAAGGCGGCGGCCTGATCTTCGTCGAGCCCGAGCGCCGGACCGAGGTGCTGGTTGATGTCCGCGTCGACGGCGACCACGGGGATGCCGGCGGCGGAGAGGTGGCGGATGAAGAGGGAGGACAGGGTGGTCTTGCCACTGCCGCCCTTTCCGACGAAAGCGATCTTCATGTTCGATAAGCGTAGTCGCCGACATGCCGCGTTCCCGTAGCTCACGCCGGGAGTTCACCCGTCGGTGGACGCGGAGGTCCCACGGACGGCCCTGCGGTCGGGCGGGAGTCGGTCGTGCCATGGGTCGTGGGGCCGGTTCCGGAACCGGTCCCGGGGCCGGGTGACGAACCCCACTCGCGCGCCGGGGCGCCGGCCGGGGTGCGTAGGGTCGTACTCATGGGTACGACAGCTGATCCGCTCGCCGTTCTCGGCTCGCTCCCCGGAGTCGCCGATTCCGTGGCCTTCGTGCGCAAGGCCGTGGACCAGGCTTACGGGCACCGGGTGATGCGCCGACGCTCCGACGAGGTGGCCTCCGAGGCCGCACTGCGCGGGGCCCGCGGCTCGGCCGCGCTCGCCGGTGCCGACTGGGCGCTGGAGGAGATCCGCCGGCGCAGCGACTTCTCCGTGGACGGGGAGTCGCGCACCGTCGGAGCCGCGCTGCGGCTGACCGCCGAGTCCGGCCAACTGCTCGGTGTCTGGCGGCAGTCGCCGCTGCAGGCGCTGGCCCGGCTGCACCTCGTCGCGGCCGGTGGCACCGCCCCGGACGAGACCGTCGGCCGGCCGCGACTGGCGGGGGAGCCGGTCGACGAGCCCCTGCTGCAGGCGGCGGAGTTCCCGCTGCCGGAATCCTCGGAGGTCGTGGCCCGGCTCGACGGCCTCGCGGACCTGCTGCTCGCGGGCAGCGACGCGCCCGCGCTCGTCGTCGCGGCCGTCGTGCACGGCGAGCTGCTGAGCCTGCGGCCCTTCGGTGCGTACAACGGGCCCCTGGCTCGCGCCGCACAGCGCGTCGTGCTGGTCGGCAGCGGCCTCGACCCCAAGTCGATCTGCCCGGCCGAGGTCGGCCACGCCGAACTGGGCCGTGCCGAGTACCTGAAGGCGCTGCGCGGTTATGTCTCCGGGACCCCGGAGGGCATGGCCGCCTGGATCGCGCACTGCGGCCAGGCGGTGGGGCTGGGGGTCCGTGAGAGCGTCGCCGTCTGCGAGGCCCTGCAGCGGGGCGCTGCCTGAGGATGCCCGACGGGTCGTGAGGGCCGTGAAAGGCCTCTGGACGAAGTTGCGGCGGCACCCGGAGGTGCCGCCGCTGGCATGATCGTCGAGTTACCAAGCGTGCACGATGTTTGCCCATCAGGCCGGGTTCTTTGCCCTTGCCTGGTGCGGCCGGCCCGGTCAGCGGGTCTGCGTCGCGTGGGTGCCCGGTGGTCATGCTCGGTCCGTGGGGCCTGATACGACGGGGTTCCTCTCGGATGTCCGTGGTCTCGCGGGCCTTATGACCTTTGTACTGCACCTGCGGAGGAACCGGAAGCCCTCACCGCACTTCGTTGCATACCGGGACGAATGGTGCAGTGCTGCCGGATGCCTGCCCGCAGGGGTCAGGCCGTGCGGCGGCGCCGGGTGGCGTACCAGACGAGCCCGGCCGTCGCCGCCGCAGCGCCCACCGCGGCGAGCGCCAAGGCGGGACCGGTCGGGATCGCCAGCGACGGCACCCGCTGGTGCAGCCGCACCGGGCGGCTGAAGGTGAGGACCGGCCACTCGCGGGACACCGCCTCGCGGCGCAGCCCGCGGTCCGGATTGACGGCGTAGGGGTGTCCCACCGCCTCCAGCATGGGGATGTCGGTGACGGAGTCGCTGTAGGCGAAGGACCGCTCGAGGTCGTAGCCCTCGGAGTCGGCGAGCCGGGCGATCGCCTCGGCCTTGGCCGGGCCGTAGACGTAGTGATCGATGCGGCCGGTGTAGCGGCCGTCCTCCACCGTCATCCGGGTGGCGACCACGTGGTCGGCGCCCAGCATCTCGCCGATCGGCTCCACGACCTCGGCGCCCGAGGCGCTGACGATGACGACGTCGCGGCCGGCCAGGTGGTGCTCCTCGATGAGCGAGGCGGCCTCGTCGTAGATGATCGGGTCGATGAGGTCGTGGAGCGTTTCGGCCACGATCTCCCGCACTTGCTGCACATTCCAGCCACGGCAGAGCTCGGAGAGGTACTTTCGCATCCCCTCCATCTGGTCGTGGTCCGCGCCACCGAGCAGATACACGAACTGGGCGTACGCGGTCCGCAGCACGGCGCGCCGGTTGATGAGGCCGCCTTGATAGAAGGGCCTGCTGAACGCCAAGGTGCTCGACTTGGCGATCACCGTCTTGTCGAGATCGAAGAACGCGGCGGTGCGCGGCGACAGGTGGTTTTCCACGAGGACGAGCATAGGGACCCACCATTCGGCGTAAGGTCGGGCGCGTGGGTTTGCCTGAGAAGGCCTTCGGGTACACCATGGAAGTCACGGATCGTTCGCGACCGTGCTAACCCGGTCTGGCTCCTCCCCCCCCGAGTCGGACCGTGGGGACGACCCCCGCTCTCCCCCCCGGCGGGGGTCGTCGCATGTCCGGGGACACTTTCAGCGTTGAGGCCCGGGTGGCCCCGCTCCGTTTTCCGCACTCCACCGCCGTCGGCGGGTGGATGTCGCCATGCCCCTGATGGTCACTGTGTGTGACCGAATGTATTCGTTGCGAATCCGGTGTGCCGTCGGGTGGAAGTGGCCGAACTCACCCGTATGGGTGGGGGAGATATCCACAACCCCTGAGTTATCCACCGATTCGCATCAAGATCAACAACTTTCGCCAACTCGCGGGACTCTGGCCGTAAATGTTGCGCCGGAGATGTGCGCGGCGCTTATGCCCGGTGCCGTTGTGGCGGCCGGAGCGAGCGAGGAGGGCGGGGTAGATCGTGGCCGATTCAATCAAAGGTGGGGCAAAGGGAGCGCGGGGCGATAATCCGGCAACCGGCAGGCTGTCCGGAAGACCGCCCGGAACATCTCCGCGACCAGGGCCGGGGACACGATGGGGGGCGAGAGCGGAAGCCGCGTCTCCTCCCGGAGTCCCGGGGCGCGCCGACCCGGGCGACCCGGGCGACCCGGGCGACCCGGCCGGCCCGGCCGGCGGCGGAGGGCCGCTGATCGTCACCGAGGACGGCGACCTGCTGGACGACCTGCTGCGGCTGTGCGCGGCGGCGGGTGCGGAGCCCGAGGTGGTCTTCGGCGCACCGCCGGGGCCGCGGAGCTGGGAGCGTGCCCCGCTGGTGCTGGTGGGCGCGGACGACACCCGGCGGCTGTCGGGAACGGCCCGGCGTCGCGGCGTGCTCCTCGTGGGACGGGATCTGGACGACCCCGATGTCTGGCGGCGTGCCGTGGACGTGGGCGCCGATCACGTCGCCTTCCTGCCCGACGCCGAATCCTGGCTGACCGACCGGATCGCCGACGCGGCGGAGGGCGTCGGCGACCCGGCCCTGACGATCGGGGTCGTCGGCGGCAGCGGCGGCGCCGGGGCCAGCACACTCGCCTGTGCGCTGGCCGTCACGGCGGCGCGCACCGGGCGCCGCACCGTGCTCGTCGACGCGGACCCGCTCGGCGGTGGCCTGGACGTGCTGCTCGGCGCGGAAAGGGTGGCCGGACTGCGCTGGCCCGACCTGGCCGAGTCCCGGGGCCGGGTCAACAGCGGCGCGCTGGAGGAGTCGTTGCCGCGTGCTCATGCCCTGAGCGTGCTGAGCTGGGACCGCGGGGACACGGTGACCGTCCCGCCGCAGGCGATGCGGTCGGTCATGGGCGCGGCCCGGCGGCGCGGCGGAGTGGTCGTCGTGGATCTGCCGCGGCGGATGGACGAGGCCGTGACCGAGGCGCTGGCCCAGACGGACGTGGGCCTGCTGGTGGTGCCCGCCGAACTGCGGGCCGTGGCGGCGGCGGGCCGGGTCGCCTCCCGGATGGGCATGGTGCTGCGGGACCTGCGGGTCGTCGTCCGCGGGCCCTTCGCCTCCGGGCTGAGCGACGAGGCCGTCGCCGACCTGGTGGGCCTGCCCCTCGCGGGTGAGCTGCCGGCCGAGCCCGGGTTGCCCGCGTCCCTGGACGGAGGCGAACCGCCCGGGGGCGGCGAGCGCGGGCCGCTCGCCCGGTTCTGCTCGGCGTTCCTGGCGGCCGCCCTGCCGAGCGGCGGGAGCGTGCCCGCATGAGCGCCGACATGATGGCCCCCGGGCTGCTGGACGCCGTGCGGTTGCGGCTCGCCGCCGCCGGTGACGAACCGACCCCGGCGGGGGTGGCCGCCGCCCTGCGGGCACAGGGCCGATTGCTCGGCGACACCGAAGTCCTGGACGTGGTAGCCGCGTTGCGCTCGGAGATGGTCGGGGCCGGTCCGCTGGAGGCACTGCTCGCCGAGCCCGATGTCACCGATGTCCTGGTCAACGGGCCGGACGAGGTGTGGGTCGATCGCGGCGCGGGGCTGGAGCGCACCGGGGTCCGTTTCCCGGACGCGCTCGCGGTTCGACGGCTCGCGCAGCGGCTCGCCACGGCCGCGGGCCGCCGCCTGGACGACGCCCGGCCCTGGGTGGACGCCCGCCTCCCGGACGGCACCCGGCTGCACGCCGTCCTGCCACCGGTGGTGGTCGGCGCCCCGTGCCTGTCGCTGCGCGTCGTGCGCACCCGCGCGTTCGCCCTGGAGGAGCTCGTGGCCGCGGGCAGCATGGACCGCGGCACGGCGGCGCTGCTTCGGGCGGTGCTCGACGCCCGCCTGTCCTTCCTGGTCTCCGGTGGTACCGGTTCCGGCAAGACGACCCTGCTGAGCTGCCTGCTCGGCCTGGTCGACCCGGGCGAACGCATCGTCCTCGCCGAGGACTCGGCCGAGCTGCGGCCCCGGCATCCGCACGTCGTCCGACTGGAGACCCGGCCCGCCAACCAGGAGGGCGCCGGTCTTGTCACGCTGCGGGACCTCGTACGCCAGGCCCTGCGGATGCGGCCGGACCGGCTGGTCGTGGGCGAGGTGCGCGGACCTGAAGTGCTCGATCTGCTGGGCGCGTTGAACACCGGACACGAGGGCGGCTGCGGCACGGTGCACGCGAACGCCGCCGGCGACGTCCCGGCGCGGCTGGAGGCCTTGGGCGCCGTGGCCGGGTTGGACCGGGCCGCCCTGCACAGCCAGTTGGCCGCCGCCCTGTCGGTGGTCGTGCATCTGGTCAGGGACCGCTCGGGGCGGCGTAGGGTCGCCGAGATCCATGTGCTGGAGCGCGGCACGGACGGCATCGTCGGCACCGTTCCCGCTCTCCGCGACGGTGAACGAGGGCCCGGATGGCCGCGGTTGGCCGGGCTGTGCGAGCGGGGTGCGGCATGAGCGCCGTGGTGTTCGTCGCCGTGCTGTGCGCGGGCGTGGCGGCGTGGGTGCTGTGTGGACGGGACAGGGCGGTGCGCCGGGCGCGGATGCTCCTGGCGGGCCCCTGGGAGCCCGTGGGGCCCGTGTACGGGTCCTTGGGGCTGCGGAGGCTGGAAGGGCGCGCGCAGGCCCTCCTGGAGCCGTTCCGGACCCGTTTCGGCTGGCGGCTCGGACGTGAACTGCTGTGCCTGCCGGCCGGGTTGGTGGTCGCGGTGCTCGCGCACTCGGCGGTGCCCGCGGTGCTGGCGGCCGGGGCGGTGCCGCTCGTGGGGCGATGGCTGCGCGGGCGCGAGTCGCGCGCGGTGGCGGAGGAGCGGGCGTCGGCCGTGGGGGCGTTGTGCGCGGCTGTCGCGGGTGATCTGCGGGCCGGACTGGCGCCGCAGGCCGCGCTGGCCGGGGCGCTGCTGCGGGAGGGATGGCCGGACAGGTCCGCCCTCGCTGACGCCGCGTTGCCGCTGCTGGCGGCCGCACGCTTCGGCGGTGATGTGCCGGCGGCCCTGCGGACGGCCGCCCGCTCCGACGGCGCCCAGGGGCTGGCCGGGGTGGCCGCGTGCTGGCAGGTCACGGTGGACGGCGGTGCCGGTCTCGCGGACGGCCTGGACCGGATCGCCGCGGCCCTGCGTTCCGAGCGCGACCAACGGGAGGATCTGGCAGCCCAATTGGCCGCGCCGCGCTCCACCGTGCTGATGCTCGCGCTGCTGCCGTTGTTCGGGCTGGTGCTGGGCACCGGGCTGGGCGCGGACCCGGTGGGCACGCTGCTGCGCACCCCGTTCGGGCTGGGCTGCCTGACCGCCGGCGGACTGCTGGAGTGGGCCGGGCTGGCCTGGACCGCGCGGATCGTGCGGACGGCGGAGGCGTCATGAGCGGCGAGTTCATCCACAGGCTGGGGATCGTCGCGGCGGTCGTGGCCGCCGCCCTGTGCACGGCCGGGGCGCTGGCCGCGGCCCGGCGTGAGAGGGCGGCCCGACGCCGGAGCCGGCAACTTCTGGGGGCCCCGGCCCACCACGCCCGCGCCCGGGTGCGGCCGCGGTTGGACGCCGTGCGCACGTGGGCGCCGGTCGCCGGTGTCGCGCTGGGCGCCCTCGCGCTGGTGGGCGGCCTGCCCGGCTGCCTCGCCGGGCTCGTCGCGGCGTACGGCATGCGGCGGTGGCAGCGCAGGCGGCGCAGCGACGGGGACACGGACCTGCTCCGGGCGGAGCGTCAGCTTCCACTCGCGGCGGATCTGCTCGCCGCCTGTGTGGCGGCCGGGGCTGGTCCGCGGGAGGCCGCGGAGGCCGTCGGGCCGTCCCTCGGCGGACCGCTCGGCGAGGCCCTGACCCGGGCCGCCGCCGAACTACGGCTGGGCGGCGACCCTGCCGAGTGCTGGGCCCGGCTGGACCGGCTCGGCTGCCGGGAGCTGGCGCGCTGCATGGAGCGAGCCGCGACGACAGGGGTACCGCCGGTCGAGGAGATCTCGCGGCTCGCCGCCGGCTGCCGCGCCGCGCACGCCCGCTCGGGGCTCGCCCGGGCACGGCGCGCGGGAGTGCTGATCACAGCCCCGCTGGGGCTGTGCTTCCTGCCGGCCTTCCTCCTGGTGGGGGTCGCGCCGGTGGTCATGGGACTGGCGGGGGCCATCCTCGCCGACAAGACGATCTGAGGGGGAGTCATGCGATTTCTGAGGAAGTTGGCGCGCCGGTGCAGGACCGGCGAGAGCGGGATGACGACGGCCGAGTACGCGGTCGGCACCCTGGCCGCCTGCGGCTTCGCCGCGGTGCTCTACAAGGTGGTCACCTCGGGTGCGGTGAGCGCCGCGCTGAGCGGGCTGATCGAGCGGGCCCTCGATGTGGCGTTCTAGGCGGGCCCGGGACGGCGGTTACGTCACCGCGGAGGCCGCCGTCGTCATCCCGTCGCTGGTGCTCCTGACGGCGATGCTGCTGTGGGGACTCGCGGCCGCCGCCGCGCAGATCCGGTGTGTCGACGCCGCGCGGGCCGGGGCC
>NZ_JBHXSO010000075.1:0-29520 GCF_042714775.1 Streptomyces sp. NPDC058691 | reverse complement strand
CCACCGAGGTCAGCAGCGGCAGCGCCCAGGTGCCCGCGAAACCGAGCATCACCAGCGGTCCCGCCCACCCCGTGGCGTGCATCCAGCGGCCGAAGAGGGTGTCGACGGGGAGCGTGCTCTGCCGGCTCACCGCGGCGACGAAGAGCGCCGGCACGATCCAGCAGGCGAGGACCAGCAAGCGGATCGGCCATTGCGAGACCAGCTTGACGAGCTCGAAACGGTAGACACGCGTCACCGGGACGCGGCGGGCACTGGCAACGTTGTCGTCGGCAACGTCGTCCACGGCGACGGTCGCGGTCATCGGCCGGCCTCCTGCTGTTCGGTGAGGGCGAGGAACGCGGCCTCGAGCGGCGAGACCACCGGGGCGAGTTCGCGCACCGCGATGTCCCCGTGCACGAGCCGCACGACCAGTTCGTCGAGGGCGGGCACCTGAGCGCGGACGACGAGCACCTCGTCGTCGTGCCGTGTCCCGGTGTCGTCGGCGACGCGGATCCCGGCCGTCTCCACGGCGAGCTCGCGGGCGGCCCGCGGGTCGGAGGTGCGCAGCCGGTAGTCGAGTTCACGGTTCTCGGCGGCCAGCTTGCCCAGCGGGCCCGAGAAGACGACCCGGCCGGTGGAGAGAATGGTGACCTCTGAGCACAGTGCCTCCAGGTCGTCCATGCGGTGACTCGACATCACGACGCTGGTCCCGTCCGCCGCGAGCCGGTTGAGGACCCCGTGAACCTGCCTCTTCCCGGCCGGGTCCAGGCCGTTGGAAGGTTCGTCGAGCACGAGCAACCGGGGCTTCGTGAGCAGTGCCGCGGCGAGTCCCAGCCGCTGGCGCATACCGAGGGAGAACCCACGGGCCCGGTCGTCGGCGACATCGCTGAGCCCGACCTGGGCGAGTACGTCGTCGATACCCACGGTCCGCGCATCGCGACCACGGAGGGCGGCCAGCGCGGCGAGGTTCTGCCGGGCCGTCAGCGAGGGATACAGACCAGGGCCGTCCACGAACCCGGCGACGCCGTCGGGAGCGGCGAGCGCCCGCCCGACCGGCGTGCCCAGGATCTCGAGGGCGCCGCTGTCGGCCACGGCCAGTCCCAGCAGGAGACCGAGCAAAGTCGTCTTGCCGGCGCCGTTCGCTCCGACCAACCCGTGGATCTGACCCCGCGCCACATCCAGATCGACACCGTCGAGCGCGACAACGTCGCCGAAACACTTGGTGATTCCACGAGCCCGGACCGCGAGTTGTGCGGCCATGAGTCCCTCCTTCCAAACCCCTCACGCAACTTAGGGACCACACAAAACACAGAGGCCGACCGTTGGTTGAACGATGAAGGAATGGGAGAAGGACGATCACCTACAACTCGTGTAGGTGTCGAGCTGCGAACTGGACGCATGCCGACATACCGCGCGGCGACCTGCCTCGCGCGGCTTCCCCCGAGAGGCCAGGTCTCGTCATCGCGGCTCAGGCGTCAGCGCGGCATGAGCCGGCCGAGACTGCGCCCTGCCACCCAGCGCCTTTTGACGACCTGGAACCCGTGCGCGCCGACCTCGGCGGGGCACGACTCCCCTACCGCGGTGGCGGAATGGGCGCGCCACCGCAGCCCACAGGAGTCGCCGCCGCTCGGCTGCCCTTCAACCCGACCGTGCGGGAGGCGGTCACGTCCCGTACGGGACGGAGGGCGGCGACGATGCCGCGCGGAGCTGGGCGATGCCCATGTCGAGCGCGGCCTCCAGGTGCGTGAGCGAGCCGGTCGCCATGAGGATGGACACCCCGCCCTGGATGCCGGCGAGCAGGGCCGCGCCCGCCCTTTCGGCGTCCAGCGACCCCGGGATCTCGCCCTGCTCCTGCATGCTCCGGATGCCGGCGACGATGTCCACCTGCCAGGCCGCGAGCAGTTCCCGGGTCACGGCCTGCGCGCCGGGCGTGGTGCGGGTCAGCTCGGACGTGAGCACGCCCAGCGGGCAGCGCGGCCCCTGCTCGCGGTAGCGGTCGACGACGGCGTCGCGCCACCGCTCCCACGCCTGCCAGGAACTGAGGTCGCCCAGATACGGCTGCTGGTCGGACAGCACCCGCGCCGCCTCGTGGGAGGCGACCGCGAGCAGCAGATCCTCCCTGCCACCGGGGAAGTAGTGGAAGAGCTGGCTCTTGCTCGTGGCGGTGCGGCCGCGGATGTCGTCCAGGGTCGTCTCGCCCGGGCCCCGCTCGCGGATCACCATGGCCGCACCCTCGATGATCCGCTGCCGGGTGGCGGCCCCCTTGGCCGTGAGTCGTGGGGTCATGGCTTCATTCTCCGCCACGGTTTTTGGACGGGCCAGTCCAGTCCTCGGCCGGGGTTCACTGCCGGGGCAGCGGCCGTACCGGGTGCTTGCTCATGATGGACACGCGGTTGAAGGCGTTGATGGTGATGGCCACCCAGATCACCGCGGAGATCTCGTCGTCGGTCAGCACCTCGCGGGCCCCGGCGTAGGCGTCGTCCGCGGCGGCGGTGTCCGCGGGAGCGGTGGTCGCCTCGGCAAGGGCGAGCGCGGCACGCTCGCGCGGGGTGAAGACCTCCGTGTCCCGCCAGGCGGGCAGCACTCCCAGCCGCTGGGCGTCCTCGCCGGCCCGCAGCGCGGCCCTGGTGTGGACGTGCAGGCAGTAGGCGCAGCCGTTGATCTGGGAGACACGCAGATTGACCAGTTCCACGAGCACGCGGTCGAGCCCGGCGTCCGCTGCGGCGCCCCGGATCGTATCGGCGGCGTCACGCATCGCGCGATAGGACTGCGGTGTCTGCTTGTCGATGAATATCCGCCGGCCTGTGGTGGCCCGCGTCACCTCGCTCACCTGGACTCCTTCGGCGTGCCGTGTGCGTTGTCCCGTACGATCGAGCATGATAGTTGAACATCCAACTTTTCGCCGAGAGGGGCGTCACACGATGAGCAGCACCGAGGCCGACCCCACCGCTCCGCACGGTGGGTCCGGCGCGGCGGGGGACGGCCGGCCCACCTCGCCGGTCGACGTGTTCACCCCGAGGGACGTGCCCCTCGGCGGCCCCCGCGCGATGAGCGTGCGCCGGACCCTGCCGCAGCGGGCCCGGTCCCTCATCGGCGCCTGGTGCTTCGCCGACCACTACGGTCCCGACAACGTCGCCGACAGCGGCGGGATGGACGTGGCACCGCACCCCCACACCGGTCTGCAGACGGTGAGCTGGCTCTTCAGCGGCGAGATCGAGCACCGGGACAGCCTGGGCACATACGCCTACGTGCGCCCGGGCGAGCTCAACCTGATGACCGGCGGGTACGGGATCTGCCACTCCGAGGTCTCCACCCCCGCGACGACCGTCCTGCACGGCGTCCAGCTGTGGGTGGCGCTCCCCGAGGCACACCGGAACGCGCCCAGCGCCTTCGAGCACCACATTCCCAGCCCCGTCACCCTCGACGGGGGCGAGGTGCGGGTCTTCCTCGGCTCCCTGGCCGGCGACACGTCGCCCGTCCCCACCCACACCCCGCTGCTCGGCGCCGAACTCACGCTGCTGCCGCACGCGACCGTCACCCTCGCGATCGACCCCGCCTTCGAGCACGGCCTGCTCGTGGACGACGGCGAGGTGCAGATGGCCGGAACGGCGCTGCGCCGGGCCGAACTCGGTTATCTCGAACCGGGGAACGCGACGCTGACGCTGACCAACACCGGCGACACCCCGGCCCGGACGATCCTGCTCGGCGGGACGCCGTTCGAGGAGCAGATCGTGATGTGGTGGAACTTCATCGGCCGCTCCCACCAGGACATCGTCGAGGCCCGTGCGGCGTGGCAGAGCGCGACCAGCCGATTCGGCGCCGTCGAGGGCTACCCCGGGGAACGCCTGCCGGCCCCCGAGCTCCCCAACGCCGTCCTCGCCCCGCGCGGCAACCCGACCCGCCCGCACCGCGCCTGATTCGCCGTCACCCGACGCCACGCGCGGGCCCTGCCGGGCCACCGCCCCTCAGGCGGTGGCCTCGTCGAGGAGTTCCAGCACGTGCCGGTAGGGACGGCCGGTGGCCCGGCTCATGCCCATCTCGCAGGTGCGGTTGCAGGAGGCGTACGCGTCGTACGTGCCCGCCGTGATCTCGGCGGCCTGGGCGGCGGTCGCCGACGCGGTGATCTCCGGGTGGAGCAGGCCGCGGTCACCCGCGAAGGCGCAGCACCCCCAGTTGTCCGGCACGGTGACCTCCTCGCTCACGGCCGCCGCGACGGTGCGCAGCGCGCCGTCGATGCCCAGGTGCGCGGTGGAGCAGGTGGGGTGCAGAGCGAGGGTGCCCAGGCGGCGGGGCTCGGGCAGCGCGGGGAGCAGGTGCTCGGCGGTGAAGGCCACACTGTCCACGAAGCGCAGCGCGGCGAAGCGGGCGCGGTCCGGCTCCGGCAGGACGCCGGGCAGTTGCTCCAGGCCGTGGGTGCAGGAGGAGGCGTCGCTGACCACGGGCAGCCGGCCGTGGTCGCTGGCCTCCCAGAGCACGTCCAGGGTGCGGGCGGCCATGGTGCGGTGTCCGTCGGTGTAGCCCTTGGACTGCCAGGGGGTGCCGCAGCACAGGCCCGCCAGCCGTTCGGGGACGGTCACGGCGACGCCCGCGCGCTCGCACAGCCGCAGGAAGGCGGCGGTCGAGCCCGGCGACCCGTCGGAGGCCCCCTCCGGGGCGAAGACGCTGCCGATGCAGGCGGCGAAGAACACCGCTTGGGCGCCTTCGGGCCGCCGCGCCGCGGGGCGGGCCGGTCCGCCGCGCGGGATGTCGTCGGCCCAGGCGGGGACGAGTTCCCCCGCGCCGAGTCGCCGGACCGCGCCGGTGGCGGCGCGCAGGGCCGGGGCCGGCAGGACGTGCGCGGTGTTCAGCGCCGCCCGTACGCCCTTGACCGCGGTTCCCCAGTGCCGGGCCGTCGCGCCCCCGGCCCGCTGCGCGGCGGGGCTGTGGCGTTCGGCGCGCAGGCGCTTCATGACCGCGCCGGTGTCGATGGTCACGGGACACGCTGTGACGCAGAGGCTGTCGGCGGCGCAGCTGTCGACGGCCGCGTAGGCGTAGTCGGCCTCCAGGGCCCGGCGGCGCTCCTCGTCCCCGGCGGCGGTGGCGAGCGCGATCTCCCGGCTCAGCGCGATGCGTTGGCGCGGCGTCGTGGTCGCGTCGGCGGTGGGGCAGACGGGTTCGCAGTAGCCGCACTCCACGCAGGCGTCCACGGCGGGATCGACCTGCGGGACGCTCTTGAGGTTGCGCAGGTGCGCCGTGGGATCGTCCTCCAGGAGCACGCCCGGGTTGAGCACGTTGTGCGGGTCGCAGAGCCGCTTGAGTTCGCGCATGACGTCGTACAGTTCGTCGCCGTACTGGCGGCGCACGAAGGGTGCCATGGCGCGGCCGGTGCCGTGCTCGGCCTTGAGGGTGCCGCCGGCGTCCAGGACAAGGTCGACCATGGCGTCGGTGAACCGGGCGTAACGCTCGGTCTCCGCGGCGGAGTCGAAGTCCTGGGTGAGCATGAAGTGCAGATTGCCGTCGCGGGCGTGGCCGAAGATCACCGCGTCCTGGTAGCCGTGCCGGTCGAACAGGCCGATCAGCCCTTCGCAGGTACCGGTCAGCCGCTCCATGGGGACCGCGATGTCCTCCAGCAGTGCCGTGGTGCCTGGGCGGCGCGCGCCCGCGACGGCGGTGTAGAGGCCCTTGCGCAGGTGCCAGAGCCGGGCCCTGACCCGTGCGTCGCGGACGAGCGCGGTCCCGGTGACGGCGGGCAGGCGGTCCAGGACCGGCTGCGCGGCCGCCACCCGTTCCGCCAGCAGTTCGGCGCTGTCCTCCGCGAACTCGACCAGCAGCGCGGCGTGGTGCTCCACGCGCAGTCCGCGCAGTTCGTCCACCGGGTCAGGGGCCTGCTGGGCCACGCGCAGCGACGCGGCGTCGAGGAGTTCGGCGGTGCGGGCGCCGGCGGCCAGCAGCGCGGGCAGGGCGTCGGTGGCCTCGGCGAGGCCGGGCAGCACGAGCAGACCGGTGGCGGTGTGCGGCAGAAGGGGGACGGTGCGGAAGACGGCCTCGCCGACGAAGCCGAGGGTGCCCTCGCTGCCGATCATGAGGTGGGCGAGGATGTCGGCCGCTCCGGCGTGGTCGAGGAACGAGTTGAGCCCGTAGCCCATGGTGTTCTTCATCGCGAACAGCCGCTCGATGGTGGCGCGCGATCCGGCCGAGGCGCGGACGCGGTCGCGCAACCGGAGCAGTCCCGCGTGGAGTTCGGGTTCGCGGGCCCGCAGCGCCTCGTCCGCGTCGGGGGCCGCGGTGTCCACGACGGTGCCGGACGGCAGCACGAACTGCAGTGACTCCATGGTGCGGTAGGCGTTGTCCTGCGTACCGCAGTTCATGCCGCTGGAGTTGTTGGCGACGAGTCCGCCGATGGTGCACGCGCTCTCGCTGGCCGGGTCGGGGCCGAGCCGGCGTCCGTACCGGGCAAGCCGCGCATTGGCCTGACGAACCGTCAGTCCCGGTTGCAGCCTGATGCGCTGCCCTTCGTCCAGCACTTCGGCGGTCCGCCAGTGGCTGCGGACGTCCACCAGGATCCCGTCGCCGCCGGCCTGCCCCGCCAGGCTGGTGCCGCCCGAGCGGAGCGTCAGCGGCAGACCCGCCGCGCGGGCCCCGGCCATCAGGGCCCCCACCTCGGCGGCGGACGCGGCCCGCACCACGGCCTGCGGCGTGAACAGGTACGGCGACGCGTCGTGGGCGGCCGCGACCCTTCGGGGTACGTCGGTGGTGACCCTGGCCGGGTCGCTCACGCACGAGGCCAGGAGCCCGGCCAGGCCGGGACCCCGGTCCACGGTGGGCGGCGCGGTGGTGGATTCGGCGGCGGAGTGGCTCATGGGTCTCGGGTCCTCGGGTGCTGGGACGGACGCGGTGGGTGCGCGGCGGGGCGGTCAGCCGGCGGGGCCGGTGACCCGGAGCAGGCGGGGCGCCCGCTCGGCGGGCTCGGGCAGACGCAGCGGCGACAGGCCGGGGGTGATGCTGCCCAGCAGCGTGGCACGGCGGGCGCCGGTGCCGGAGGGCAGCGCGCCGGGCAGGCCGTTGACGGTGAGGAAGCCCAGCACCGCGAAGGCCAAGGCCTCCTTGGCGTCCGACGGTATGCCCAGGTCGTCGCTGGGGCGCAGGCGCACGTTCGGCAGTTCCTCGGCGATCATGCCCATCAGCACGGGGTTGCGGACGCCGCCGCCGGAGACCACGAGTTCGGTGACGCCATGGGCGCGGCAGGCGTCGGCCACGGTGACGGCGGTGAGCCGGGTCAAGGTGGCCAGCACGTCGTCCGGGCCCGGGCCGGGCGCGGGCAGCGCGTCGAGGGCCCGCAGCAGATAGGGCAGGTGGAAGAGCTCCTTGCCGGTGCTCTTCGGGGCGGGCCTGCCGTAGTAGGGGTCGTCCAGGAGCAGCGCGAGCAGTTCGGGGACGGTCCGGCCGGCCGCCGCCCTGCGCCCGTCCTCGTCGTACGCGGCCGCCCCGTCGGTGAAGTGCCGCACCGCGGCGTCCAGCAGGGCGTTGGCGGGGCCGGTGTCGAAGGCCAGCGGTTCGGCGCCGGGCGCGAGGACGGTGACATTGGCGATACCGCCGAGGTTCAGCGCCGCGGGTGTGCCCGGCAGGGCGCGCAGCAGCAGGGTGTCCGTCATGCCGACCAGCGGGGCGCCCTGGCCGCCCGCGGCGACGTCCCGGCTGCGCAGGTCGGAGACGACGGGCAGGCCGGTGGCCTCGGCGATCCAGGCGGGCCGGCCGAGTTGGAGCGTGCCGCGGACGGTGCCGTCCTCGACCCAGTGGTGCATGGTCTGGCCGTGCGAGACCACGAGGTCGGCGGCGCCGTCGCACAGTTCGCGCAGGGCGCGCCCGGCGGCGCCGGCGAAGGCCTGGCCGATGCCGGTGTCGAGGGCGCAGACGGCCTGCGTGGTCGTGGCCGCCGGAGGCAGCGTGGCGGCGATCAGCTCCCGCACGTCGTCGGGGTAGGGCACGGAGAGGTGGCCGAGCGGCCGCAGGAGCAGGGTGTCGCCGTCCAGGGTGAGGTCGGCGGCGGCCGCCTCGATGGCGTCGTAGGAGGTGCCCGACATCAGGCCGATCACACGCACGGTGCCTCCTGACGCGGGTGCCGCGGACCGAGCCGCTTCGGCATGTCTGCTCCCTACTGTCTTGTCCTGCTGTCTTGTCGCTGGTGCTGAACGAGGGGCGCGGGGCCGTCGCGGTGGACGGCCCCGCACCTCATGGGTGGCGCGTCGTCACTGCCGGCCGGCGGCCGCCGCGACCCGGTCGGAGCCGGGGCCGGGCTCGCCGTCGCCCGCGGGGACCGCGGCGCTCTCGGGGGCCCGGTGGAACAGACTCATCACGCCGCCGACCACCAGGGTGATCACCACGCCGATCGGCACCAGCCACTGGGCGGCGATCGCCGTCGGCACGGTGGCACCCGCGACGGTGACGTCGATCTTCACGTCGCGCACGATGTAGGTCATCACACCCACCGTCACCAGGAACGCCACGATGGAGTCGATCTCGTTGGCGCGCCGGATGAGCCGTCCGAGCAGGAACGCGCCGAGCAGGGCGCCGTAGGTGTAGCCCGCGATGGTCAGACCGGTGAGATAGACGTTGCCCGTGTTCGCGCTGAAGGCGCAGGCGAAGACCGCCATGAGCACCGCCCACACCAGGGTCATCACCCGGGCGAGCTTGAGCAGGGACTCCTCGGAGGGCGTACTGCGGAAGAAGCTGTGGATGATGTCGGACACCGTCGAGTTCGACATGGAGTTCAGCGCGGAGGACAGCGAGCCCATCGCGGCGCCGAGGATGCCGGCCACGAGCAGGCCCGAGATCACCACGGGCAGGCCGTGCAGGATGAAGTTCGGGTAGAGGTTGTCGGAGCTGGCCAGGCCGAGGGACTTGAAGTCCTTGCCCTGGTTGTAGGACCACAGGAGCGCGCCGACGAGCGAGAAGGCCGCGAACTGGATGGTGACGAAGATGCCGGACGCGATCATGGCCTTCTGGCCGTCGCGCAGCGTGCGGGTGGTCAGGATGCGCTGGACGATCAGCTGGTCGGAGCCGTGGCTGGCCATCGCGAAGATCGCGCCGCCGATGATCGCGGTCGGCAGGGCGAACGGGCTGGTGAGGATGTGTGCGAAGTCGAAGTTGGTGTCGAAGAGCTTGAAGTGGCCCGAGTGCAGGGCGCTCGAGAAGCCGGCGCCGCCGACGTGGCCGGAGAGCACGGCGATGGCGAGGATCGCACCGCCCAGGTACAGGCCCATCTGGATGGCGTCGGTCCAGATGACCGCCTTGATGCCGCCGAGGTAGGTGTAGACCACGGTGATGATCGTGAGCACGATGATGATGAGGCGGTAGCTCGCGTGCACACCGAACTCGTCGAGCAGCAGCTTGATCGGGATCGCGGAGGCGAACAGGCGGACGCCCTCGGCCAGGAGCCGGGTGAAGACGAACGTCACCGAGGCCAGCCCCTGCAGTTTCAGCCCGAACCTGCTGCCCAGGTACTGGTAGGCGCTGACGAACCCGCCGCGCTTGTACAGCGGGATCAGCACGGCCGCCACGATGACGCGGCCGATCACATAGCCGAGGGCGAGTTCGACGTTGCCGAAGCCCTGGCCGCTGTAGGCGCCGCCGGGCACGCTGATGACGGTGAGCACGCTGGTCTCGGTCGCCACGACGGAGAACGAGACGGCCCACCACGGCATGTGGCCTTCGCCGACGAAGTAGTCCTTCGCCGTTTTCTGCCGTCCGGCCTTGCGCAGTCCGATCACGGCGATCGCGATCAGATAGACGACGATCACCACAAGGTCGAGTTGGCGCACGCTCACTCCTGAATGACGGCCGGCGAGGTCACCGGCGGGGTGGGGACGGTGGGGAAGGTCGTCGTCCGCCGTACGCGGGCGACGTGGGGTTCGTGCGGTGCCGAGGCGTCGAGCGCCAGGAGGCGTGCGCCGTCCAGCGGGTCCCCGAGCGGGGGGCGCAGGTGCAGGGGGCGCGGGGAACCGGCGAGCGCCGCGGTGAGCGGCCCGGTGAGGGGTTCGCCGAGACCGGTCAGTCCGCCGGTGACGGCGACCGGCAGGGCGTCGCCGCCGGCGATGCGGCGGGCCGCTGTGAGCACGGCCTCACCGAGCGCGGCGGCGGCGTCCCGGACGATGGCGGAGGCGGGGCCGTCGCCCGCGGCGGCGGCTCGGGCCACCTCCGGGGCGAAGGACGCGGCGGTGCGGGCGGGGTTGCCGTCCCGGCCCAGCGCCGAGGGCAGCCGGTCGGGGTCGCCGAAGCACTCCACGGCCGCGGCCAGCAGTGCGGTGTGCGGTCCGCGGCCGTCGTGGGCGCGGAGCGCCGCGCGCAGTCCGGCGGCGCCGATCCAGGCGCCGCTGCCCTCGTCGCCGAGCCAGGGGCCCCAGCCGTCGACGCGGGCGTAGGAGCCGTCGTCCCCGATGCCGATGGCGACGGAGCCCGTCCCGATCGCGAGCACCACGCCGGTGCGGCCGCCGAGGGCGCCCGCGTGAGCGGTGACGGCGTCGCTGGTGACGGCCACCTCGTCGGCGGGCAGGTCTTCGAGCAGCAGTCCGGCCAGCGCGCGGGCCGCCTCCGGGGCGGTGGCCGCCCCGGCGGCACCGACGCAGACCGCGTCCAGCCGGCCGCCGTGCCCGCCCTCGATGAGCGGGAGCAGCGGGAGGACGGCCGCACGCACCGCGGCACGGGCCGCCGCCACACCGTCGCCGGCGGCGAGCCCGGGGGCCCCGGGCACCTCGTGGACGTCGTGGGTGGAACCGGTGCCGCCGTTGCCGCCGTTCCACAGCACGGCACGGCAGCCGGTCTTGCCCAGGTCCACCGCCACTGCTGCTGTCATACGGCACGCCTTCGTGTCTGCGTGGATCCGGCACGTCGGGCGGTCACGGGACAGCCGGGAGGCCGGGTGACCGGCGCGGATCGCGGTGCAGCGAGTATCGGAAGGCCGACCTCCGTATGTCAATAAGTAACTTCACGTAACCTCTTCCGTAAGTTTTTGACGCACCGCTGATGCGTGGTTAGTGTGGCGCCCACCCCACCAGGAGGGACCCGGCCCATGGCCCGCCAGGAACCACCCCGCGCACCGGCACAGCCGGCCCACCCGGCAGACGACGCCCCCGCCGCCGGCACGCTGGCGCGTATCCGCGCGGCGCTGCCGAACCTGGCCCCGTCGGAACGCCGGGTGGCCGACGCCGTCCTGGCCGACCCGGCGCATGCCTCCGAGCTGTCCATCAGCGCCCTGGGCGAGCGGGCGGACACCTCGGTCGCCACGGTCATGCGCTTCTGCCGGGCCATAGGGATCACCAACTACCCGCAGCTGCGCCTGGCACTGGCCGCGGCCGCCGCCCGCGAGCACGCGCTCGGCGGCGAGCGTCCGGCGCCGGGCACCGACATCAGCGCCACCGACACGCTCGACCAGATCGTCAGCAAGATCGTCTACAACGAGATACGCGCCCTGGAGGACTCCGGAGCGCAGCTCGACATCGAGGCACTGCGACGCGCGGTCGATGCCGTCGCAGGTGCCCGGCGGGTCGACATCTTCGGCGTCGGCGCGAGCGCCTTCGTCGGCCAGGACCTGCACCAGAAGCTGCACCGCATCGGCCACATGGCCTTCATCTGGACCGACCGCCACGCCGCCCTCACCGCGGCCGCCCTCCTCGGCCCCGGGGACGTCGCCCTGGCCATCTCCCACTCCGGGGAGACCGAGGACACCGTCGAACCCCTCCAGGCCGCCGCCGAACGCGGCGCCACCACCATCGCCCTCACCAACGTCGCACGCTCCACCCTCGCGGAGAGCGCCGACCTCGTGCTGACCACCTGCGCCCGGGAGACCCCCTTCCGGTCCGGCGCCACCGTCAGCCGTATCGCCCAACTCGCGCTCATCGACTGCCTGTTCGTCGGCGTGGCCCAGCGTTCCTACGACGCCACGACCGCCGCGCTGCAGAAGACCTACGGGGCGGTCCAGCGCCGCAAACGCCCTCAGCCGCCGCGCCGCACCCCGGCGGCCGACTGACCGCCGACCGACCGTCGGCCTACCACCGGCCCTGGGCACTCCCCCGAGCACCACCTCTGAGCACCACCCTGAAAGGACGACCGCGCCGTGGACCTCAGCACACTCGGCACTCTCGGCACCGAGATCCGCAACGACCGGACCGCCGAACTGGACCGCATGCCGGTCTCCGAACTGCTCTCGGTCATGAACGCCGAGGACCAGACCGTCGCCCTCGCGGTACGCGAAGCGCTCCCGCAGATCGGTGACGCCGTAGAGGCCATCACGCACTCCTTGCGGCGCGGCGGCCGGCTGATCTACCTCGGCGCGGGCACCAGCGGCCGCATCGGCCTGCTCGACGCCGTCGAGTGCCCGCCCACCTTCGGGACCCCGCCCGAGCAGGTCGTGGGTCTGCTCGCCGGCGGCCCCGGTGCGTTCATCGTGGCCGTCGAGGGCGCCGAGGACGAGCCCGCGCGGGCGGTCGCGGACCTCGACGAGATCGGCGTGAACGAACGGGACACGGTCGTCGGCCTCGCGGCGAGCGGCCGCACCCCCTATGTCGTCGGCGGGCTCAAGCACGCCGCCGCCGCGGGCGCCGTCACCGTGTCGGTGGCCTGCAACCGCGACGCCCTCGTCAGCCGCTACGCCGACATCCCCATCGAGGTCATCACCGGCCCCGAGGTCCTCACCGGCTCGACCCGCCTCAAGGGCGGCACCGCCGAGAAGATGGTCTGCAACATGCTCTCGACCGCCTCGATGGTGCGTGTGGGCAAGGTCTACGGGAACCTCATGGTCGACATGCGGGCGACCAACGACAAGCTCGTCGACCGGGCCCGCCGCATGGTGTCCCAGGCCACCGGCGCCGACGCGGACACCGCCGCCCGCGCCCTGGAGGAGGCGGGCGGCCACGCCAAGACCGCCATCGTCATGCTCCTCGCCGGCTTCACCGCCGAGGAGGCCGCCCAGCGCCTCGCCCAGACCCAGGGCGACACGCGGACGGCCGTCGCCCGCTCCTGACGCACCTGACACGCCGGGAGCGGCAAGCCGTGCGGGCGTCCCCGATCCCGGGGACGCCCGCATGTGCGGTGGGCCCGCTCCGACGCCTTCGTCCAGAGTGTGAGTGGGCCTCCGTCCTGCCACGACCAGGCGTGTCAGACGGCGACGGCCTCGCCGATCTCTTCCTCGGCGTCCTCCTCCACCGCGGGCAGCGGGGCAGGCGCCGCACCGGCCAGTCGGGCGCGTCGTTCCGCGGTGTCCGCGGCGGCGAGCGCCACGAGGCCGGCGCCGAGCCACAGGACCAGCGAGACGATGCGGCCGGTCAGGCCCGCTCCGGAGGGGAAGTAGAGGAGGCTGCGAACGCCCTCGACGAAGCCCGCGCCGTTCCAGAAGGCGTGCAGCGCGCCGAAGAAGCCGTTCTGCAGTTCGGGGCGGAAGATGCCGCCCGAGGTGGTGAAGTTCAGCATGACGAAGAGCGCCATCATCGTCAGGGTGGTCCACCGCTTGAGGAAGGTGTGCAGCCCGACACCGATGGCGACGATCCCCGCCGAGTAGAGCCACGCCATGCCCCACACACCGGCGAGGTCGTGATCGACGATGTGGAACACCGGCCCCGCGAGCACGGTGCCTATGACGCTCACCACGAACGAGGTCGCCAGGCCGATGGCGGCCCGGGTCCACAGCCGCAACGTGGCACCGGCCGCGCCGATGGCCGCGACGCTGGCGTAGGAGCCGATGCTGATCGTGACCAGGACGAAGAAGAGTCCCTGCCCGGTGGGGTCGCCTTGCGAGGTCGGCGCGATGTCCGTGACGTGCAGGGCGGCGCCGTCCCGGTCGGCCACCAGGCGGAAGACGGTCTCGGCGGCCGTGGCGGTGGTGTCGGAATTGGCCTTGGCGACCAGCAGCCGGGGGTGCTCCGTGGACGGGAGGTAGGCGCCGGCCAGGTCGCGGTCCATCAACTGGTGCTCGGCGGCGTGACGCGTGGGGAGGGTCGTGACGTCCAGCGCGTCGCCCGCCTTGTCCTTGAGCGTCTGCGCGAGGAGCTGCGCGCGCGGCCCGGTCCCGACGACGGCCACCTTCATCCCGTGCGGCGCGGGGGCGTGGAAGGCGCCGAGGTAGGCCAGGCCCATGCCCAGGCACATCAGCAGCGGGGTCACCAGGTGGAGAACGATGTGTCCCACGCTGTGGCTCAGGCGGGGAGCCGCGTGCGCGTGTGCGTGAGCCCCACCCGTGGCGGCGGCCGGGGATGCGGTCATCTGGAACAGACCTCCCAATGTGATTGGTAAATACAACCTTCTTTCTTGTACAGTACACCTAACTGAAGGAGGTCCGGATGCCGGCCCGTGACGCAGCCATCGACGTGATCCAGCGCGAACTCACCGCCTTCGCCCGCCGCGCCCGAACGCGCGCTTCGCAGATTCACCCCGAGCTGTCCCTGGTGGCCTACGGCATGCTCGACTACATAGAGGAGCGCGGCGGCTGCCGTGTCACCGACCTCGCCTCGCACTTCCTGCTCGACAAGTCCACCGTCAGCCGCCAGGTCGCGGTACTGGAGCGCGGCGGCCTGATCGAGCGCGGGTCGGACCCGCACGATCAGCGCGGACAGATCCTCCGGCCGTCCGAGCAGGGCTTGCGGCTGCTGGCGGAGGCGAACGAGCGACGCCGGCTCGCCTTCGCACGGCGGTTCGCCGACTGGGACGACACGGACCTGGAGCAGCTGGCCCATCACCTCCACCGCTACAACGCGGCCGGCTGAGCCCGGCTCCCCCGCTACGGTCCCGGCCTCGACCACGGCAGACATCCGATCTACCCGGTCGCATCGGCTCGACTCCCGACCCATCGATGCGGAAATCACGGACTAAATGGGCACAAGCCCAGCCACGGCCAGCAGAAAGGTCGGGTTAATTCAGTACCAGGCGTTGACGTGCCCGAGACAAGTTGATTATTTATGAATACTTCTTGTGGGCTCCTGCAACCCTGGAAAGGACCCCTTGCCGTGTCCGCTTCCTCCCGCCGTGACTTCCTCCGCCTCGCCGGCGTCACCAGCGGAGGTATCGCCCTGTCGGGCGGCCTCGCCCCGTTCACCGCACATGCCGCTCCCGCCCGCCCGTCCAGCGTCGACATCGTCCCCGACGGTCAGGCCACGACGATCTGGTACCGCACGCCGGCCAACGAGGCCCGCGTCATCCAGGAGGCGCTGCCTGTCGGCAACGGCCGGCTGGGGGCGCTCGTCGGTTGCGACCCGGCGGACGACTTCGTCTATCTGACCGACGGCGCGTTCTGGACCGGCGGCGCCAACGACACCCTGACCGACGACGGTCAACTCCCCTACGGCCCGGACGACTTCGGCAGCTTCGGCCTGCTGGCCAAGCTCCGGATCGCGCTGCCCGGCCACTCCGGCGCCGCGGTGGGCAAGTACCGTCGTCAGCTCGACCTGAGCAACGGCGTGGTCTCGGCGACGTACCAGCGTGAAGGCCACCTCCACCGCCGCGAGGTCTACGCCAGCCACCCGGACGACGTGGTCGTCATCCGGCTCAGCGGGGGGCCGCACACCGGTACCGTCTCGCTGGCCGGCACCCACGGCGAGACCACCGCGGGCGGAGGTGCACAGCTCTCGTTCGACGGGACGCTGAAGAACGGCCTGCGCTATGCCGCGGCTGTGACCGTGGTCAGCTCCACGGGCCGGATCAGCGTGGACGGCGACAAGCTGTCCTTCGCCGGCTGCCGTGAGCTGTTGATCGTCGCGTGCGGCGGCACCGACTACTCCCCCGACGCCGCGAAGAACTTCCGCGAGCCGGCCACCGATCCCCTCGCCGTGGCCCGCGCCAAGGTCACGGCCGCGGCGAAGGTGTCCGGCAATGTGCTGCTGAAGACCCACGTCGCCGACTACCAGCGGCTCTACAACCGGTTCACCATCGACCTGGGTGACTCGTCGGCGCTGCAACGCTCCCTGGACTCGTGGTCACGCATCGCCGTCAGGTACACCGACACCTCCACGCCGGACCCGGAACTGGAGGCCGCCTACGTCCAGTACGGCCGCTACCTGACCATCACGGGCTCCCGCGACTGGCTGCCGATGAACCTGCAGGGCATCTGGGTGCACAACAACAACCCGGACTGGTACGCGGACTACCACACCGACATCAACGTCCAGATGAACTACTGGCTGGCCGACCCGGCCGGCCTGGGCGAGAACTCGTACGCCCTCGCCAGATACTGCGTGTCCCAACTGCCGGTCTGGACCGACGTCACCAAGCGGCTGTACAACAACGACCGCAACCGGTTCCGCAACAGCACCGGGAAGATCGCCGGCTGGGCGGTCGCGTTCTCCACCAACATCCACGGCGGCAGCGGCTGGGTCTGGCACCCCTCCGGCAACGCCTGGCTGTGCAACTCGCTGTGGCGGCACTACGAGTACAGCCAGGATCGCGCATACCTGGAACTGATCTACCCCGTCCTCAAGGGAGCGGCGGAGTTCTGGCAGGCGCGCCTGATCAGCACCACCGTCACCGACCCGGACGGGGCATCGCACGACGTCCTGGTCGACGACACCTCCTGGTCGCCGGAGCACGGCCCGGACGGGAAGGGCAACACCTACGGGCAGGAACTGGCGTGGGAGCTCTTCGAAGAGTTCAAGACCGCCTCCCGCGTACTGCACCGGGACACCGATCTCGCCGCCGAGCTGGACGCGATGCAGGCCAAGCTCTATCTGCCCCGGGTCAGCCCGAAGACGGGCTGGCTCGAGGAGTGGATGAGCCCCGACAACCTCGGCGAGGTCACCCACCGGCACCTGTCCCCGCTGATCGGCTTCTACCCCGGCGACCGGATCGCCGCCGACACCAGCCCGCCCGCGCTGCTCGACGGGGTCCGTGCGCTGCTCACCGCGCGCGGAATGGACAGTTTCGGCTGGGCGTGCGCGTGGCGGTCACTGTGCTGGTCCCGGCTGAAGGACGCGGAGAAGGCCTACCAGCTCTATCTGACGGTCCTGCGGCCGTCCATCAGCAACGGCAACGGCACCTCGGCCAACTGGTTCGACATGTACAGCCAGGGCAGCTACACGATCTTCCAGATCGACGCGAACCTGGGCGGTGCCACCGCCGCGCTGGAGATGATCCTCTACTCACGGCCGGGCGTCATCGAGCTGCTGCCCGCCCTTCCCCACGCCTGGGCGGCCAAGGGTTCGGTGACCGGCGTCGGCGCCCGCGGTGGCTTCGAGGTCGACTTGTCCTGGCGCAACGGCAAGGTGACCGAGGCGACCGTTCGCAGCACCGGTGGAACGGCAACCGAGCTGCGCGCCGGCGACTTCCGCAAGCGACTCACCCTCAAGCCCGGCAAGTCCGTGACCGTACGGATCCCGTAGCGCCGCTGCGAGGGGTGTGCTCCAGGTGCCTGGAGCACACCCCTTTCGCGGGTGCGTCAAGGCAGGCGCGGCCCTCGTTCCCGGGAGTCGTTGCCGTTTCGCAACCACCTGCGCTCATGGCGGTCTCATTCCGATCACAGGCTGGGCGTCCTGTCCATCCATGAGAGCAGGCCCACCTCGTGACGTCCGGCACCGGCCCCGCGGTCCACGCCGCGGCACTGCGGAGGCCGCCCGGGCCGACCGCAATGGCCCGATCGATCGTACGGTTGTCCGATGCATGAACCGCACTCGCGCCATGCGGCCCCCCGCGGCCGGCGGCGGCGCCGCAGACACATCGCAACAGCCGCGGTGGCCGTCGTGGCAGCCGCGGCGACCGCGTACCTGGTGTCGGGGCACGACGGTGCTCCCGCCGACGCCGCTGCCCCGGCGCGCACCAAGGCGTCGGCACCGGCCCGCCCCTCCACAGCCCCCGCCCGCCCCCGCGAACCCGCCGGCACGGTCACCCTCGCCTTCGCCGGTGACGTCCACTTCACGCAACGCACCGCGGCACGGCTGGGGGTCGACCCCGCCCTCGGGCCGCTGTCCCCGGTGCTGTCGGCCGCCGACTTCGCCATGGTCAACCTGGAGTCGGCGATCACCACCCGCGGGACACCCGAGCCGAAGCTGTACCACTTCAGGACACCGCCGCAGGCACTGGACGCACTGCGCCGCTCGGGCATCGACGCGGTCACCATGGCCAACAACCACGCGGTCGACTACGGCCCCCAGGGTCTGGCCGACACCATCGCCGCCGCGCACGCAGCACCGATTCCCGTCGTGGGCATCGGCGCGAACGACACCGAGGCCTACCGGCCGTACGTCACCAAGGTCAACGGCGTCCGCCTCGCCGTGCTCGCCGCGAGTCAGATCCAGGACCTCACCAACGCCGAATTCCCTGCGGGTCCTGAACGACCGGGAATCGCCTCGGCCCTGGACCGGCCGCGGCTGGTGAGCGCGGTCCGCGCCGCGCGGGCGCGGGCCGACGTCGTCGTGGTCTACCTGCACTGGGGCACCGAAGGACAGAGTTGTCCCGGACCCGAGCAGCGGTCCATCGCCGCCGACTTGTCCGCCGCCGGCGCCACGGCCGTGGTCGGCACCCATGCCCACGTCATGCTCGGCTCCGGCATGCTCGGGCCGACCTACGTCGCCTACGGCCTCGGCAACTTCCTCTGGTACGGCTCCTCCCCGTACCCCCACTCCGACGAGACCGGCGTGACCACCCTCACCGTGACACATGGCACGGTCACCGCGGCAGCCTTCACCCCCGCGCTCGTGGACGGACACGGCGTACCGGAACCGCAGACCGGCACGGCGGCGCAGCGCATCGGCGCCCGCTACAAGCAGTTGCGGCAGTGCACGGGACTGACCCCGGCACCCCGGTCGTCGTGACCAGGGAGCCGGCGTCACTCCCTGCTCGGAGGCGACCGCGGAACCCGCTCAGTGGATCTCTTCTGCCCCCACGCGTTCAGTGGTGGTGACCGAGCCGGCCGAGGGTCTCCACGGGGGTCGCACCGGGCCGGGCCCACTGCGGCACTGGGCGGCTCGTCGGGCCCCAAGTGGCCTTCCCGTCCGCGTCCGAGCGCCAGGTCCAGCACGCGTTGTGCCCCTCGGGCCAGCCCTCGGGGTTGTCCTCCCAGGCCTCGCCGCGGCCGTAGGGCGTCATGTCGAGCAGGCCGAGTGACCCGTTGACCCTCTCGTTGCCACGGCCCGTCGTGGAGTACGTGAGGAACACGCGGTCGCCGTCGCGCAGGAAACAGGTGAGGTAACCCATGGGACCGCCGACCGGAGCGTCCACGTCGCGCACCGAGTACCAGGGCTGGGTGTAGCCCATGAACTCGACGTAGGCCGCCACCTCGTCCCAGCGGCCCGTGGTCAGGACGGCGAACGAGACGCCGCGGGCGTCGAGGTAGACGGCGTCCTTCAGGTGCCAGGCCGTGGTGGTGCAGCCCTCGCACTGTCCCTGGTGCGGCGCGCCGTCGTGCCACATGTGCTTGTAGACCACGAGCTCGTCGCGTCCCTGGAACAGTTCCAGGAACGGCAGCGGGCCGTCGGCTCCGACGACCTCGACCGTCCCGTCGAGCTCCACCATCGGCAGCCTGCGGCGGGCCGCGGCGATGGCATCGCCCTCGCGGGTATGGGCCTTCTCGCGGACCAGCAGCTCGTCGCGCGCTGCCTGCCAGGTGGCCAGGTCAACGACGGGCGGGCGGCCGGGAAGCGCGGTGGCCGGGCCGCTCGGCATGGTCGTCATGGTGTCCTCCGTGGTGTCTCGTGCGGGCAGCGTCCTACGACGCTCATCGGAACAGACTCGCGACCCGGTCGAAACTCATCGCGGCGCCGACAGCCTCGGCCGAACGTGCGCGGACCGCGGCGGAAGCCCTTGTGAGGTTGGCGGGATCGTCGGCGGGCCGCTCGAGGGTGATGCGGGCCTCGGCCCCGCGCTGCCCGGCGGTGGAGGCGGTCGCGTGAACAGGCCTGCGTACCCCCGAATGCGCCCGGCTCGTGCCAGGGTTGGCGCATGCTTCCCATTACCGTGGTCCGGGAGAACGGCAGCCGGCACGTCCGGGTCTCCGCACGCGAACTCGCGGATCTGATCGGCGGGATCGGGGCCGAGGGCAATCTGTTCCTGATCGTCCAGCGCATACCCGACCTCCCCGACGTCTTCATCCAGGTGTGGCACCGCTTCGGGGAGGGCTGTGTGCTGGAGCACCGTGACGGCGGTCATGACCGCCACTTCCAGGTGCTCCTGGACACGCCGGAACCCGCGGTGGCCGCGATGACCGGCTGGGCCCGCCGGGAACAGGGCTGGGACGAGGGGTTCGCCTGGAAGAGGCTGAAACTCCGGGTGCCCAAGCGCGTACGCCCACTGAAGCTCGACGAGGACGAGCGCGCACGGCTGGAGGCACGCGTACGCGCGGCACTCGTCGGCGGGTACGCCACGCGGGCGGAGCTGGCGGAACTCGCGGAGGAGTGTCTCGTCTCCGGGAAGCGGCGGCCGGTCTCCCCCGAACAGGCGCGGCAACTGGCCGACCGGATGTGGCTGGAACGCGTGGAGGAACAGACCCGCTGGCCGGATGAGACCGACCCGGAACGGCTGACCCGGGCGTTCACGGCGCTGGAGGCGGCGGGCATCACGGCGCGGGAGAACTTCGCCTGCTGCCGCTCGTGCGGGGACTCCGAGATCCACGCGGCAGCCGCGCCGGGCGCCCGCGGATTCGTGTACTTCCACTCCCAGTGCACGGACTCTGCGGCGGCCGGGCGCGGACTGACGCTCCTCTACGGGGGTTTCGACGGCTCGCCGGAGACCGCGGCGGCGGTCGGACGCGAGGTCGTGGCGGCGCTCGAGGCGGCCGGGCTGCCGGCGGAGTGGGACGGCGACCCCGCCGAGGCCGTCACGGTGACCCCGCTGGACTGGCGCAAGCGGCTGGTGGGCTGAGGGCGGCAGGGCGGCAGGGCGGCAGCTCACGAGCCCTCCCAGCGGCCGGCGATGCGGCGACGCCACCAAGCCGCATCCGCGTTCAGGTCATCACGCGGACCGCGCCCACGGCGCCCTCGGCGTGTACGGCCGCGCCTGCGACCGGGCGTGGTCGCGGCGCGGCCGTGCACGTGGCCGGCTAGGTCCTGAAGGCGGGTCCGGAAGGGGATGCGTAGCGTGCACCGGCCGGGGGCCGGGTGTCGGTCGGCCGGGGTGCCGGTACGGGCTGCTCCCCTACGGGCTGGCACTGCGCGCACAGTTCGTGGTGGCCGAGGTCGGTGATGATGGTTCCCCATCCGCGACAGTGGGCGCAGTCGCGGGCCAGAGCGGGATCGGCGTGGGGAGCGGGGCTGGCCCCGTCGGTCATACGGCGCTTCCTCCGATGCGTCTCTTGTGTCGCCTTTGCATCATTTGTACGTGATCCGCACCACACCCGCCAAATACGTGTTCGACAGCTACGCGTCGATCCGCATCTGGTCGGCCGCGAGCGCAGCGCGGCGGCGCGGGAAGTCTGCCACGAACGACCGCCATTTGTCCGGGGTGTGGACGACCCCGTGCCGGCCGACGGCGCCACGGGCGGCCGGGACTGCGCCGGAAAGGGCTCGCGGCAGCGGTAGGAGAGGAAGGGCTGACGGGGCGGAGCCGTCGCGCGGGTCCCGAACGACCTGTGGCCGCCCGCCCGGGTCCGGGCAGACGGCCACTACGGTACGTGCCGGGGCGCGCGCCTCAGTGAGGCTTCGTCGCCGGCTCCAGGACGAAGACCGGGATCTCGCGGTCGGTCTTCGTCTGGTAATCCGCGTAGTCGGGCCACGCCTCGATCGCGCGCTCCCACCACTGCGCCTTCTCCTGGCCCGTGACCTCTCGTGCCGTCATGTCCTGACGCACCGGTCCGTCCTGGAGCTCGACCCGGGAGTCGGCCACCAGGTTGTGGTACCACACGGGGTGCTTCGGGGCGCCGCCCTGGGACGCGACGACGGCGTAGTCTCCGTCGTGCTCCACGCGCATCAGCGGGGTCTTGCGGATCTTGCCGGACTTCACGCCGAGTGTCGTCAGGATGATCACGGGCCTGCCGCGCAGCGTGGTCCCCTCGGCACCGTCGGAACCCTCGTACAGCTCGACCTGATCGCGGACCCACTGCTCCGGGCTCGGCTGGTACTCACCCACCAAAGGCACGCCGTCCTCCATTCTCCGTCTGTCGCTGTCCACGTGTGTCGCTGCCGACCCCAACATCATCAGCCACCTCGCGCATTCCCGGTCGACCCAGCCGCCACACACCGGTCGTGCCGCCGGTCAGCCGGACGGCGGCAGCGCGCGCCAGACCCGCAGGCGGCATGACGGGGACATCCGGGTGCCGGGCGGAGCGGCGGAGCCCGTACCGGGCACGCGGGCGGCACCATCAGGGCAGAACCCCGTACAGAAGGAGAGAACGCCATGGAACTCGGGCTGCACATCGCCGACTTCACGATGACGGGCGGCGCCCCCGCCCTCGGCCCCGCCCTCGCCCGGTACGCCAGGGACGCGGAGGCGGCCGGCGTCACCCGCATCACCGTGATGGACCACTTCTGGCAGCTCGGCGGCGACCTCGGCCCCTACGAGAACGAGATGCTGGAGGCCTACACCGTCCTGGGCTTCCTGGCCGCCCACACCGAGCGGGTCCTGCTGCACACCTTGGTGACCGGCGTCGTCTACCACGAACCCGCCGTCCTGGCGAAGAAGGTCACCACCCTCGACGTGCTCTCCGGCGGCAGGGGCGCCCTCGGTATCGGCGCGGCCTGGAACGCGGACGAGTCCAAGGGCCTCGGCATCCCCTTCCCCGACACCAAGGAACGCTTCGAGCGCCTGGAGGAGACCCTCAAGATCTGCCTGCAGATGTGGTCGGGCGACGAGGCACCGTACGCGGGCACGCACTACACGCTCGACCGCCCCCTCAACTCCCCCCAGAGCCTGTCCCGGCCGCACCCCTACCTGATGATCGGCGGATCCGGGGAGAAGAAGACGCTGCGCCTGGTCGCCCGGTACGCCGACGCCTGCAACATCTTCGCGGGACCCGAGGCCGCCCGGAAACTGGAGGTCCTCAAGGAGCACTGCGCCGCGGTCGGCCGCGACTACGACGACATCGAGAAGACCACCACTTTCGCGGTCGGCCCTGACACCACCCCCGACGACCTGACCGTACAGGCGCAGGCCATGGCCGAACTCGGCTTCACCGCGGCGTACGTCTACAGTCAGCAGATCCGCGAGCCCGCCCGCGTCATCGACCTCCTGGCGGCGGTGGTCCCGCGGATCGCATAGCCGGTGACGTCGGCGACCCGGCGCACGCCCGCCCGCCCCGGCTCAGGCCGCCGGGGCCGGGGCGTCGGGGCCGACCAGTTCCTCGAGGACGTCCTCCATGGTCACGTAGCCGAGGAGGGTGCCGTCCACGTCGGTCACGGCGGCGAGGTGCGTGCCGGCCGCGCGCAGGGCGGTGAGCGTGTCGTCCAGCGGCGTGGTGGACCGCAACCGGATGACGGGCCGGATCGCGGCACGGGGGAAGGGGCGGTCGCGGTCGGTGACGCCGAGGGTGTCCTTGATGTGCAGGAAGCCCAGCACGTCCGCGTCGGGCCCGGTGACCGGGAGCCGTGAGTAGCCGGAGGCGGCCGCCAGCCGTTCCAGGCCGTCCGGGGTGACCCGCGCGTCGACGGTCACCATGCGGTCGGCGGGGACGAGGATGTCGCCGACCGGCCGCGTGCCGAGTTCCAGGGCGTCGCGCAGCCGTTCGGTGCCGGAGGCGTCGAGCAGCCCGGCGGCGTTGGAGTCCTGCACCAGACGCGCGAGTTCGTCGTCGGTGAAGGCGGCGGTGACCTCGTTGCGCGGCTCGACGCGCAGCAGCCGCAGCAACGTGTTGGCGAAGGCGTTGATCCCGAAGATCACCGGACGCAGTGCACGGGTCAGGCCGATCAGCGGCGGCCCGAGGAGCAGCGCGGCGCGTTCGGGGGCGGCCAGGGCGATGTTCTTCGGGACCATCTCGCCGAAGAGCATGTGCAGGTACGTGGCCGCGGCCAAGGCGATCACGAACGCGATCGGATGGACGAGCCCGTGCGGGACGTGCGCGGCGTCGAAGCCGGGCTCCAGCAGATGGGCGATGGCCGGCTCCGCGACCGCGCCCAGCACCAGCGAGGAGACGGTGATGCCGAGCTGCGCCGTGGCCAGGAGCGCGGACAGGTGCTCCAGGCCCCAGACGACGGTGCGGGCCCGCTTGTCACCGGCCTCGGCAAGCGGCTCGACCTGGCTGCGCCGCACCGAGATGAGGGCGAACTCACCGCCCACGAAGAAGGCGTTCGTCAGCAGGGTCAGGGCGCCGATGGCGAGTTGCAGTACGGTCATCGCACGTCCTCCGGAATGCGCGTGACACGGACCCGCTCCGCCACGTGGTGGTCGACGCTCAGCACGCTGATGCGCCAGCCGTCGACCTCGGTCTGGTCGCCGCGGGCGGGTATGCGGCCGAGCGAGGTGGCCATGAGACCGGCGACGGTCTCGTACGGGCCTTCGGCGACGGTCAGGCCGATCTCGGCGAGCTGGTCGATGCGGACGTTGCCGTCGGCCTCCCACCCGCCGTCGCCGGACGGCGCCAGATCGGGGCATTCCTGGGGGTCGTGCTCGTCGCGGACGTCGCCGACGACCTCCTCCACGACGTCCTCCACGGTGACGACGCCCGCGGTGCCGCCGTACTCGTCGATGACCACGGCCATGGTGCGGCGGCTGCGCAGGCGTTCCAGGAGGCGGTCGACGGGCAGGCTGTCGGGCACCAGCAGCGGCGCGGTGGCCAGTGCGGTGACGGGGGTGCGGTCGCGCGCGGCGGCCGGGAGGGCCAGGACGTCCCGGATGTGCACGGTGCCGACGACCTCGTCGAGGCTGTCCCGGTAGACCGGGAAGCGGGACAGGCCGGTGGCCAGGGTGAGGTTCGCGGCGTCGGCGGCGGTGGCGTGGGCCTCCAGGGCCCGTACGTCCACGCGCGGGGTCATGACGTTCTCCGCGGTCAGCCGGCTCAGGTGCAGGGTGCGCACGAACAGCTCCGCGGAGTCGGGCTCCAGCAGTCCCGCGGCCGCCGAGTGGCGGGCCAGTGCCATGAGCTCGTCGGGGGTGCGGGCGGAGGCGAGTTCCTCCGCGGGTTCGAGGCCGAAGCGGCGGACGATGCGGTTCGCCGCCTCGTTGAGGTGCCGGATGAACGGGCCGAAGACCGTGGTGAAGCCGCGCTGCGGGCCGGCCACGGCCTTCGCGACGGGCAGCGGGCGGGAGATCGCCCAGTTCTTGGGTACGAGTTCGCCGATCACCATCAGGACGACCGTGGACAGGCCCACGCCGAGCACGGTCGCCAGCGAGGAGGCGGCACCTTCGGGCAGGCCCACGGCCCGCAGCGGGCCGGTCAGCAGGACGGCGAGGGACGGCTCGGCGAGCATGCCGATGATCAGCGACGTCACGGTGATGCCCAGCTGCGCGCCGGACAGTTGCAGCGTCAGCCGGCGCACCGCCTTCAGGGCACCGCCGGCGCCGCGCTCGCCCGCGGCCGCGGCCCGCTCCAGCTCGCCGCGCTCGACCGTGGTCAGCGAGAACTCCGCCGCGACGAAAACCGCGCACGCCAGAGTCAGCCCCAGCGCCGCCAGCAGAAGGAGGACTTCGGTCACCGTGTCACCCCCGCTCCCACACCTCGGCGGATCTCAGGGGGGATGACACGGTCGGTACTGGGAGGGTGGTCCATCGCGGGAACCGCGGCTCCTTCTCGTGCTCGTAACGGTGACGTCTCCCCCAGCGTAAAGGACCGGCAAAGGTGCCCGGAAGGGGCTGCTCCGGTGCCGGCCGCCCGGTGCCGGTCACCCGTTCGCCCCGCCTGGGAACTCCCCGGGCCCGCAGCGCAGTTCAGCATGCGGCCCGCAGGGGGCCGACGGAACCACTCAAGAAGGAGTGAACGCCGCGATGGTGTTCAAACGGCTGCTCGGGGCGCTCGGCGTGGGCGGACCCTCGGTCGACACGGTCCTCACCGGGGGCCCGGTCCTGCCCGGCGGGACCTTGTACGGACAGGTCCACGTGGAGGGCGGCGACGCGGACGCCGACATCCACGCCGTCGTCCTCGAACTGGTCGCGCGGGTGGAGGCCGAGGGCGGGCACGGGTACGAGGACGGGGAGCACGAGGGTGTCGTCGTCTTCGAGCGCGTCGCGGTCGGCGGAGGCTTCCGCCTGGCGGCCGGCGCGCGGCACACCGTGCCGTTCTCCGTCGCCGTGCCGTGGGAGACGCCCGTCACCGAGTTGCACGGGCAGCCCCTCGGCATCGCCCTCGGCGTCCGCACCGAACTGGAGGTGGCAGGCGCCCGCGACAAGGGCGACCTCGACGCGCTGAGCGTCGCTCCGCTCCCCGCGCAGGAGGCGATCCTGGAGGCACTCGGGCAGCTCGGCTTCGGCTTCACGTCCGCGGACCTGGAATTGGGCCGCATCCACGGCACGGGCCAACAACTGCCGTTCTACCAGGAGATCGAACTCGTGCCCCCGGCGAGGTACGCCCATGCCATCAGCCAGATCGAGCTGACCTTCCTCGCCCAACCGGCCGGCGTCGAGATCGTCCTGGAGGCGGACAAGCGCGGCGGCCTCTTCTCCGAGGGGCACGACCAGGTCAACCGTTTCCTCGTCGACCACGACAGTGTGTCCCGCGTCGACTGGACCGCCGAGGTCGACTCATGGATCCAGGGCCTGGCCGACCATCACGGCGGCTTCGGCTCCCCCCTGGCGTACGGCCACGGTCATGGCCACGACCGCGGACACCACGACGACCACCACCACGGGTCCGGCATGGGCGTGGGCACCGCCGTCGCCGCGGGCGCCGCCGGCCTGGCGGCCGGAGCGGTCGGCGGCTACCTGGTCTCCGAGGCGATCGACGAGTTCTTCGACGACGAGAGCGACGCAGACGACGGGGACGGCGGGGATGAGGACAGCGGGGACGACGACGAGTCCTGAACCCGGCGGCGCGTGAGAGACGACGAGGCCCGGGCCGTACGGCCCGGGCCTCGGTGCGCGGTGTCCGCGAACGGGGTCAGCGATGCGCCTTCGCACGGTCCAGGGCGGCGACGCCCACCGCGGCCAGGGCGATCTGGATGAGCCACTCGATCCAGTCGACGCCCTTGGTGTCCGCGACGCCCACGCCCGCCGCGATGGCCGAGCCGATCAGCGCCGCGACGATACCGATCAGAATGGTCCAGATCACGCCGATGTGCTGGCGTCCCGGGACCAGCAGACGTCCCAGAATGCCGATGATCACGCCGATGATGATGGCACTGATGATGCCCGAGATCTCCATGGCCGCCTCCCTGTGAACAAGCTCGTCGCCCGTCATGTGCCCCCGATCTCCCCCCGCATGCCGACCACTTCCGGCGAGCCGGACCCGGGCGACGCGGCGTTACGCGCGCCCGGACCCCGACGCCCCGGACGGGCCCGCGTCAGCCGATGACGCGCGGCGGGGTGGCGGTGCCGTGCACCCGCTTGGCATGCCTGGCGTACAGCCGCGGCGCGAGGAACGGCATGATCAGCCGCGCGGGCCCCGGGGCCTCGGCGAGGACCGCCTTGATCACTTCGGGGTCGCCCTCGTACATCGCCATGCCGAAGGCGAGCGGGAGTGCCTTCTTCGGCATCTCGCCCGTGCCGTGCTCACCGAGCTGCCGCCACTCGGCCGCGGTGACGTACTTCTCGGCCAGCGGGAGGATCCGCCGCTCCTCCATCGTCATGTGCTCCAGCAGCGCGGCCAGCAGCCGGTCGAACACCTCGGCGAGCTCGTGCCCGCCGCGCGCGGCGGAACGCCACTCCGGCAGCAGCCGCATCGCCTGGGCGTGGGCGGCCTCGATGGCGTGGTGCTGCTCCTCCATCACCGGCACGATGGCCTCGGCCTCCTCCCCGCCCCGCTCGTGGAGCAGCGGCCAGAGGATCACGTCCTCGCCCTCGTGGTGGAAGTGCAGCATCCCGCAGAGGAGCTCGGCGTGTGCGCCCACGACTTCCGAACGCTTGGTGTCGTACGGTGCCACGTCCCGCACGAGCTGCGGGAGCAGGCCGAATTCACGGCGGAGCATGGTGTGCGCCATGTACATGTCTCGCACATCGGCCATGGGTTCGTCGGTGGTCGGATTCACTGATTCCTCGTTCGGTGGTCGCGGGCCGCTGCCTGCGGTGCCGGCATCGGCCATCGGGCATCGGGGCGGGCGATCGCTCAGTGCGCGGATGTGGCCGGTGAGGCCAGTTGGAGTTCCTTGACGGTGGCGAAGTCGTAGGCGGTCTCCGCGTGGACGACCTGGTCGAGGCCGGTGACCTCGTGGTCGCGGGCGACGCGGAAGCCGACGGTGAGGTCGATGGCCTTGGCCAGCAGCCAGGACATCACCAGGGAGTAGGCGGCCACGGCGAAGGCGCCGACGGCCTGCTTGCCCAACTGCCCGAAGCCCTCACCGGCCACGAGCCCGTCGGTGGTGTCGAAGACGCCGATGAGCAGCGTGCCGGCGAGGCCGCCGACGGCGTGGACGCCGACCACGTCGAGGGAGTCGTCGTAGCCGAAGCGGTCCTTCAGCCCCACGGCCCAGGCGCAGACGACACCGGCGATCACGCCGATGGCGATGGCGCCCCAGGTGTTCACCGCGGCACAGGCCGGGGTGATGGCGACCAGACCCGCGACCGCGCCGGACGCCGCGCCGAGCGAGGTGAAGCTGCCGCTGCGCAGGCGTTCCCAGGCGAGCCAGCCCATCATGGCCGCGCCGGTGGCGACCTGTGTGTTGAGGAAGGCGATGCTGGCGGTGCCGTTGGCGGCCAGGGCCGAGCCGGCGTTGAAGCCGAACCAGCCGAACCACAGCAGGCCCGAGCCGAGCATCACCAGCGGCAGGCTGTGCGGGCGCATCGGCTCCTTCTTGAACCCGACGCGCTTGCCCAGGACCAGGAGCGCGCCCAGCGCGGCCATGCCGGCGTTGATGTGCACGGCCGTGCCGCCCGCGAAGTCCTTCACGCCGAGCTTGAAGATCCAGCCGTCGGCCTGCCAGACCCAGTGGGCGACGGGGAAGTACACCAGGGTCACCCAGAGCACGATGAACAGCATCCAGGCGCCGAACTTGGCGCGGTCCGCGATCGCGCCGCTGATGAGGGCCGGGGTGATGACGGCGAACATCAACTGGAAGGCGGCGAAGGCGAACACCGGGATGGTGCCGGTCAGGCTGGTGCCCGTGATGCCCTTCATTCCGGCGACACCGAGGTCGCCGACCAGGCCGGCGCCGGCGTCGTCGCCGAAGGCGAGCGAGTAGCCGTACGCCACCCACAGCACGCTGACGATGCCCAGGCTGACGAAGCTCATCAGCAGCATGTTCAGCACGCTCTTGACCCGGACCATGCCTCCGTAGAAGAAGGCCAGGCCGGGCGTCATCAGCATGACCAGTGCCGCGCTGATGAGGACGAACGAGGTGTCGCCCGCGTCGAAGCCCTTCGGCATCGAACTCTCTCCGAATCTGTGAAGCCCGCCGCGGTGCGGCGGAGTTGAACGGGGTGTGCCGCCGGGAGGCGGGCCGGTGCGCCTGCTGCGGAGTCGGGCGCACCGGTTCGTCATGGCCGGTCGTCAGACGAGGTCGGCCTTTTCCAGGGCGGTGCAGCAGGTGTCGACGATGAGGCGGGTGACGGTGTAGGGGTCGACGTTGGCGTTGGGGCGCCGGT
>NZ_JBHXSO010000074.1:0-31565 GCF_042714775.1 Streptomyces sp. NPDC058691 | reverse complement strand
CCCGCGGGATCGTGCCGGTTGTGGTGGGGGTTGTCGCACAGGCGGGGGCCCGCTTGGGTGGCCCCGTCGCCCCCGGCCGGGTCTTGCGGTCCCGCCCGCGCGGGCGTCACCGCCGGGCAAGGTGCCTCGCTTCCCGCACCACCCGGGAAGCCGAGCCCACGAGCGGGACGACCCGCTCAGGCGGAGCACCCGCCTGACGCCTCGTCAGCCATGGCGCCACCCATGACATTTGTCCTGGGGAACCGCGTACTTTCCCCTCTGCCCCCGCCTTGCCCTCCCCCCGTACCGTCGTCGGCATGACGACGACTGTGAGCTTCACCCGGGCGGTCAAGACCTTCGGCGCGGTGCGCGCCGTGGACGAGGTGAACCTGGAGATCCGGCGCGGCGAGTCCGTGGCCCTGCTCGGCCGCAACGGGGCCGGCAAGTCCACCTCGATCAGCCTCCTGCTGGGGCTCGACAGCCCGGACAGCGGCGAGGTCCGGCTCTTCGGCGGCACCCCGCAGGAGGCGGTGCGGGCCGGGAAGGTCGGCGCGATGCTGCAGGACGGCCGGCCGATCCCCCGGGTCACCGTCCGGGAGCTGCTCACCTTCGTGGCCCGCACCTACCCGGCCCCGCTGCCCGTCGCCGAGGCCATGGAGCTGGCCGGGCTCACCGGCTTCGCCGACCGCAGGGCCGACCGGCTCTCCGGCGGACAGGCACAGCGCGTGCGCTTCGCCGTGGCGCTGGTCGGCAACCCCGAACTGGTCGTGCTGGACGAGCCGACCGCCGCCCTCGACGTCGAGGCCCGGCGGGCCTTCTGGGACTCCATGCGGGCCTACGCCGCGCGCGGCAACACCGTCCTGTTCTCCACGCACTACCTGGAGGAGGCGGACGAGAACGCCGACCGGATCGTCGTCATCGACCGCGGCCGGATCGTCGCCGACGACAGCGGCGAGCACATCAAGCGCGCGGTCGGCGGCAACCTGGTCGCCTTCGACCTGGCGGGCGCCGCCACCGAGGGCCTGCGGCAACTGCCCGGCGTGGTCTCCGTGGAGATCCGCGGCGACCGTGCCCACCTGCGCAGTTCCGACTCCGACGCCACCGTGGTCGCGCTCGCCGAGCGCCGCATGATCCGCGGCCTGGAGGTCACCGCGGCCAGCCTCGAGGACGCGTTCCTCTCCCTCACCTCGCGGAACGCCGACGCCGACGCCGACGCCGCGCCGGCCGGCTTCCTCCCCACCCCGACCGTCCTCAAAGAGGAGAACGTCTGATGCTGCTCGCCTACGTCACGCTGGAGATCCGCCGCACCCTGCGGGACACCGGCTTCGTGATCTTCGGGGTCGGCATGCCCGTCATGATGTACCTGCTCTTCACCAACCTCGGCGTCTCCGGCTCCGAGGAGGACAAGGCCGCCGCCCTGGCCGCGATGATCGGCATGGCCGCGTACGGGGCACTGGGCTCGGCCCTGGCCGCCGGCACCGGCGTCGCCGAGGACAAGGGGCACGGCTGGCTGCGCCAGTTGCGCATCACCCCGATGTCGCCCTCCCAGGTGGTCGTCGGGCGCTGCCTCAGCGGCTCGGTCACTGTGCTCCCCGCCATCCTCGCCGTCCTGCTGGCCGGACGTCTCGTCAACGGCGTGGACCTGCGGCTGTGGCAGTGGGGCGCGATCGCCGGCCTGCTGTGGGCCGGCACGGCTCCCTTCACTCTGCTCGGGCTCGGCAACGGTTACCGGCTGACCGCACAGACCACCGGCGTGGTCAACGTCGCCTGCAACCTCGGCCTTTCGGTGGTCGGCGGACTGTGGTTCCCCACCTCGCTCTTCCCCGGCTGGCTGCGGGCGGTCTCCCGCTGGACCCCGTCCCACCGCTTCGGGGAGCTCGGCTGGAGCGTCACCGGCGGAACGGCTCCGCACCTGGGCACCGTCGCGGTACTGGCGGGCTGGACGGCGGTGTTCGGCGCGTACGCGACGTATGCCTACCGGCGCTCGGCACGCACCGTGTGATGAACCCCCTGGGCACCCACGAGGACACGCACGAGGAAGGGAGGCCGGCCATGGCCGCGTCGGAGGAGTGCAAGGCGGCACGGGTGCCGTGGACGACCCGCGCCCGGCACGAGTGGGAGCGGCGGCGCCCGCGCGGCCCGCGGGACATCTCGGAGGCGATCGAGGACCTCAAGGCCCCGACCCCCTTGAGTTTCCTGCCCTGGCTGCTGATGGGGGTGGGCGCGCTGTCCCACCTCCTCCAGGGCGACGCGTCCAACCCCTGGCTCGGCGGGCTCGGCCTGCTGGCCTTCAACTCCCTCTATGTCGCGATCGCGTTCACCGCCTTCAAGCCCTATGCCGTGGCCCGTGGGGTGCCGCAGTTGCTGCTGCTCCCGCTGGGCGCCCTCACGTACGCGCTCGCCATCGGCTACGGCGGCAGCTGGCTGCTGTTCTTCCCGCTGCTGTCGCTGGCCGTCGGGATCGTGGTGCGGGGCCGTCACATGGGCCTGATCCTCGTCGGCCTGGCCCTCTCTGCGGGCCTGGTCTCCGGCTGGCGCAGCGACGACCTGTGGAACGGCGTCTCGATGGGTTACGGATCGCTGATCTCGGGCCTGGTGACGGCCGCGATGCTCCGGCTCTTCGACGCCGTCGCGCAACTGCGGGCCACCCGGCAGGAGCTGGCCCGGCACGCGGTCGCCGAGGAGCGGCTGCGCTTCTCCCGCGACCTGCACGACCTGCTGGGCCACACCCTCTCGGTGGTCGTCGTGAAGTCCGAGGCCGCGCGCCGGCTCGCCCCGCGCGACATCGACGCCGCCCTGGCCCAGGTCGCCGACATCGAGGCGGTCGGCCGGCAGGCCCTCACCGAGATCCGCGAGGCGGTCACCGGCTACCGCGAGGGCAGCCTGTCCACCGAGCTGGACCGGGCCCGCTCGGCGCTCACCGCCGCCGGCGTCGAGGCGGTCGTCGTGGAGACCGGCCCGCCCCTGCCGCCGCAGACCGAGGCGCTGCTGGGCTGGGTCGTACGGGAAGGGGTCACCAACGTCGTACGGCACAGCGGCGCGGCCTCCTGCCGGATCGAACTGGCCAGCGGCGGTGGGCAGGTGCGGCTGGAGATCACCGACGACGGGCAGGGCGTAGGCTCGGAGCCGACCACCTCCGGTTCGGGTCTGAAGGGCCTCACCGAGCGGCTGGCCGCGGCGGGCGGCTCCCTGCGGGCGGGGGCGGCGCCGCGCACCGGGTTCCGGGTGGTCGCGGAGCTTCCGGTGGAGGAGGAACAGGCCGCATGAGCAGCGCCGACGGCGTCGTGAAGGTCCTGCTGGCGGAGGACCAGGGCATGATGCGCGGGGCCCTCGCCCTGCTGCTCGACCTGGAGGACGACATCCAGGTCGTCGCGCAGGTCGCCGCGGGCGACGAGATCGTGGCCGCCGCGCTGGAGGCCCGGCCGGACGTCGCGCTGCTCGACATCGAGCTCCCCGGCCGCAGCGGCCTCGACGCGGCGGCGGACCTGCGGGAGCGGCTGCCCTCCTGCAAGGTGCTCATCCTCACCACCTTCGGCCGCCCCGGCTACCTGCGGCGCGCGATGGACGCAGGCGCGGCGGGCTTCCTCGTCAAGGACGGCCCCGTCGAGGAACTGGCCGCGGCCATCCGCCGCGTCCTGGCCGGGCACCAGGTCATCGACCCGGCCCTGGCGGTCGCCGCCCTCAGCACGGGGGCGAGCCCGCTGACCGCGCGCGAGCAGGACGTCCTCAACGCGGCGGTCGACGGGGCGACGGTGGCGGACATCGCGGCGAGGGTGCGGCTCTCGGAGTCCACGGTGCGGAACTATCTGTCCTCCGCGATCGGGAAGACCGGTACCCGGAATCGTATGGAGGCGGTCCGTGCGGCCCGCCACCACGGCTGGCTCTGACCTGGTCTTTTCCCCGCCCGCCCTCCCTCCCCCAACCTTCGGCCGGGGGTGCCCCCAGCCCTGTGAAGTCAGTGACCCCGACGCGCGTGGTTTGTGGGCCGGGTGCGGGGCCTCCGGGGCTGGCCATTCTGGACAGCACATTTACGTGCGTTTCCAGCACCTGCTCATCCCATCCCTGCCCGGATACCGCACACAAATATGCTCCACAGTCCAGAACGCCCACCCCTACGACCCCGCCCCCTCCGTAGTGTTCGCGCCTGATCCCCAGGAGGGGTATGGAGGCAGTCCGGGGTGGCTGCGGTTGCCTGGAGACAGCCCCACGGTGTGTGGGCGGTGACGGCTGGGCGGCTGATGTGTCGCCGCACCGACCCTCTGCCTCTGCCATGGCTGTCTTCCACCCCCCACTGGGGATCAGGCGCATGACGAAACCGAGGGGGCGGGGTCGTAGGGGTGGATGTTCTGGACGCTGCGGGATATTTGTGTGCAGCATCCGGGACAGGACGGGATAGGCAGGTGCTGGAAACGCACGTAAATATCCCAGTCCAGGACGTGCAGCCCCGGAGGCCCCGAACCCGGCCCACCCCGCACGCGCGCCGGGGCGCCCGGACTTCACAGGGCTGGGGGCACCCCCGGCCGAAGGTTGGGGGAGGGCGGGAGGGCGGGGAAAAAACCCCACGGCCATAGGGGACGATAGGCCCCATGCTCACGCCCACACCCCCCGCAGACGCCCTCGCCGCATTCACCGCGGCCAAGGGATTCATGCCCCCGCACGAGGGCCTCGCCCTGTACGCCGCCGCCGCGGACGCGGCCACGCGGCTGCCCGGGCTGCCCCTGCTGGAGGTCGGCACGTACTGCGGCCGGTCCACGATCCTGCTGGCCGCCGCCGCGCGGGAGGCGAAGACCGTCGCCGTCACCGTCGACCACCACCGCGGCAGCGAGGAGCAGCAGCCCGGCTGGGAGTACCACGACCCGACGCTGGTGGACCCGGAGGTCGGCCGGATGGACACGCTGCCGTCGTTCCGGCGGACCCTGCACGCGGCGGGCCTGGAGGAGTACGTGATCGCGGTCGTGGGGCGGTCCCCGCAGGTGGCCGCGGTGTGGGGGAAGCCGCTGAGCCTGGTCTTCGTCGACGGGGGCCACACCGACGAGCACGCCACGAACGACTACGAGGGCTGGGTGCCGCATCTCGCCGAGGGCGGCCTGCTGGTGATCCACGACGTGTTCGCGGACCCCGCCGACGGCGGCCAGGCGCCGTGGCGGATCTACCGCCGGGCTCTTGAGTCGGGGGCGTTCACGGAACTCTCCGTGACCGGTTCGCTGCATGTCCTGCGGCGTACGGGCGCGGGAGCCGGACCCGGCCGATAGCATCGCGGACGTGTTCAAGACGATGGGCAACCCCGCCGTGGTCGTGACCGCGGCGCTGGTACCGACATGTACGGCGGCGTGGCTGGTGTGGGGCGCGGCGAGCGCCCCCGCGGACCAGGGGCGCAACAGCGACGTCCCGCAGAGCGTGGCGGCGCTGCCATCGGTGCGGCCGTCCGTCCACCCCACGAAGGCGCCGTCCCGGCCCCCGCGGACGGGCAGGCAGCTGGCCGGCCGGGTCGTCGTGCTCGACCCCGGCCACAACCCCACGAACAACCGGCACACCACCGAGATCGCCCGCAAGGTCGACATCGGCACCGCCCGCAAGGAGTGCGACACCACCGGCACCGCGACCAACGCCGGGTACCCGGAGGCGTCGTACACGCTGGACGTGTCGCGCCGGGTGCGCAAGCTGCTCCAGGACCGGGGTGCGACGGTGAAGCTCACCCAGGACGGCGACCGCCCTTACGGCCCGTGCATCGACGAGCGGGCCAGGATCGGCAACAACGCGAAGGCGGACGCGGTGGTGTCGGTGCACGCCGACGGTTCGGCGGCGGGCAACCGCGGCTACCACGTCATCCTGCCCGCCTCCGTCCACAAGGGCGTCGCGGACACCCGGGCGATCACCAAGCCCTCCCGGCTGCTCGGCACCGCCCTGCGGGACCACTTCGGGGACGCGACCGGCACCAAGCCGTCCAACTACATCGGCGGCGGATCGGGCCTGGACGTCCGCGGCGACCTGGGCGGGCTCAACCTCAGCAGGGTGCCGAAGGTGTTCATCGAGTGCGGCAACATGCGCGACCCGAAGGACGCGGCCCTGGTCTCCAGCGCGGCCTGGCGTCAGAAGGCCGCCCAGGGCATCGCGGACGGCATCACGGCGTACTTGGAGGGCCGCGGGTGAGCGGCAGGTGAGCGTTGGGTCCCGATCGTGTCACCGGAGCCCGTACCGGTCGCATCCGCCGGCAACACCCCCCATACGATGGGAAACACGTGGCTAGAGCGACGACGAGACGACTGACAAGGACCCCTAGTGAATAACCGCTCCCTCACCCGAGGAGACGGCGCGGTGATCGGCGCGGCGCTCCTGCTGCTGATCGCCTCGTTCCTGAACTTCTACACGCTCAAGGGATGCAGCTCCGACGAGTGCGGGGCCAGCGCGTGGAAGAGCGAGCTGTTCCCGCTGCTGCCGTCGGTGCACCTGCTGGGCCTGATCGCCGCGGGGCTGTTCATCGCCGCCCGCTTCCAGCCCGAGGGCCGCAAGGTGCTCGGCATCGGTCTGGAGCAGTGGGGCGCGGTGCTCGCGGTCGCCGCGGCGTGGGACGCCCTGTGGTCGCTGTTCAACGGCCAGGAGGCGTGGGAGCTGGGTGCCGGCGCCTACCTGTCGTTCATCGCCGCCGCCGCGCTGGCCGCGGTGATACTGCTCTCCCTGCAGGGCCTGCCGGCCCTCAAGGCGGGTCTGCTGCCGGCGCCGCGCCCGCAGCAGCCCCAGCCGCAGCCGTACGGGCAGCCGGGCCAGCCCTACCCGGGCGCCCAGCAGACGGGGCAGACCGGCTACGGCTACCCCGGGCAGCAGCCCGCCCCCGACCAGTCCTTCGGCGGCGGCAGCGCGCCGCAGTACGGCTACCCGCAGCAGCAGCAGCCGTCGCAGCCCCAGCAGCCCGCTGCGGAGTTCGCCGCGTTCTGGTTCGCGGTGCCGGTGGCGCGCCCGCTGTACGCCGAAGACGGCTCGGGCTCCCCGATCGCCGAACTCACCCCGGGCACCTGGTACCTGGCGGTCGATCAGCACGGCCAGTCGCTCGTCGCCCAGACCCAGGACGGCCGCCGCGGCGTCCTCCAGGACACCAGCGGCATCCAGCGCGGCTGACCCGTTCCGGCACGCTTCACCAACTTCGCCCCACCGGCCCGCCGGTGGGGCGAAGTTCTTTCCCAAGCGCAGGTAAATAAAACATATGAGCTTTGACAGGGACAGGTAAGGTACGCGTCTGTCCCGCGATCACACGATCGCCACATCTGCACACGGGAAACACAGTGAATCTCGACTTCAGCGCCTAACCGCTCTTCTCCTGGTACGTCGTACTCCTGATGGTCAGCGGCATCGCGATGATCGTCATCGGCGCGGTCAACTCCACAGGCCTCAGCCGCGGCTGGCGCGCCTTCAACGTGCTCGCCGGTCTCGCCTTCACCGGCTACGGCATCTACCTCGGATTCATCTTCCACGGCGGCGAGTACGTCATCTTCTTCAAGGCGTTCATCCTGCCGGTCTTCGTGGTCATCAACTTCTTCCGCGCGCTGGCCGCCCGGACCAGGGTTCCCGCCGCCCCGCAGCAGATGATGGCGCCCCCGGCGCCGCCCGCCTACGACGCGGCGGGCACGGTGCCCGCGCCGGCTGCCACCCCCGTGGCGAGCCCCACGCAGCAGGCCTGACAGCGCGACACACGGGAGCCGTGCCCCGGACCGTACACACGGTCCGGGACACGGCTCTGTCGCTTCCGGGGGGGGCGGGCCCGCCGGGACGGCGCGGAGTCAGCCGGCCGCGAGCTGGCTCAGCGAGGGGACCTGGTCAGTGACCTTGGCGCCGCCCTGCTGGCCGGCGGACTTCACGTTGCCGATGGTGTCCTGGAAGGTGCTGACGACGTCGTCCGTGCCCTCGCCCTTGCGCAGTTTCGACGGCAGGTCCTTCAGCGCGTCGATGCCGGTCGTCAGCGGCGCGACCAGCTTGGACAGGGTGGGGTCGGACTTGGCGTTGACCGAGGCGGCCTTGAGCCGGTTGTACGCGAACGCCCCGGCCAGTCCCGCCTTGACCAGCGCGGTCTTGCGGCCGTCGGCGCCCTTCTTGAACTTGCCCGCCCGGTAGGGCTTGACGATCCACTGGTAGGTGGCGCCGGCGGCGAGGCCGGCATTGGCCACGAAGCGGGTCTTGGCCAGCTTCTGCTTCTGCGCCGAGGCCGTCGGGCTCGCGGTGCCGGCACTGCCGGTCGTGTCGGAGTCGCCGCCGCAGGCGGGAACAAGGAGGAGCAGACCCGCCATCAGAAAGGCGGTCAGGACGCGGCGCAGGGGCATGTGGGACTCTCCGGAGGGGGATGCGGTGCGTGTTCGCATCCTCACCCGGGGTCCGGTGTCCGGCCAGCGCAGCGGGCCGTACGGGGAGTCACGCAGTGGCCGGGGCCGGACGTTTGCATCACCCGATCGGGGCAACACGGCAGGTATGTCCAGACGATATCGCGGCAATCTCGCCGCCACGATCATCATGGTCGTGGCGGATGTGGCGGCATTCATCCTGATCCTGTGGATCGTGCTGTGGATGCTCGACGCCAACCGGGCGAACGACCTCGTGGAGTGGATCCACGACATGGCGACCTGGCTCGGCGGTTGGGCCCACAACATCTTCTCCCCCGATTCGGCGTGGGCGCGCACCCTGCTGAACTACGGCCTGCCGGCGGCGGTCTACCTGATCATCGGGCACGCCGTGGCAGGACGCGTCAACCGGGCCTGACACCCGGCACACCGACGACGGCGCCGGCCCCCCGGCCGGGCTCAGCCGCCGGAGCAGCAGCCCGCGGCCTCCGGAACGAGCCCCAGGGGAAGCCGGTCGCCCCCGAAGACCGCCGTCGTCGCCTCGTCCCCTCCCAGGGCGGCGACGGCCAGCAACACGGCGCCCGCGGTCCAGGTCGTACGCTCCTGCGGCCAGAACGCCGGGGCGTCGCCCGTTTCGGCATCCCCTTCGAAGACGTACCCGGTCCAGTACATGCCGTCCTCGGCCCGCAGGTGCTGGATCGCGGCGAGGATCTCCACCGCGCGGTCGGACTCGCCCATCGCCCAGAGGGCGAGGGCGAGTTCGGCGCTCTCACCGCCGGTCACCCACGGGTTGGGGACGACGCAGCGCACACCGAGACCGGGCACGACGAAGTCGTCCCAGCGGGACTCCAGGCGCTCCTTGGCGACCGCGCCGCGCAGCACGCCGCCGAGGATCGGGTAGTACCAGTCCATCGAGTAGCGGTCCTTGTCCAGGAACCGCTCGGGGTGGCTCAGCACGGCGTGCCCCAGCGCGCCGGCGGCCAGCTCCCAGTCGGGCTGCGGGTCCTCGCGGTGCTCGGCGACCGCCAGCGCGCAGCGCAGCGCCTGGTACATCGAGGAGCAGCCGGTCAGCAGCGCCTCGTGCGGGTACGTCCCGTCCTCCTCCCGCTTCCAGGCGATCGGGCCGCCGGGCAGCCGCAGCTCCAGCACGTACTCGATCGCCGCGTACAGCACCGGCCACATCCGCTCCAGGAACGCGTCGTCCCCGGTGGACAGGTAGTGGTGCCAGATGCCGACCGCGATGTAGGCGCAGAAGTTGCTCTCCCGGCCCCGGTCGGTGGGCTCGCCCTCGGCGCCGTCGGCGTAGCCGTACGCCGCGTACCAGGAGCCGTCCTGGTTCTGGCGGCGGGCGAGCCAGGTGTAGGCCGCGTCGGCACGGTCGTGCTCGCCCGCGGCGTCCAGCGCCATGGCGGCCTCGACGTGGTCCCACGGGTCGAGGTGGCCGCCGTCGAACCACGGTATGGCGCCGTCGGGGCGCTGCGCCGCCGCGATGCCGGCGACGGTGGCCGCTGCCTGCTGCGAGGTCAGGACGCCGGGCAGGACGAGGTGTTCGGTCCGCCTCACGCGTCGACGCCCGCCTTCGGGGCGTGCGGCTTGGTCGCGTAGGCGACGAAGCTCTTGCCGATCAGCGGGTTGAGCGCGTTCTCGGCGAGCCGGGTGGCCAGCGGCTTCTTCATGATGTCCCACACCAGCAGCTTGTGGTACAGCTTCACCGGCAGGGCCTTGTCGTTGTCCACGCCGACCGCGCACTTGATCCACCAGTACGGGGAGTGCAGCGCGTGCGCGTGGTGGGAGCCGTAGGGGCGCAGGCCCGCCTCACGGATCTTGCCGAGCAGTTCGTCGGCCCGGTAGATCCGGATGTGACCGCCCTCGACCTCGTGGTACGCGTCCGACAGCGCCCAGCAGACCTTCTCCGGGCCGTAGCGCGGCACGGTGATCGCGATCAGCCCGCCCGGCTTGAGGACCCGGACCATCTCGGCCAGCACGCCCTTGTCGTCCGGGATGTGCTCCATGACCTCGGAGATGATGACCCGGTCGAAGCTGTCGTCGGGGAAGGGCAGGCTGAGCGCGTCGCCCTCCATGGCGGTGGCGGTCGCGCCGGCCGGGGCCTCGCCGGCCTCCTTCATGGCGGCGAACCACTTGGCGACCTCGCGGATCTCCTCGCCGTTGCGGTCCAGGGCGACCACGTCCGCACCGCGCCGGTAGCACTCGAAGGCATGGCGGCCCGCGCCACACCCGAGGTCCAGGACGCGGTCCCCCGCGGCGAGGGGGAACCGGGAAAAATCGACGGTCAGCACGGAGCGTCGCCTTTCTCTTGCGGCGGTCGTGTGCGGCGCGGCATCAGATCCGCGTCGCCTGCGGGGCGGGGGTGCGTGCGGGGGTGCGTACGGGGCGGGGTCGCGGGCCCCCGGCGGCCTCGATCACCGCGCGGTAGTGCTCCGCGGTGCCGATGGCGGCCCGCTCCCAGGTGAAACGGGCCAGGACGCGTTCCCGGCCGGCGCGGCCGAGCCGGCGGCGCAGCCCGGAGTCGGCCAGCAGCCGGCCGAGCGCGGCGGCCAGCGCGCCGGAGTCGCCCGGCGGAACGGCCAGGCAGGTCTCGCCGTCGGGGCCGGCCACCTCGGGGATGGCGCCGCCGGTGGTGGCGACGAGCGGCGTGCCGGTCGCCATGGCCTCGGCGGCGGGCAGCGAGAAGCCCTCGTACAGCGAGGGCACACAGGCGACCTGCGCGCTGCGCACCAGGTCGACCAGTTCCGCGTCGCTGATGCCCTTGACGAACCGCACGGCGCCGGAGAGGCCGAGGCGTTCGATGGCCGCGGCGACCGGGCCGTCGTCGGCGCGATTGCCGACCACGACCAGGTGCGCGTCGGGCTGCTCGGCGCGGACCTTCGCGAGCGCCTCCACGAGGTGGATCAGGCCCTTGAGCGGGACGTCGGCGCTGGAGGTGGTGACGATCCGGCCGGACACCTCGGGCACCGACGGGTCGGGCGAGAACAGCCGGGTGTCGGCGCCGATGTGCACCACGTGCACCCGGTCCTCGCGCACCCCGAGGTGGTCGACGATCTCCTGGCGGGAGGTGCCGGAGACGGTGAGCACCGAGGGCAGCCGGCGGGAGACCCGCTTCTGCATCCGTGTGAAGCCGTACCAGCGGCGCACCGAGGCACGGCGCTTCCAGCCCTGCGCGGCGTCCAGCTCCAGCTGCCGGTCGACGGTGATCGGGTGGTGGACGGTCGTCACCAGCGGCGCGCCGAGCGCGCCGGGGCCGCCGAGCAGGCCGTAACCGAGCGTCTGGTTGTCGTGGACGACGTCGAAGGCACCGCGCCTGGCGGCCAGATGGCGGCGGGCCCGCAGACTGAACGTCAGCGGCTCGGGGAAGCCCCCGGTCCACATCGTGGCGACCTCGAGGGCGTCGACCCAGTCGCGGTACTCGCCGCGCCCCGGCGTGCGGAAGGGGTCCGGCTGGCGGTAGAGGTCGAGGCTCGGAAGTTCGGTGAGGGTCACTGCGCCATCGGGGTCGTCGACGACGTCCAGGACGGGGTAGGGCTGGGCGCCGATCACCTCGACGCGGTGGCCCAGGCGGGCGAGTTCGCGGGACAAGTGGCGGACGTAGACGCCCTGGCCCCCGCAGAACGGGTTCCCCTTGTAGGTGAGCAGCGCGATCCGGAGCGGCCTGGCCTCTGCGGTCACTCCCGGCCCCCTTCTCACTGCACTTCGGCCGGAGCGTAGCCGCCCGCGCCTCGCTAGAACAAGTTTCAGATTCGGTTACTCGGGAGTTGCCCGAGAGCTTGAAGATACCTGCCCCGGCGTGGGCACCCTGGGCCGGGACAGGTGATTCGCGCCACTGTGCGGGACCCCGCCGGGAAATCCCCCGGCACACCGTTCACGGCCGCCCGGCGGCGTGGCCGGAGAGAGCCCTTGGCAGGGCCTCCGGCGGGGCTCTTGAGGGCTCCTGAGGACTCCTGAGGGTCTCTTGACGGGGGCCCGGCGAGCTCCGGGCAGCCCGCCGCGGGCGGGGAAGGCGCGGTAATCTGGGGGGCATCTCCGCGCCGCACACCGGATTGGGCCAGATGACCGCAGCTCCCCAGCCGTCCCCGGTGCAGCTGACAGAGCGCCAGGAAGCGCGCCGCCGCCGCATCCTGCGCACCAGCGCGGCGCTCGCCGGCCGGGGCGGCTTCGACGCCGTGCAGATGCGCGAGGTCGCCGAGCGTTCGGACGTCGCGCTGGGCACGCTGTACCGCTACTTCCCCTCCAAGATCCACCTGCTGGTCGCCACGATGCAGGACCAGCTGGAACACCTCCACGAGGCGCTGCGCAAGCGCCCGCCCACGGCCGCCGGGCCGGCGGAGCGGGTGGCCGAGACGCTGGTCCGGGCGTTCCGCGCCCTGCAGCGGGAGCCGCACCTCGCGGACGCGATGGTGCGCGCCCTGACCTTCGCGGACCGCTCGGTCAGTCCCGAAGTGGACGCGGTGTCACGGCTGACGACGGCGATCATCCTCGACGCGATGCGGCTGGACGGGCCGCCGAGCGCCGAGTTGCTGTCCGCGATCCGGGTCATCGAGCACACCTGGCACTCGACGCTCGTCACCTGGCTCTCGGGCCGTTCCTCGATCGCCCAGGTCAAGATCGACCTGGAGACCGTCTGCCGCCTGATCGACCTCACCGCTCCCCCGGAGCCGGCCGCGGGCTGAGCGCCGACCGTGCGGGAGCGGGCGTGCGGGAGCGGGCGTGCGGGAGCGGGCGTGCGGGAGCGGGCGTGCGGGAGCGGGCGTGCGGGAGCGGGCGTGCAGGGCGGAACGGCGCGGTGGCGCGCGGATGTCGCGTCGCCGGGATGGGCTCGACGGCGCCGGGGGGCTCGGGCGGGTCCGGCGATCCCCGTTCGTGTCCGCGGCGGCCGCGCCCTGCCCCGCTGACGCATCGTCGGAGAACGACCCCGCCACGGAACTGATACCCGTTCCAGTCGCCATGGCCCATGGAGCACGGCGACGGCACCGCTCGCGGCGCAGCCTGCGCGGGGCCGGGCCGGGCACGGGCCCGGTCGCATACGCGGCGGTATGAGTCGTTCCGGTAAGGGCGTTGTGAGGGTCATGTGATCATCGCCGCACGGGGTGGCCACATCGAGGTACCGGCATCCGGTTAAAGTGTGCTCGAACGACCCGTCCGGTGCCGTGTCCCGCGCCCTCCCGCCGCGCGCGACCGCTCGACCGAAAGGCACCCGCCGATGCCTCTGCGCCGCACCTCGGCGGCGGTCCTGGCCGCCTTCAGCACCCTGGCGATCGCCGCCTCGCCGGCCCCCGCGACGCGCCCCGCCGCGCTGTACGGCGCGGCGGATCCCACGTACGACGGCGTGTGGCGCCAGTCGTACGCGCTGCTCGCGCTGCACGCGGCGGACACCCCGCCCGCCGAGGGGGCGGTGGACTGGCTGGCCGGGCAGCAGTGCGCGGACGGCGGCTTCGCCTCGTACCGGGCGGACCCCACCGTGCCCTGCGACACCGGGGCCGAGGACACCAACGCCACCGGCATAGCCGTGCAGGCACTGGCCGCCTACGGCGAGGACTTCGCCGCCAAGCGGGGCGCCGACTGGCTCGCCAAGGTGCAGAACCGGGACGGCGGCTGGTCCTACAACCCCGGGGGCGCCACCGACGCGGGCTCCACCGGCGTCGCCATCGGCGCGCTCAAGGCGGCCGGGACCGATGTGAAGTCCGTGACCACGGACGGGATGAGCCCGTACGACGCCCTGCGCTCCCTGCAACTGCCCTGCGGGCACAAGGACGGCGGCGCCTTCACCCACCAGCGGCAGTCGGGCACCGGCGCGCCGGCGGCGGACGCCAAGGCCACCGCGGACGCGGTGCGCGCGGCCGAGGGCGCCGGCTTCGTGGTCGAGGCTCCCGCCCAGGACATGCCGCCGCGCACGGCCTGCGCGGGCAGCGCCGCCGACGCGGGCGCCGCCTGGCTGGTGCGCCAACTGAGTGCGGGCGGCGGCTATTTCAGTTCCGGACCGCAGATGCCCGACTTCGCCACCACCGCCGACGCGGTGGTCGCCCTCGCCGCCGGCGGCCATCTCGACGCCGCCCGGGACACCTACAACTGGCTGGCCGCCCACGGCGAGGGCTGGTCGCAGGACAACCCCGCCGCGCTAGCCCAACTGGCCCTGGCCGCATACGCGACCGGCAATCCCACCCGCGACCCCGTCACCCGGCTCAGCGCCCTCGTGCCCCCTCCGGAGCAGCGCGCCGAGTCCTCGGGGGGCGGCTCGGTGTGGTGGCTGGCCGGCACAGGGCTCGTCGTCGTGCTCTGTCTCGGCGTGCTGCTCGCGGGGCGCAGGACCCGTATCTGACGGCCCGCCAGGCGCCCGGTCGCCGCCGCCCTCGCACTCAGATCCGCTGGATGATCGTCCCGGTCGCCTGCGCACCACCCGCGCACATCGCGATCAGGGCGAACTCGCCATCCATACGCTCCAGTTCGTGCAGCGCCGTGGTGATCAGGCGAGCGCCCGTCGCCCCCACCGGATGACCCAGCGCGATGGCACCGCCGTTGACGTTGACCTTCTCCAGGTCCTGGTCGAAGACCCGTGCCCACGAGAGCACCACGGAGGCGAACGCCTCGTTGATCTCGACGAGGTCGATGTCGTCCAGGGTCATGCCCGCCTTGCCGAGCACGGCCCGCGTCGCGTCGATCGGCCCGTCGAGGTGGAAGCGCGGATCCGCGCCGACCAGCGCCTGGGCCACGATCCGGGCCCGCGGGCGCAGCTTCAGTGCCCGCGCCGTCCGCTTGGACGCCCACATCACGGCCGCCGCGCCGTCGGAGATCTGTGAGGAGTTCCCGGCGGTGTGCACGGCGGCCGGCATGATCGGCCTCAGCCCGGCCAGCACCTCCATGCCGGTGTCGCGTAGCCCCTCGTCCCGGTCGAACAGCCGCCCCATGCCCTGTCCGGCGAGCCGCTCCTCCTCGGTGGTGGGCACCTGCACCCCGAAGGTCTCCCGCTTGAAGCGCTCCTCCGCCCAGGCGCGCGCCGCCCGTTCCTGGGAGATCAGCCCGAGCCCGTCCACGTGCTCCCGGGTCAGTCCGCGGCGCCGGGCGATGCGCTCGGCGGCCTCGAACTGGGTGGGCAGGTCGACGTTCCACTCGTCCGGCAGGGGATTGCCCGGTCCCTGCCGGGAGTCGCTGCCCAGCGGCACCCGCGACATGGCCTCCACGCCGCAGCCTATGCCGATGTCGATCACCCCGGCCGCGATCATGTTGGCGACCATGTGGTTGGCCTGCTGCGAGGAGCCGCACTGGCAGTCGACGGTCGTCACCGCGGTCTCGTACGGCAGGCCGCCGGCCAGCCACGCGGTGCGCGCCGGGTTCATCGCCTGCTCCCCGGCCTGTGTGACGGTGCCGCTGACGATCTGCTCCACGGCGTCGGGCTGGACCCCGGTGCGGGCCAGCAGTTCGCGGTACGTCTGGCCGAGCACGTGGGCGGGGTGGAGGCCGGCGAGCGCGCCGCCGCGCCGGCCGATGGGGGTGCGTACGGCTTCGACGATGACGGGTTCAGCGGCCATGTACCTCGCCCTTCCACGGCGGCGGCTCGTACGCGTTCCAGTTCGTTCCGCCAGGCAGTCTGCTTACCGCCGGTACAGGGGCGCAAGGGGTGTGCACGAGGAACGAGGACGCGCGTGAGGTCCTTGCGACGAGGCGGGGCCGCAACTACCGTCGACATCCATAGCTGACGGTACGTCATATTTCGGAACGGCCGTCGACCTCCACCACCTGCCGAAAGCCGGCCTCCGATGTCCGCCACCACCGGCCACGCCCGTGGCTCCTGCCCCGCCCTCCCCGACGGCTTCGACTTCACCGACCCCGGCCTCAACCAGGAGCGCGTCCCGCTCCCCGAGTTCGCCGCCCTCCGGGAGAGCGCCCCCGTCGCCTGGATCCCCCAGCCGCACGGCCTCGCCGGCTTCGGCGACGACGGCTACTGGGCGGTCACCCGGCACGCCGACGTGACGGCGGTGTCCACCGACCCGGAGGTCTTCTCCTCCCGGGCCAACACCGCGATCATCCGCTTCCACGAGCACATGCGGCGCGACCGGATCGACGCCCAGCGGCTGATCATCCTCAACACGGATCCGCCCGAACACACCCGGCTGCGCCGGATCGTGCAGCGCGGCTTCACCCCGCGCGCCACCCGCGCCCTGGAGGACGCCCTGCGCGAGCGCGCCGGCCGCATCGTCGCCGAGGCCGCCGCCCGGGGCAGCGGCGACTTCGTCACCGACATCGCGAGCGAGCTGCCCCTGCAGACGATCGCCGAACTCATCGGCGTCCCCCAGGAGGACCGGGCCAGGATCTTCGAGTGGTCCAACCGGATGACCGGCTACGACGACCCCGAACTCGCCGTCACCGAGGAGACCGCCGCGCAGGCCTCCATCGAGCTCGTCTCGTACGCCATGAACATGGCCGCCGAGCGCAAGGCCCGCCCCGCCGACGACATCGTCACCGCGCTCGTCGCCGCCGCGGACGAGGGCAATCTGACCGGCGACGAGTTCGGCTTCTTCGTCCTCGTCCTTGCGGTCGCGGGCAGCGAGACCACCCGCAACGCCATCACCCACGGCATGCACGCCTTCCTCACCCACCCGGAGCAGTGGGAGCTCTTCCGCGCCGAGCGCCCCCGCACGGCCGCCGACGAGATCGTCCGCTGGGCCACCCCGGTCACGTCCTTCCAGCGCACCGCCACCCGTGACACGGAACTCGGCGGCGCCCAGATCGCCGCCGGCGACCGCGTCGGCCTCTTCTACGCCTCCGCCAACCACGACCCGGAGGTCTTCACCGCCCCCGGCACGTTCGACATCACCCGCGACCCCAACCCCCACCTCGGCTTCGGCGGCGGCGGCCCCCACTTCTGCCTCGGCGCCGGCCTCGCCCGCCTCGAGATCGACCTGATCTTCCGCGCCATCGCCGACGCCTCCCCCGCCATCCGCCTCGCCGGCACCCCCCGCCGCCTCCGCTCCCCCTGGCTGAACGGGGTGAAGGAACTCCGCGTGACCTACTCCTGACGCGCGCGTGCGATTGCCGGGCAGGGGGTATGGCAGGGTAGGGTGTGCTTTCGCATGTCCAGCGGGCGTGTAGCTCAGCGGTAGAGCGCTGCCCTTACAAGGCAGATGTCGGCGGTTCGAAACCGTCCACGCCCACCAGCCCCAGCACATGGCAAAGGCCCAGGTCGTCCGGCATGAGTCCGGATGCCTGGGCCTTGATCGTTCGCCCCTGGTGAGGGGCGGCGTGCCACTCACGTGCCAGATGGATCGGCGCCGGTCCCCTTCACTCGCCGGATCTGGTCGTCCACGTGCCCGGCGATCTCGTGGTCGCGGCCGTTGACGAGGTGCTGATAGATCAGCGCGGCCCGCACCGACGAGTGCCCCATGCGGTGCATCAGCTCCCGAGTGGAAGCCCCGCCCGTCGCGGCGAGGGTGTTCCCGGTGTGCCGCAGATCGTGGAAGTGCACGTCCCCGAGGCCGGCCGCGCCGATGGCCCGCAGCCAGATGCGCCGGAAGTTGTTCCGCCGCAGCACTCCCCCACGCGGCCCGACAAAGACCCGACCCGTGCGCCCAGGCTCGGCGTACTCCGCGAGATGCGCCGCCAGCTCGACAGTGAGCGAGGCGGGGAACGCCACGGTGCGCACGCCGGCCGCGGATTTGGGCGCCTTGACCGTCAGTCCGTCCGACCGGGTCTCGGCGACCGACCGGCGGACCGAGATGGTGCGCCGCTCCAGGTCGACGTCCCATCGCTGGAGGCCGGCCAGCTCCCCGAAGCGCAGTGCCGTGAAGGCCGCCAGCAGGATCATCACCCGATAGCGCGCGGGCACGGCGTCCGCGAGCCGGAAGACCTCCGCCACCGACAGGAACGGTCGCTCGGCACTCGGGGCGGTGGCGCCGCCCTTGATACGGCACGGGTTGCGCTGGACCAGGCCGTCGTCCACGGCGGTGTTCATGATGGCGCGGAGGATCTGATACGCCTTGGCGACGGTTGCCCCGCCGACGCCCTGGTCGAGAAGGGTGGTCCGCCAACGCCGCACCTGCGGGGTGGTGATGTCCCGGAGCGGCACCGCGCGGAAGGTCGGCAGGATGTGCAAGTTCAGCGCGCTGCCGTTCCGTTCGCGGGTCGTGGCCGCGTAGTCGCGGTCCTTGAACCAGGCTTCGGCGTACGCGCCGAACACGATCTTGACGTCGGGGTTCTGCCAGTCGCCGTCGAGGATCTTGGCCTCTTGCCTGACCAACCAGCGATCCGCATCGGTCTGTGAGGCGAAGGTCTTGTCCGCCGTCCGCATCAGCCCGTCCGGGCCCCGGTAGCGAGCCTGAAAACGCCCTGACGGCAGCTTCCGTACCGACCCGAAGCGACGACGGCGCCCCTTGGAGTTCGCCATCAGGCCACCGCCTTCAGCCGCGATGTGCCGTTCGTGACCGGCTGGACCGTGTGATCCGCGATGAAGGCTTCGACCGCGCTCTCGGGGATGCGGACGTGACGGCCGACCTTGACGAACGTGATGCGGCGCTCGGCGATCAGCCGACGCGGGAACCGCACCGACGTTCCGAGCATCTCGGCCACCTGGTCGACGCTGAGGTATCGGTCCTTCATGCTGCGGCTCCTTCCAGGGCCAGTTGGTCGTGCAGGGCTTCGCGGGCGGTTTCGCAGTTGAGCTGGAGGTCTCGGGCGATGGTCGCGGCGAGGGCGGATTCGCCGGGGGTGTGGCCGTGGCCGGCGTATTGCCAGTCGGCCAGGACCAGGACGGTGTCGGGGTCGACGGGCTCCAGGCCGAGGTCTGCGTGTTCTTGGGCGGCGCGGTAGTCGGCGCGTTCCTGGCGCAGCGCGCCGAGGGTGGTGGAGTAGGCGCGGGATTTGGTGGAGAAGTGGCCGCGGAAGCCGAGCATGTGTGCCCAGGCCCACAGCCGCCGGTCGGGGTAGAGGTCGTCCAGGTCGCGGCAGGCTTGGATGAGGCGGCGGGCGTGGTCGGGCACGCCGTGGCGGTCGAGTTCGGCGAGTTCGCCGATGCGGCGGTCGAGGGTGCCGGTGTTCTCGGCTGCTTTGGTGGCGTACTTGGCGACATAGGACGCGACGGCCTGCTCGGTGATGTCGGAGCCGTCCCCGAACGCCTTGACCGGGCGAACGTCAAGCTGGGCGCCCCAGCGGAAGGTCCGGGCAGGTTGGTCGCCGGCGGCCGGGACGGTGATCGACGTGTAGGAGTGCTGGGCGGCGGCGCGGATGGCATCTTGCAGTAAGCCGGTGGTGGCCCAAGCCGGGGGCGCGGTGTCGGGGCCTTCGGGGCCGTCGAGGCGGATGACGGCGTGGAAGTGGACGGCGCCGCGCTTTTGGAACTCGGCGACCTTGCCGAAGGAGACCCGCAGAACCTCTGCCATAGCCCGTTGGGAGAGGCCGGCGTGGGCGGCGATCTCGCGGCGGAGCCGGTTGGTGAAGCGCTGCCACAGCTGCCCGGCATGGTTGTTGAACAGCACCGCCCCCGCATAGTCGTACGACACGGCGTCAAGCGCTGTCCCGAGCGTCGAATCGTCGGCGGGATGCTGTGTGCCGCAGCGGCACCGGCCAGTGTCGGGCCGGTTGTGCACACGCCCGAACGACGGCGCGGTGAGAGTGGCGAAGACCCGCGGGTGATCCCGCACCGTGCCAGGGATGTCGCGGCGATCGTCACCAGCCAGCCCGGCCCGGATGAGGTGGTACGTGTCGCCGGCGTACGTCCAGGCACACGAGGGGCAGCGGGAGGCACGGCGGTTGCCGCACGCAACGCGGAGCCGTCCGCCGGGCTCGTTCTCGGTGCTGTAGTGGTGCAGGGTCTCGCCGCTGGTCTTGTCTTTGGTGAGGGTCCAGCCGGTCAGGTGGATGGGGTCAGAGCAGCCGCCGGTGCGGCGGATCTGTTCTTCCCAGCGATGGAAGCCCGGGGACCCGGCCACCCGCAGCAGATCAGTGAGGGTGGTCGGGTCCAGGCCCGCGAGGGTCGCGGTGTCAGACACGGGCGCCCTCCCGCGTCCGGGCGGGGTGGAGGGTGCCGGCGCCGCGGCAGGCCGGGCAGTTGACGGTGAGGGTGCGCAGGTGGCCGCGGTGGTCGCGTCCGCCGAGGGTGATGGCGGCGGAGGCGAAGCCGTCGCAGGCCGGGCAGATCCGCGGCGGGGGCGGTGTGGGGTGGGTCATGATGGGGGTTCCTTCCGGATCTCTGGTTCGGGCAGGGGCACGGCTCCCGGGGCGGGCGATACTTGGCGGTTGAGACCGCCCCGGGGGCCGGTCAGCGCTTGTGCTGGCCGTTGAGCATCGAGCGCAGCACGACCGCGCAGACCGCGACGGATGCGGCGGTGACGGCGACCGCCAGCAGCAGCGACACCAGGACGGTGCCGACGACCAGGACCACCGCCGTGCCGCCGCCGACGAGCGCGACCAGAGCGCCCGGGGTGAGCTGCACGACGGGCCGGGACGACACCGGAGCCACGGGGACGGGAGCCGGGGTCGGAGCGGACGGCACGATGGCGGTGGGCTCGACCGGCAGCGGCATCACGGCGGCGGTGGGGGTGGGGTTGGTGGGGATCTTCGGCCGGAGCATGAGGGGTCTCCCTACTTCTCAATGAGGGTGTCGATGACGGGGGCGAGCAGGCTGTCGGCGATGAGGTAGCCGCCGAGCAGCAGGACCAGGACCAGCCAGAGCGGCGGGCGGATGAGCTTGCAGCCGAGGTAGCCGACGACGATCAGGGCGAACCAGAGCGGGACATCCACGGGCGGGTCTCCTATCGGGCCGTGCAGCGGTGGGTGCGGGCGGCCAGCTGGGCAGCGGATTGACTGGAGTAGTCGGCGGACCAGCCGCAACGGTCGTTGGTGCACACCGCGGCGTGCTTGGTGGTGCCGTGCCGGTCGCGGTGGGTGCCGATCTGCACGGGGCCGATCCGCATCACGGAGTGGAAGAAGTCACGGGCAGGCATGACGGTGGTACTCCTCTCGAATCAGGTGAGTTGGGCAGCGATCGCGTCGGCCAGCTGGGCAGGGACGCCGAGCCGGACGCGCAGGGTGTCGGTGTCGATCGCGGCCCCGGTCCGGGCGTGGTGGTCGTCGGCGACCTTCCGGGCATGAGCCACGAGCGCGGCCGGAATCGGTGGAGCGGCCGGCGCAGGCGCAGGCTGTGAGGCAGGCAGTGCCGGGACGGGCTCGGCTGCGGTGACGGCTTCCGGCACCGGCGCGGGCTCAGGGGCGCGTTCGACGCTGGCCGTCCCGGTCGGCTCGGGAGCCCGAGCCTGGTGGCCGGGGGCGTGGACCAAGAGGGTGCCACCGAGGAAGGCCAGAGCGGGCCATCCGGCGACGAGGATGCTCAGCCAGTCCGGCACGTGGTCCAGGTCGAGGAGCCCGGCGGTGGCGATGTTCGCCCCGAGGGAGGCGGACAAGGCCACCGCGAACCACAGCCACGCGGCACGGACAGGAGCCCCGTCCGTACGCAGGATGCGAAGCCGTCGCCAAGCAGCAACGAGCAGCAGGTCGACGCTGATCGGGTAGGCCCAGGCTTTCCAGCCGCTTTGTCCGGCGGCGGCTGCGAGGTCGTGCAGGTGGGCGAAGGACAGGGCACCGGCGATCACGGCCTGTACGAGGACGGCGTCCACGCGGAGCTTGGGCATCGTCGGTCTCCTTCCTGTTTTCGGCATGGGAGGGGTAGGGACCTTGGCGCAAGGCGGTCGCGCCGGCCGTTGGTGCGGAGAAGGATCAGGCCGCAGCCGGGGCCGCTGTCTTGGCAGCCGGGGCGCTCACGGCGGCAAGGTGGACCAGGGCGGGCCGGAACGGCGCGAGTTCGGGCACGTCAGGGGTGTTCTCGGCGTGCCGATTGCAGGCGTTGACGGCCTGGCGCAGCGTGGTGTGGGGGGTGCGGATGCGGGCCCATCCGCCGGTGGAGTCGCCGGTCACGGCGATGCCGGGGGTGTCGGGGCGGATTTGGATGGCGGCGAGGACGGCGTCGGGGGCGATGTCGCCGAAGGCCATGTTCGCGCTGGGTTCGTCGTTGACGCGGTGGGCGGTGCGGCCGGTGAGCTGGGCGCGGAGCATGGTGATGCCCTTGCCGAGTTCGGAGCCGAAGCGCTGGCCGCAGATTTCCAGGTAGATGCCGGCGGCGCGGCCGAGCTGGGCGAGGCGGGCCAGTGCGGTGATGATGCGGTCGCGACGCTTTTCTTCGTCCTTGGTGGTGAACAGGGCGAGTTCGGCGACCTCGTCGACCAGGACCACGATCGGAATGGGGCGCAGGTGGTCGGGCAGGTCCCAGATGTCGGCGGCGATCTCCGCGTCGGGCACGTCGGTGGTGATCCGCTGTTCGGCGCGGATGAGCTGGTAGACGGTCTCCATCCGGTCGATGAGGGCGTCGAGGAGGTCGGCGGCGGTGTCGGGGTTGTCGGCCAGGGCGGAGAACCGGCGGGCCAGCGGGAACAGCTCCACACCCTGTTTGCAGTCGATGCCGACCAGGGCGACGTCCTGCGCGGCCAGTTCCGCGACCAGGTTGCGCTGGTACACAGACTTACCGGACTTCGTTGCCCCGAGGGTCAGGGCGTGCGGGACCGTGCGGTAGTCGCGGTAGTGGACGGCGCCGTCTTCGCGCAGGGCGACGGGGACCCGCATCGGCGTGCGGTCGATCTTCGCAGGCATCTGCACCCGCTTGAGGACGTCGTATCCGGTCATCCGCACCTCGACCACACCCGAGCGCAGCTCGCGCGAGGTCACGCCGTACATGCCGAACGAGTGCCGCAGCCGGTCGCACGATGCGGCGACGTCGAAAGCGTCCTGCCCCGGACGCAGACCTAACCGCACCACCAGGCCTGTGCGGGTGGGGCGCAGCCGCAGGATGCGCGGGGCCCGCGAGGTGGGGGCCGGGCGGTTGGTGGCCCGCGCGAGTGCCATGCGCCAGCGGGACGGCGGCACGGTAAGCCCGCACGCCTCCATGACCGTGGTGTACCGGACGAGGACCCGCAGGACGGCGAGGGTCACACCGAAGGTCAGCCAGTACCAGGCGGGACGCCGCCACCGCAGAACCAGAGCGGTGGCGACGACCAGCAGCAGCGCGACCGTGAAGCGGGCCATGCTCACGCCGCCTTCGGGTTCGCGGTGCCGGCGGCGAGCGAGGTGACTGCGACCGCCCGGAAGCTGATGCCGTGACGGCGCTGGCCGTTGAAGTCGTTCTCCCACGGCCGGGCGATCAGGCCGGTAATCGCGACCGGGGTGCCCATCACCAGCTCGCCGGAAATGCCGGGCTCAGGGACGGACACCGACAGGATCTCGACCTCGCCGTTCGCCGCGAACATCACGTCCACGGTCATCATCGTCGCGCCGGTCTCGGCGTCCGTGGCGATCTCACCGGTGCGGCGGTCGCGGACCTTGGGCTGGGGCGGCTGGGCGACCATCACGGTGGCGGCGGAGGTGTCGACGGGGATCTGACGCACAGAAGATCACTCCTCTATAGAGGCTTCGACTCAGTCACTCATGTATAGGAGTGACATGAAGAAGAGTGCCCGACTCCTATACATGAGTCAACCCGCCGCGAAGAAGAAATCACGGCGGGCTGAGGGGAGTTGAGCGAGCGTCAGTCGACAGCGGGGATGCGGTAGGTGAAAACGAACTGGTCAGCGGCCATGAGCGTGTCGCACGCCTCCACTACCCGGCCGTCCACGGTGACCGCGTTCCGGATGAGGTGGATCACCGGGGCACCGGGGCTGAGCGCCAGTTCCGAGGACTCTGCCTTGGACGCCGGCCGGGCCTGCAAGGTCTCGACGTACTCGGCGAACTCGTGCCCGTGGTCTTCCAGTCGGGCGTAGATGCCACCGCCGCCCGGGTTCTCGGCGAACAGCTCGGGGATGTCCTTCGCCACGTCCCACGGCAGGTACGAGGTAGCCGTCTCGACCGGGGTGCCATTGCGGAAGTAGAGCCGCCGCCGGGCCAGCACCTTCGCGCCGGCCTCCACACCGAGCCGCTCGGCGATGTCCTCAGGGGCCTCCACAGGGCCAATGTAGAGAACGCTGACCTTAGCCTCGGCACCAGACTGCTCGGACTCGGCCAGGTACGCGGCCTTGCCACCCCGGCGGAGCGAGCGCCGGAAACGGTCCGACGATCGATGCCGCACGGGCGGGCGGTCCTTGACCGTCGAGCCCTTGCCGTGGCGCGTCTCCACCAGGCCGCTCGCGCGGACCTCTGTCATCGCTCTACGGATCGTGCCACCGGAGACGCCGTAGCGGTCCATCAGTTCCGACTCGCTCGGCACCGTGTCGCCGGGCTTGAGAACACCCTGCCGGATCTGCAGAACGATCTCATCGGCGATCTCCACGTACCGAGGCACCGACTTCTCTCCTCCTACCGCGGTTCCCATAGTCCTTCTCTGCCTCCTATGCTCCTGTACATGAGTAAATCGCAGGGGCCTGCACCGACGCCAGCGTTGCACTCGGTATCCGTGGCCGGAGCCGTAGTGCGCGAGGACGGCCGGCTCCTGGCGATCCGCCGCGCAGACAACGGCACTTGGGAGCTCCCCGGCGGCGTCCTGGAACTGGACGAGACCCCCGAGGCCGGCGTCAGCCGTGAGGTCTGGGAAGAGACCGGCATCCACGTCGAGGTCGACCAGCTCACCGGGGTCTACAAAAACACCACCCGCGGCGTCGTCGCCCTGGTCTTCCGCTGTAAGCCCTCCGGCGGCACCGAACGCACCTCCGAAGAGTCCACAGCCGTCGACTGGCTCACGCCCGAAGAGGTCGCAGAACGCATGGCCGAGGTTTTCGCGATCCGGCTCCTAGACGCCCTGGACAGTGCCGGCCCACATGTCCGCAGCCACGACGGCAAGCGCCTCACCACCGTCCAATGAACGTCGAGCCAAGCCGAAGGATGAGCCGCGACGAGGCAATACCCCTCGTCCAACGCCTCCTGACCGGCGACACCGCCGACGAGCCCCAAGCCTCCGAACTACTGTCAGCCTTGGAGCGCGGACTGAAGTGCCCGCACATCGCTGACTACATCTTCTGGGACTTCGACCCCGCACTCACCGCCGAGAAGGTCGTCGACCGGGCCATGGCGTACAGGCCCATCGCTCTCTGAAGTTTGTCGGACTCCAGTTGAGGCCTGACGTCGGGTGATGCTTGACGACCGCCTTGAGGATTTGCCCTCGAACGGTAGGGGGCCGGGGCCCGAAGGCGATGCGGCTAGTGTGTGCAGCGCTGGGGGCATCGATCTTGGGGGGGACCAGTGGGCCGCAACAGTATGCCTATCGAGAACCAGGGCGATATCGACCTCTGTCTCTTCATCGAACCGTACTGCGACGACTACTGGATGAAGCCGGGAGAGGCACTCACTGTACGTTCTGAGGCGGAGGGGATCGACGTCTGGTTCGACACCTACATCTCGAAGGGCTGCGTCACCGTGTGGCTCTACGAGGACGGTGACCCGTACAAGATCGTGAGCGACTACGCAGTCATCGACGCGGGCGGCCTACGCCTGGATTCCGGACACCAACGGCCCCGTGGCCAGCGCTGGTCGGCAGCCGGACCCATCATCGACTGACATTGAAGCAGTTACGGGACAGCCCTCAGACGATCATGAAGCGATCTGAGCGCGGTAAGACTTTCTCTACTTCATCAAGCGCTCCCGCCGCGCAGAGCGCGGCGGCGCGCGGCCCGGCGCCTCGGGCCGACGCTCCTGTCTGCGCCCCGCTCCGGCCCGGCCGCCGGCCGCCCGCCAGACGGCGAAGGGTTGCCGAGGGAAAACCCGCTGTGGCTGGGACGGTCGGCTCCGCGGCTTTACGCAGCCACCATGGGGCGAGCCTCGAAGATCGGGGCCCATATCGGGCTATTGCGGGCAGGCAAGGAGCCAGCCCGATTCGCGGCGAGCGTACGGGCCCCGATCTCTCGCCCCATGGCAGCTCCCGCCCAAAGCCGCTCCGCCGACCTATCATCGCTGCTAACCTGCTGGGCGGGGGTGATCATGAGCGAGCCGAATACACTTCTCGACGTCGAGCAAGAAATCATTGAGACCGAATCGGCGGTTACCGAACAGCGCTTTCAGCGAAGGATTGCCAGGATTCTTCTATTTATCGTGAGTCCCGCCATCGGCAGCGCGATCGCTGCCGGGAACATATTCGGCGACTTCTCTAAGCCCGGAAGCGGGCGCTTTGCGATGAATTTCTTCCTCGGCATCCTTTTTGCATTCTCATCCTTTGGCTCCCTCGTTTACTGGTCCAACTGCCGCGATAGTCTCCGGGAAGGTCAGGTGGCACTGCGAAAAGCCCTGGCCAAAAAGGCAGCCCTTCAGTATTCTACAGACCTAAATGATCACTCGATCTCGAATGCATTCCGGAACTATCTTGATACAGTTCCGGTATTGCGAGACGACTACAGGCGTGGGGCAAAAAAATACCGCAATCGACATAATGGATTTCAGATTGCGGTAATTATCGGATCAATCCTTACTTCCGTTGCGACGACTGCAGCAGCAGAGCAGGGCGCATGGAGCTGGCTCGCCGTAGGTCTGAGCGCGATAGTTAGCGTCTCGGCCGGCATTATTTCTTACTTTAAGTTCCGCGAGCGAAGCATGAACCTGCAGCAGACGGCAGATTCAATCGAGCTGGAACTTCAAGCGTTCACCCTAAGAATCAACAATTACAGCCCTACCCGTCTGAGTCTCGAAGAAGCCCCGAGCAAGTTCGCAGAGACGATCGAGCGAATTAAGGACGAGCAGCGGAAAAAAGAGCTACAACTAGAGCAGCCTCCTGAAGCGCAGCAGGGCAATACAGCCAGCCACGGAAGCGAACCAGCGCCGTAGATACGGCGGCCGCCAATATCCCGGGAAGGCAGAGGGAGATATTCCCCGTCAAAACCGCTTTGGAGCCATCCGCACGACTGGGCGATCGAACTCCTAGAACGCGCACATACGCAAGCGCCCTCCCGGGCCATTCCCGGGCCGTGGAAGGGCGCTCAACGGTGACCAACGTCGACAACTGCCGACAGCTCAGCAGCAGATCAGAACGTTGATCGGTTAGGCGGCCGCAGGTCGCAGCCGCCGGTGGTCAGTTGTGGCTGTGCCGTGTAACGAGGAACTGCGCCCACCCCGGGTCACGTCCGCTGGAATGGTGTATCGACGGCCACTCGGTGATCTCTTCTTTGAGGCTATGCGGTGAGTTCGGCGGGCACGACGGTGTCGTGGGTTTCTGACTCGTTCGGGTGGAGGCGGGTCTTGGCGAGGAGGTCGCGGCCCATGTAGCGGCGGGCCTCGGTCCACTCGTCGTTCTGTTCGGCCAGGACCGCGCCGACCAGGCGGATCACGGCGGTGCGGTCGGGGAAGATCCCGACGACGTCGGTGCGGCGCCGGATCTCCTTGTTCAGTCGTTCCTGAGGGTTGTTGGACCAGATCTGCCGCCAGTTCTCCCGCGGGAACGCGGTGAAGGCCAGCAGGTCGTTCCGGGCGGCGTCCAGGTGCTCGGCGGCCTTGGGGAATTTCCCCTCCAGGGTGTCCAGGACCTGCGTCATCTGGGCCTTCGCGGCGTCGGCGTCGGGCTGCTCGAAGACCGTCCGCAGCAGCGTGGCCACCCATGGCTGAGCCGATTTGGGGACCTGGCTGAGCAGGTTGCGGGCGTAGTGGAGCCGTAAAGAATCAAGGTGTTGCTTCGGGGGTCGCGGGCTCGTTGGGCTGGTATGACGTTCCCCGCGGATATCTTGTCGCAACTCACCTTTCGTTTCAGGGTGTTGTTGCCGCATCTCAACGAGCGGCAGCGGCGCTTGGCGGTGGCGACTGAGGCGAGAATGCTCGGCCGGGGTGGGGTGCGGGCTGCTGCCCGGGCCGCATCGATGAGTGAGACCACGGTGCGCCGGGGTGTGACAGAGCTGACCTCGAGGGTCGGCCCGCTGCCGGGTGGGCGGGTCCGGGCCCCGGGCGGGGGCCGCAAGCGGGCCGAGGCGGTCGACCCTGGGGTGGTCGAGGCCCTGATGGCACTGGTCGAGCCGGACGAGCGGGGCGATCCACAGTCACCGCTGCGGTGGACGACCAAGTCGCTGCGTCACCTGGCGGACGAGTTGGCCGAACAGGGGTATCGGGTGTCCGCGCCGACCGTGGGCCGCCTGCTCAAGCATGCGGGCTTCAGCCTGCAAGGCAACGCCAAGACCCTCGAAGGCGCCCAGCACCCGGATCGGGATGCCCAGTTCCGGTATCTCAACGAGCAGGTCAAGGCCCATCAGGCGGCAGGTGAGCCAGTGATCAGCGTGGACACCAAGAAGCGCGAGCAGATGGGCCGACTGCCCATGGCCGGACGTGAGTGGCGTCCGAAGGGTGACCCGGTCCAGGTCGAAGACCACCACTTCTTCTTCAGCGGTCCGGATGTCGAGCAGGCGATCCCGTACGGAATCTACGACCTTGACCGCAACACCGGCTGGGTCAACGTTGGCATCGACCACGACACCTCCGTCTTCGCGGTGGAATCCATCCGCCGCTGGTGGACCGCCCGCGGCAGCCTGGACTATCCGACCGCGACCCGGCTGCTGATCACCGCTGACGCCGGCGGCTCGAACGGCTACCGCTACCGGGTGTGGAAGAGCGAGTTGGCCGCGTTGGCCACCGAGACGGGTCTGTCGATCACGGTCTGCCACTTCCCGCCGGGCACCTCGAAATGGAACAAGATTGAGCACCGGCTCTTCTCGCACATCACCCACAACTGGCGCGGGCGCCCGCTGACCGGCCACGACGTAGTCATCCAGACCATCGCCGCTACTCGCACGCAGGCGGGCCTGCGTGTTGAAGCAGTGCTGGACACCGGTGACTACCCCACCGGGATTGCGATCAGCAAGGACCGCTTCGCGGCCTTGCCGCTCGAACGCCATGCCGTTCACGGGGCATGGAACTACACCCTCCGCCCCCAGACCGCTGGCGATGCGGTCGTCCCCGACACAATCGGCGAGGCTTCGGGCCCCGCTCAGCGCCGCCAGACGATGCTCGTCAAACTGGCCAACGAGCGGCTGACCGGCCTTTCTGCCGGACAACTGGAGCACCTGACTGTCACGATTGCCCCTGCCCAGGCCGCCCGCAGCCAGCAACGATTCAGTGAACAACGCGGCGGACGGGCCCGCCGAGCCACCGGAAAGCTCCGGCACAAACCGCTCTTCGACGACCCGGCCCGGCTCCTGCTCACCCTGCTCTATCAGCGGCAGGTCTGCTCGATGAACGTGCTCGCCGACCTACTGGAGGTGACTGGGACCTGCGTCGCCGACCACATCCACGAGACCGGCGAGGTCCTGGAAAACCTGGGCCACGACCCTGGAACCGCTCCGGTCCGCTTCCCCAGCGCCCCCGCCTTGCTGGCTTTCCTCGACAGCGACCAGCAACCCACCCGCACCGAGATCATCGACAAGCTGTCGCACCCGGTACTGACCGGCATGTCACGTCCCGACCTCCGCACGCTGATCAGCCGTTTGGCACCCCGCCAAATCGCCCAGACCGAGCGCGTGTCCTACGAGCGCCGCGGAGGCGAACGCCGGCCAGGCACCCGCAAAGGTGTCTTCCCACAGAAACTCGGGAACCAGGAGCGTGTCGTCATTGCCGTTATCTACCTGCGGAAACTGTGCACGCTGGACGTCCTCGCCGACGCCTTGGGCGACGTGAGCCGGTCTTCCATCGGCAATGTCGTCCGCGAACTGCGGCCCTTGCTCCAGCAAGACGGCCACCTGCCACCACCGGGAACCACCCGATACCGCACCGCCGCCGAGCTCCTGGCCGCAGCAACACCTTGATTCTTTACGGCTCCAGTGGGTGCGGCAGCGCTGCCATGAGGCGCCGGGCAGGGTCGCACCGATGGCATCCACCAGGCCGGTGTGGGCGTCGGAGACCACCAGCTGGACCCCGCCCAGGCCGCGGGCGATGAGCGAGCGCAGGAAGGCCAGCCAGCCGGCGCCGTCCTCGGCGGTGGCGACGTCCAGCCCGAGGATCTCGCGGTGTCCGTCGGCGTTGACGCCGACCGCGATCAGGGCGTGGACGTTGATGATGCGGCCGCCTTCGCGGACCTTCTGGGTGAGCGCGTCGACCCAGACAAACACATACGGGCCGGCATCCAAGGGCCGGTCGCGAAAGGCGGCCACCTGGTCGTCCAGATGCTTGGACATGGCGCTGACCTGGGACTTGCTCAGCTGCGTCACGCCGAGGGACTCGGCGAGTTTCTCGACCCGGCGGGTGGAGACCCCGAGCATGTAGGCGGTGGCCACCACGCTGATGAGGGCCTGCTCGGCCCGGCGGCGTCGTTCGAGCAGCCAGTGCGGGAAGTAACTGCCGGACCTGAGCTTGGGAATGGCCAGCTCGACCGTTCCGGCCCTGGTGTCCCACTCGCGCGGGCGATAGCCGTTGCGGTGATTGACGCGTTCGTCGCTGACCTGCCCGTACTCGGCATTGCAGAGGGCATCGGCCTCCGCGGACATCAGAGCGTCGGCAAACGTCTTGACCATCGCGCGCAACAGATCGGGACTCGCCGCTGCGAGGTTCTCCTCGGCAAGGGCGTGCAGGGGCAGACTGTCTGGTGCGGTCATCGTGCTGATCTCCTTCGAGGCTTCGACACTTCGAAGATCAGCCGGTGGCCGATTGTCTATGCGGGCACCAACCCGGACGCCGGAGCAAACCCCCGGATCAGGTCCAACCCGCTACACCACTTCCAAGGACGCAACCCCACCCCGTGGCCGGATCGCCCTTTTGTGTCCTCTTCATGTGTGTGTCAGACAGTTGAAGGTGGGGTGATCGGGCAGAGGGGGGGCGTATGTCTGTGTCGGGTGATCATGTGGTCGAGCCGTCAGCCTGGGCTATTGAACGGTTTGGGCAGCATGCCGGCGCGGTCGCTGCTGCTGTTCCGGTGCAACTGGCCAAGGCACATTCGAAGGCGCACGCCGCACATCTCGCCGCAGGGTTGAAGAAGCGAGCCTGCCAGATCTGCGGCGTGACGGTGATCCTGACTGGCGGGGCCGACAGCGAGGGAGCCCACATCCAGGCCCTTGGCAGCCCCCACAACGGGCCGGACACCACCGACAACGTGCTCTGCCTCTGCCCCACCTGCCACGTCATGTTCGACGGCGGCGCCATCGTGCTGACGGACGACCTCACCATCATGCGCAACGGGACGGAATCCGGGACGCTGCGCACACACCCGCAGCACACGATCAACCTGGCCTGCGTCGCCAAGAGCTCGTAACACGATCTTGTGGTCTCAGTTGCTGTGCCACTGATACTTGGCTGCCCACCTGCCCGCGATACTTGGGCGATGGACAGCTACGA
>NZ_JBHXSO010000073.1:0-33877 GCF_042714775.1 Streptomyces sp. NPDC058691 | reverse complement strand
GGCTGGCCCGCCCGGCGCCGCGAGCACTGGACCCTGCTCGCCCGCGCCCGGGCCGTGGAGTCCCAGGCCTTCGTCCTGGCCTGCGGCACCGCCGGGACGCACGCGGGCGTCGAGCTCGCCGGGCACAGCCTGGTCGTGGACCCCTGGGGCGTGGTCCTCGGCGAGGCGGGCACGGGCGAGGAAGTGCTCACCGTGGATCTCGACCCCGGCCTCGTCGCCAAGACCCGCGCCGACTTCCCGGTGCTGCGGGACCGCGTCCTCGGCGTTCCCGCGCCCGATAAGGACCGGTAAGGGACCATCGGCCCCGCAGCTGGGGGCGGAGTGCTCTGCGCTCACGGCCCACCGCCCCGGCAAGGTGGGAGCCATGGAGTTCGAGGGGCACGCTGCGCTGGCGTTGCTGGGAAAGGTCCGGTACGGGCGGCTGGCGCTGACCCGCCGGGCCCTGCCGTACATCGCCGTCGCGCGGCACGTCGTCCACGACGGAGCCGTACTGATCCGCACCCGTCGCACCTGGGGCGTGGACGGCACCGTCGTCGCCTACCAGGCGGACGACGTGGAAGCGGGGTGGGCGGTGCAATTCCTCGGGACGGCGCGGGCCTTCGAACCCTCGGAGGAGCAGCGGGCGCTTTTCGGCGCAGAAACTCGAAACGATACAACCCCGTCGCCGGGCTATGTGTACGTACGCCTCGACCCGCGAGTCCACCACCGAAATGATCTAGCATCTGCCTGGTGATCGGGAGTACGGCGACGGCGCCGCCCTCCGGCGGGACCCTGCACGCCCTGCTGCGCCGATACGCCGACGCCGGCGATCCGCTGTCCTGCGAACCCGTGGCCCAGGGCCTGCTCAACAAGGGCTTCCGGCTGGCCACCACCCGCGGCAGCTTCTTCCTCAAGCTGTACGTCGAACCCGCCACCGCCGACTCCGCGGTCATCGCCCGCCAGCACCGCGCCACCCAGCGCCTCGGCGCGCTCGGCCTGCCCGTCGCCCCGCCGCTGCCCGACGCCGACGGCCGCACCGTCGCCGAACTCGACGGGCGCCGCTTCGCGCTCTACCCCTGGGTCGAGGGCCGGCACCGCGACGGGAGTGAACTGACCACCGCCGAGTCCCGGCGCCTCGGCGCCCTGCTCGGCCTCGTCCACACCCTGCTCGCACAGGTGCAGCCCGCCCCCGGCGAGGAGCCCGGCCGTCCGCCGGGCGGCCACGCCGGCGCCGATCCCGAGGACACCTACGCCCTCATCCAGACGCTGCTGCGGCGGGTGCGCGACCAGACGCCGCGCGAGGCGTTCGACGAACTCGCCGAGTACCGGCTCGTGGAGCGGCGCGCGCTGCTCGACCGGCACGCCCACCGGCGCCCGCCGGAACCCGACACGGCCGAACCCGTCACCGGCTGGGTGCACGGCGACTTCCACCCGCTCAACCTGCTCTACCGCGAGGACGAACCCGTCGCCATCGTCGACTGGGACCGGCTGGGCGTACAACCGCGCGCCGAGGAGGCCGTACGGGCCGCCGCCATCTTCTTCGTGACGCCCGGCGGCACCCTGGAACTGGACAAGATCCGCTCCTACGCGCGCGCCTACCGCCGCGCCGCCGCCGTCCCGGAGGCCGAACTCGCCGCCGCCGTGCACCGCGTGTGGTGGGAACGGCTCAACGACTTCTGGATGCTGAGCTGGCGCTACCTGCGCGACGACCGGCGCGCCGATCCGCTCTTCCCGGCCTCGTCCGCCCTGGTCGTCTGGTGGACCGGGGCGTACGAGGCCGTCATGGACGCCTTCACGGAGTGAGGCCGCCCGCGCCGGCTGCGGCACCGGCGCTGGTGTCACCACTGCCGCCGTTGCCCCCGCCCGTCTCCCCGGGGCCGCCGTTGCCCCCGGCCGTCTCCCCGCTGCCGCCCTCGCTCGTTTCGCCGCCCGTGGCCGTCGCGCTGGGCGTCGTGGTGGGCGGCGCGGAGGTGGCAGGCGCGGACGGAGTGGTCGGGGCCGACTGGGTCTGCGTGGGCTGCAGCGTGGGCGACGAGGAGAACGACGGGCTCGAACTGTGCGACGGCTGACCGGAGATCGTGCCGGTGGTGTCCTGTGTGCTGCCGCCCTTTGTGGGCTCCTGGTTCGGCTGCTCCGAGGACTGCGTCGTGGTCTGCGACTGCGTCGGCGTCACGTCGTCGGCCGGGGGCTTGTTCCCGTCACCGGTGTGGGCGACCGCGAAGTAGATGCCGAGCGCGACCGCGAGCACGGCCGCGACCACGAACAGGGCGGGTTTCACCCAGCGGTTGCCGTCGCCCCCGCCGGGCGGACGGTGGTCGCCGTAGGCGTGGCCGCCGTGGCCTCCGTCATCGCCCCCGGGCGGGCCGAGGAGCAGCGGGGCCTGGAACTCCGCGGTGGTGTGCTCCGGGTGCGGCTGGGCGTACTGGCCCTGCGTGCCCATCGCCGGCGTGGAGCCCCCGTTGTGCGCCGGCACGAAACCGGTGTCCCAGGTGCCCGTGTGGCCGCCGCGTTCGTGCAGCATGCCCAGCGCGTACTGGACGACGCCGCGCATCTCCTCGGCGCTCTGGAAGCGGTCGTCGGGATGCTTGGCCAGCGCGTGCAGCACCAGGCCGTCCAGCTCCGGCGGCACGCGGTCGCTGGCCTGCGACGGCGGGCGGGCCTCGTCCTGCACATGCTGGTAGACCACCGACAGCGGGGTCTCGCCGGTGAACGGCGGCCGCAGCGCGAGGAGTTCGTACAGCAGGCAGCCCGTCGCGTACAGGTCGGAGCGCGCGTCGACGGTCTTGCCGAGCGCCTGCTCCGGCGACAGGTACTGCGGGGTGCCCATGACCATGCCGGTCTGCGTCATCGTGGTGGAGGCGCCGTGCAGCGCCCGCGCGATGCCGAAGTCCATCACCTTCACCGCGCCGGTGTTGGTGATGATGACGTTCGCGGGCTTGATGTCCCGGTGCACGATGCCGTGCGCGTGGCTGTAGGACAGCGCTTCGAGCACGCCCGAGACGATGATCAGCGCCTGGTCCACCGGCGGCGGCTCGTCCGAACCGACCAGCAGATCGCGGATGGTCTTGCCCTCGACCAGTTCCATGACGATGTACGGGACGGTGCCGTTCGGCGTGACGTCCTCGCCCGTGTCGTAGACCGCCACCACCGCATGGTGGTTGAGCCCCGCGACGGACTGCGCCTCGCGCGTGAACCGGGCCTTGGAGACCGGGTCCTCCGCCAGGTCCGAGCGCAGCAGCTTCACCGCCACCGTCCGCCCGAGCCGTACGTCCTCGGCGGCGAAGACCTCCGCCATACCGCCGCGGCCCAGCCGCCCGGTCAGCCGGTAACGTCCGTCACCCACCAGTCCCGAGGCGCCCCAGTGCTCCGGCGAATCGGGCACACCCGAACCACCGGCAGAGGGCTCGTCCGTGCCGCCGGCGGCTGTCGTCTGTGCCATCAGTCCTCGCCGTCGATCGTCGCCGTACAGGGTCCTCCGGCGGACCACGCTACCGCGTTCCGCGGCGGTCGTGTGGCTGAGCCACTTGCGAAGGGATTCATACGCATCCGGTGACGAACAGGTCAACGAACTTGACCTGAGTAGGGGGTGGGGCAGACTTGGCGGTCAGGGTAGGGACAAGCGTCTTGTGCGTACGTCTGGTGCGCTCAGGGGGACGTTCAAGGGGACGGGTAGGTATGAGCGGGGACGGCGCGCGGGGCTCACATGCGGGGCGTTCGGTCGGCGGCGGCCGCTATGTGCTGCGCGATCTGCTGGGGCAGGGGGGCATGGCCTCGGTGCACCTGGCCCATGACACCGTGCTCGACCGCCCCGTGGCCGTCAAGACCCTGCACTCCGACCTCGGCCGGGAGCAGTCCTTCCGCGAGCGGTTCCGGCGCGAGGCGCAGGCCGTCGCGAAGCTCAACCACACCAACATCGTCTCGGTCTTCGACTCGGGCGAGGACGTCGTCGACGGCGCCGTGGTGCCGTACATCGTCATGGAGTACGTCGAGGGAAAGCCGCTGCGCGCGGTGCTCGACGAGGACATCGCGCGGTTCGGCGCGATGCCGACGGAGAAGGCCCTGAAGATCGTCTCCGACGTGCTGGCGGCGCTCTCCGAGAGCCACGGCGTGGGCCTGGTGCACCGCGACATCAAGCCGGGCAACGTGATGCTGACCCGACGCGGCGTCGTCAAGGTGATGGACTTCGGCATCGCCCGCGCGATGCAGTCCGGCGTCACGTCGATGACGCAGACCGGCATGGTGGTCGGCACCCCGCAGTACCTCTCCCCCGAGCAGGCGCTGGGGCGGGGCGTGGACGAGCGCTCCGACCTGTACTCGGTGGGCTGCATGCTCTTCGAGCTGCTCACCGGGCGGCTGCCCTTCGAGGGGGACTCGCCGCTGTCCATCGCGTACCAGCACGTCCAGGAGCTGCCGCCGGCCCCCTCGGGGCTCAACCGGGCGATAACGCCCGACACGGACGCCCTCGTCGCCCGCGCCCTGCGGAAGAACCCGGCCGAGCGCTTCCCGACCGCCGACACGATGAAGGACGAGACGGACCGCGTGGCCGCGCCCGAGCGGGGCACCGGCGCGACCCCGTTGATCATCAGCGCGGGCCCTCGGGCCCGCGGCCGCGGCGAGGCGGTCTCACAGGCGGTCTTCCCGCCGGTCCAGGGCGATCTGCGGACCCCGCAGCCCCCCGTGCAGCAGCCCTACCAGTCGCACCCACACCAGCCGCACCAGCCGCAGACCCAGCCGACGCCGTACCAGGGCGGCTGGGGCCAGGCCGCGCAGACCCCGCCGCCGGGCCCCCGGCCCGCGTACGGCTACCCGCAGAACGGCGGGCAGCCCACCACCCCCTACACGGTGCAGCCCAACCAGCCCTCCGGGGGCGGCCGCCGGGGCGGCAGGGGGTCGACGGCGGTCGTCGCCATCGGCGCCACGGTCGCGGTCATCGCGATCGTCGTGGTCGTGGCCATCGCCTTGTCGCTCAAGGACAACGACAACACCGGCGCCGACGGCCGCACACCGACGCACAACACCCAGGCGAGCACGCCCGCGACGGACCGGGGCAACCCCTCCCAGGCCTCCGGCGACGACAACCAGCCCACGCCGAGAGTCAGCCAGGCCGACCAGAGCCGCACCATCGACACCGAGCGCTGCACCGAGGCCACCAAGAACTACCAGGACGACAACTCGGTGATCATGCCGGACTTCTTCACCAAGTACGTGGACTCGGTGAAGGCCTGCATGACGGAGGCGGGCTGGAAGTACGAGATCAAGTACCGCAACGAGCAGGTCTACGGAAAGGGTGCGGTCATCGACCAGCAGCCCAACCGCTACGACCCGCTCAATGCCGGGGACACCATCACCATCTGGGTCTCCACCGGCAAGAGCGGCTGAGCGGCGCGCCTGTACCTACGGGTACGGAGGTGGTCCGCCCGGCAACGGCGCGGAGGGACCCCCACGTACCTACAGGTACGGACCCGAGCGGGCCCCGCCCGGCAGGTGCCCGTCCTCGTCGCCCTCGTGGACGGCGCCGGGCGGCAGCGCCCGACGCATCTGCTCCAGCTGGGCCCGGGCCGCCATCTGCTGAGCGAACAGCGCCGTCTGGATGCCGTGGAAGAGGCCCTCCAGCCAGCCCACCAGCTGCGCCTGCGCGATCCGCAGTTCGGCGTCGCTCGGGACGCCGTCCTCGGCGAAGGGCAGCGAAAGCCGCTCCAGCTCCTCGACCAGCTCGGGGGCCAGCCCCGCCTCCAGCTCCTTGACGGAGCTGTGGTGGATCTCCTTCAGGCGCGCCCGGCTGGCCTCGTCCAGCGGCGCCGCCTTGACCTCCTCCAGAAGCTGCTTGATCATGCTGCCGATCCGCATGACCTTCGCGGGCTGTTCGACCATCTCCGTCACGGGGACCTCGCGCTGCTCGTCGCCTTCTCCGGCGCGTCCGGCGTGTCCGCCGCCGAGGGCCATCCCGTCCGGGCCGACGACCAGGACCTGCGGGCTCTCCTGCGACCGTTCGTTCATCGGCATCTCCATGCCGCCATTGTCGCGCACCGGCGCTTGCGAAGGTTTTCTGCCCCCTCAAAGCCCGCGCTACCCCCATTGGACAGCGCTGCGCCAACGGATGCCCGCGCACTGTGGGGGCGGGCGGGACAAAACCCGCCCCCACAAGCCTCACCCACCACGCCGCAAGCGCCACCCGAGAAACCCCAGGCCCAGGCCGATCAGAAGCAGCCCCGCGCCGAGCGGCAGCACCTCCAGGACCCGCCCCGTGGGGGTCGGCACGGCCTCGGGGCCCGAGGACTCCCCGTCGTCCACGAAGACCTGCTGCGGTCCCTGCGACACCGGCTGCCCGGTCGGCTCCGCCGGCGGCCGCTCCGGGCGGCCGGGATGCCGCCGTCCCTCGCCGGGCACGCTCCCGGCCCGCCCGGCCGGCCCGCCCGGCCCCACCGCGGGCGGGGCACTCGGCCTGGTGCCCGGCACAGTGCCGGACGCGGTGCCGGGCACGGTGCCCGCCGTGACACCGAGCCCGGCCACGACCGCGGAGGCGGCCGCCACCGCACGTCGCCAGTCCATGCGCCCAGCGTCACACGGGGGCCCGGGCCGGGCACCCCGTGGACCGGCTGCCTAGACCGTCAGAAGGACCTTGCCCACGTGGCTGCTCTCCTCGACCACGCCGTGCGCCTGCGCCGCTTGCCCCATGGGGAAGGTACGGTCCACCACCGGGGCGACCGTGCCCGTCTCGAACAGCGGCCACACGTGCTCGCGGACGGCGGCGACGATCGCCGCCTTCTCCTCCAGCGGGCGCCCGCGCAGCGAGGTCGCCGTGACCGCGGCCCGCTTGCTGAGGAGCTTGCCGAGGTTGAGCTCGCCCTTGACGCCGCCCTGCAGGCCGATGACGGCCAGCCGGCCGTTCACCGCGAGGGCGTCGATGTTCCGGGCCAGGTACTTGGCGCCGATGATGTCGAGGATGACGTCGGCGCCGCCGAACACGTCCCGCACGGCCGTCACGAAGTCCTGGTCGTGGTAGTCGATCCCGAGGTCGGCGCCCAGCTCACGGCAGCGCTCCAGCTTCTCCGCGCTGCCGGCCGTGACGGCGACCTTCGCGCCCACGGCCTTGGCCAGCTGGATCGCCATCGTGCCGATCCCGCTGGAGCCGCCGTGCACGAGCAGCGTCTCGCCCGGGCGCAGGTGGGCCACCATGAAGACGTTCGACCAGACCGTGCACACGACCTCCGGCAGCGCCGCCGCGTCGACGAGCGACACCCCCTTGGGGACGGGCAGCAGCTGGCCGACCGGCACGGCGACCTTCTCCGCGTAGCCGCCGCCCGCCAGCAGCGCGCAGACCTCGTCGCCCACGGCCCAGCCGGTGACGCCGGGGCCGAGCGCGGCGACCCGCCCCGAGCACTCCAGGCCGGGGTAGGGCGACGCGCCGGGCGGCGGATCGTAGGAGCCCTGCCGCTGGAGCAGGTCGGCCCGGTTGACGGCGCTGGCGGTCACCTCGACCAGCACTTCGCCCTGGGCCGCTACGGGATCGGGGACCTCGGCCCAGACAAGCGCTTCCGGGCCGCCGGGTTCGGGGATCGTGATCGCATACATAAAGCCGACGCTACCGCTGCCCGGGCGGAATCGGGTCCTGCCGGTCCACCCTGTGGATAACGATGACCCGGTCGGTCAACTGGAGCACGGCCGCCTCGGAGTCGTCGTGGTCGAGCAGCCGGTGGCCGCGCTTGACGGCCACCACCAAGTCGCCGATCTCCCGGGGGGAGCGCCCGGACTCGGCCTTGGTGACGGGACGCTCGATGAGGTCCAGACCGCTGCCGTAGGTGATCAGCTCCTCCATCACCTCGCCCGCGCTGGGGCTGAGCATCGACATCCCGAGCAGCCGCCCCGCCGCCCCGGAACTGGTGACGACGGCGTTCGCCCCCGACTGCCGCAGCAGCGGGCCGTTCTCCTCCTCGCGGACGGAGGCGACGATGGTGATCCGCGGATTGAGCTGGCGTGCCGTCAAGGAGACCAGGACTGCGGTGTCGTCGCGTTGCGCGGCGATGATGAGCTCCTTGGCGCGCTGGATCTCCGCCCGCATCAGGACGTCGTTGCGCGTCGCGTCGCCCGTCACGCCGACGAAGCCGGCGGCCACCGCCGCGTCCACCGCCTTGGGCTCGGGGTCGACGACCACGATGTTCTTGGCGGGCACGCCGTGACCGGTCAGCGTCCTGGCGGCGGACCGGCCCTTGGTGCCGTATCCGACGATGACGGTGTGGTCGCGCACCGAGGACCTCCAGCGCTGTTGGCGGTACTGCTCGCGGGTACGTTCGGTGAGCACCTCGAGCGTGGTGCCGACCAGGATGATCAGGAAGAGCACGCGCAGCGGCGTCACCAGCAGCACATTGGCCAGCCGGGCGCCCGCGCTGTAGGGGACGATGTCGCCGTAACCGGTGGTGGAGAGGGTGACGGTGGCGTAATACAGGCAGTCGAGGAACGACATCGGGCCGCCCGCGTTGTCGTGGTAGCCGCCGCGATCGGCGTAGACGATGAACACGGTGGCGAACAGGCAGGCCAGCGCCAGCACGAGGCGCCGGCCAACCTGCCGGAGCGGACTGCGGGGGGCGCTGTGCGGCAGCCGGAGGGTCTGCGATCCGTCCTGGCCGCCCCTGGCGGCGCCGTACTTTCCCGGCCCGGCCTGCCGGGGCCGGCGGCCCGAACCGTCCGGGCCGTCGGGACCGCCCGGCCCCGGTGTCACAGGCGCCCCCAGCCCGTCTCCAGGACGGCGGTGATGTCGCCCTTGGCGGCCCCGCCGGGCGGGATCACGGCCATCCCGTCGGCGGTGGCGATGCCGCGCAGCATGGCCGGCCCGCTGAAGCGCAGCGGTACCGCCTGCGACTCCTCGTCCATGAGCACCGGCACCAGCCGGGTGTCGACGGGGTGACCGGGGACGTCGCCGGTGAGGCGTGCCGCCGAGGGCGTCGGCGCCGGCCGGCCCGCGAGCTTGCGCACCAACGGCACGATCAGGGTGAGCACCCCGGAGACGGCCGCCAGCGGATTGCCCGGAAGCCCCACCAAATGGCCCTTCTCGCCGGGTAGTTCGGCGAGCAACATGGGGTGACCCGGCCGTACGGCGACACCGTCCACGAGCAGCCGCGCACCGATACCCGAGAGCACGAGGTGCACGAAGTCGACGGGGCCGCTCGCCGTGCCGCCGGTGGTCACCACCAGGTCGGCGGTGGACGCGGTGACGGCCTCCCGCATCAGGTCGGCGTCGTCCTTGAGGCGGCGGACCGCGACCACGTCGGCGCCCAGCGCGTCCAGCCAGGCGGGCAGCAGCGGGCTCAGCGCGTCCCGCACCCGGCCGGAACCGGGCAGGCCGCGGTCCAGCAACTCGTCGCCGATGACGAGGATTTCGACGGTCGGGCGGACCCTCACCGGCAGCTCGTCATAGCCCGCGGCGGCGGCCAGGCCCAGCACGGCGGGCGTCACGAGGACACCGGCGGCCAGCAACTCGTCGCCGCTGCGGCACTCCTGGCCGCGCGGGCGCACGTCCTGGCCGGGTCCGGGGGCGCCGCGTGTGGCGTGCAGCAGGCCGTCCGGGCCGACACGGCTGTGCTCGCTGCGCAGCACGGCGGTCGTCCCGGCCGGGAGCAGGGCTCCGGTGGCGATGCCGGTCGCGTGGCCGTCCGGCAGTGCGGTGCGGGCGCGTTCACCGGCCAGCACCCGGCCCTCGGGCCGCCAGGGGCCCGGGCCGGCGACCGCCCAGCCGTCCATCGCGGAGGTGTCGAAGGACGGCAGGTCGGTCAGGGCCACCAGCGGCTCGGCGAGCGCGCTGCCGAGGGCCTGCCCGAGCGGCGTGAGGACGCGCCGGAGGGGCGAGGCCGCCGCGGCGGCGATGCGGCGGGCCTCGGGCCAGGAGGTGCCCCGGCCGGCGTGAGGTGCGTGCGGGGGGTGCGGGATGTCGGTGTCCTGGGGGGCGTGGGGCGCCCGGCCGTCGCCTTCGGCGCGCGGGGTGGCCGCGGCGTGCCGGACGGGGTCGCGACGCGCGTTGGCGAGGGCGAGTGCCTGGTCCAGCTCGTCGTCCACGGCCGCCTCGGCGGCCGCGAGGTCGACCGGGGGAGCGGTGTCCCGCACGGCCTGCCCGCCGGTCCCGTCGGGCGTGCCCGGAACGCTCATGCCTCCGCTTCCCCTGCGTCCGCCTCCTTCGCCCAGCGTTCGGCCAGTTCGGCCGCGCGCCGGGCGGCCTCGGCGACGGCCTGTTCACCGCCGCCGGCCGCGGCGGCCGCATAGCCGACCAGGAAGGTGGTGAGGGGCGCCGCGGGGCGCGCCACACCGTGCGCGGCATCGCGCGCGAGATCCAGCAGCACACCGGTGTCGACGTCGAGGTCGATGCCCAGTTCCGCCTTGACAGTGGCAATCCATTCGTCCAGCACGGTCCCATGCTCCCTGATGCGGGCCCTCGCTGTGGAGAGGTCGTCCCAGGTGTCGCAGTCGAAAGAGGCCTGCCCGGTGGGGTCGGCCAGCCGCCGCAGCCGCAGTTCCGCGGTGAGCAGGCGCAGCGGCAGACCGGACAGGCCGCCGTGCTCCGCGGCGAGCAGCGCGATCTCACGTCGCAGCGACTCCGCGCGGTAGGCCGCCGCCAGCGGCTGGTCGCGGCCGTCCGGGTCGGTGAGGACGACGCCGTCGTGATCCTGTCCGGACTCCCGGTCACCGAGCGCCGCGAGCAGCGCCCGTACCGTCGCGGAGGACAGGAAGGGCAGATCGGCGGCGAGCACCAGCACCACGTCGGCGGTCACGCCCGCGCGCAGTCCCGCCGCGAGGGCGGGCAGCGGTCCGCCGCCGGGCGGTTCCTCACGGGCCCAGACGACCGGGCGGGCGGTGGCGCGGCGCGGGCCGACGACGACCGTCGTGCCCGCGCCGGCGCATGCGTCCAGGACCCGGTCGATCAACGCCCGGCCGGCCACCGGCAGTCCGGGCTTGTCGGCCCCGCCGAGGCGCCGCGCGGCACCGCCGGCGAGGACGACCGCGTCGAAGGGCTCGTCATGGGGCACGGCCGCGCCCGGCTGCGGAGTCATGCCCGGAGTATGGCCCAATGAGCCCCGCTCACACCCCCCGCAGCAGAACCGCCGGCTGCTCCACACAGTCGGCCACGTAGCGCAGGAATCCGCCGGCGGTGCCGCCGTCGCAGACCCGGTGGTCGAAGGTGAACGACAGCTGCACGACCTGACGCACCGCCAACTCGCCTTGGTGCACCCACGGCTTGGGTGCTATGCGGCCGACTCCCAGCATCGCGGCCTCGGGGTGGTTGATGATCGGCGTGGAGCCGTCGACGCCGAAGACGCCGTAGTTGTTGAGCGTGAAGGTGCCGCCGGTCAGTTCGGCCGGGGTCAGCCGGCCGGCCCGCGCGGCCTCGGTGAGCCGGGCGATCTCCGCCGACAGCTCCTCCGTGCTGCGCGTCTGCGCGTCGCGGACGACGGGGACGACCAGGCCCCGGTCGGTCTGGGCCGCGAAGCCCAGGTGCACGGCGGGCAGCCGGACGATCTCGCGCCGCTCGGTGTCCACCATGGCGTTGAGGTCGGGGTGACGGGTGAGCGCCGCGGTGCAGATCCGCGCGAGCAGGGCGAGGACGGACACCTTGGGACCGCCCGCCGCGTTCATCGCGGCCCGCGCCGCGAGCAGTTCGGTGGCGTCGGCGTCCACCCAGCACGTGGCGTCCGGGATCTCCCGGCGGCTGCGGCTGAGCTTGTCGGCGACGGCTCCGCGGATGCCCTTCAGCGGTATGCGGGTGCCCTCGGCGGCGACCGCTGGCGCGGTCACCGACGCGGGGGAGGCGGCGGGGACGGAAGCGGGCGCCGCGATGGCGCGCTCGACATCCGCGCGCAGGATCAGCCCGTCCGGGCCGCTCCCCTTCAGCGCGCGCAGTTCGAGCCCGTGCTCGCGGGCGATGCGCCGCACCAGCGGCGAGATGACCGCCACCGGCCCGGTCGCCCGGTCGTCCGCCGCGACCGCGACCGGCGCCACGGGGACAACAGGGGCGGGGGCGGGGGCGGACAGCGCGGCAGTCTGCGGGGCCGCGGGCGCGAGGGCCTGGCGCACCCGGCGACGCCGGGCCGCGGGACCGCTCGTCCCGTAACCGACCAGGACGTTCCCCGAGCCGGACTCCCCGTTGGCGGACGGCCCGTCGGCGCCGACGGGGACGGCGTCCTCAGGGGACTGCGACTCCACGGCAACGGTGATCAGCGGGCGTCCGACGTCGAGGGTCTCGCCCTCTTCCCCGAAGCGGGCGGTGACGACTCCCCCATAGGGGCACGGCACCTCCACCACGGCCTTGGCCGTCTCGACCTCGACGACCGGCTGGTCGATGGCGACGACGTCACCGACCCGCACCATCCACCGCACGATCTCGGCCTCGGTCAGGCCCTCTCCGAGATCGGGCAGCGTGAACTCGCGGACGACGGCCATCACGCCCCCTCCCACTGCAGCCGGCCGACCGTGTCGAGGATGCGGTCGACACCGGGCAGGTGGTGCCGCTCCAGCATCGGCGGCGGATACGGGATGTCGAACCCGGCGACCCGCAGGACCGGGGCCTCCAGGTAGTGGAAGCACCGCTCGGTGACCCGGGCGGCGATCTCCGCGCCGATGCCGCCGAAGCCGGAGGCCTCCTGGACGACCACCGCGCGCCCGGTGCGCCGCACCGACGCCGCCACCGTCTCGTCGTCGAAGGGCACCAGGCTGCGCAGGTCCACGACCTCCAGGTCCCAGCCCTCCTGCACGGCGGCCTCCGCGGCCTCCATGCAGACCGGCACCGAGGGGCCGTAGGTGATGAGCGTCGCCGAGCGGCCCGGGCGCCGGACCACCGCCTTGCCGATCGGCGCCACCTCTTGCGGTGCCTCCGCCGACCAGTCGGCCTTGGACCAGTACAGCCGCTTGGGCTCCAGGAAGATCACCGGGTCGTCGGAGGCTATCGAGGCGCGCAGCAGTCCGTAGGCGTCGGCGACGGTGGCCGGGGTCACGACATGCAGTCCGGGGGTGTGCGTGTAGTACGCCTCGGAGGAGTCGCTGTGGTGCTCCACGCCGCCGATGCCACCGCCGTAGGGCACGCGGATGGTGATCGGCAGCGGCATCGCGCCGCGCGTACGGTTGCGCATCCGGGCCACGTGGCTGACCAGCTGCTCGAACGCCGGGTAGGCGAACGCGTCGAACTGCATCTCGACGACGGGGCGCATGCCGTACATCGCCATTCCGACGGCCGTGCCGAGGATGCCGGCCTCGGCGAGCGGGGTGTCGGTGCAGCGGGTGTCGCCGAACTCCGCGGCGAGGCCGTCGGTGATGCGGAAGACGCCGCCGAGGGTGCCGATGTCCTCGCCGAAGAGATGGACGTCGGGATCCGCCGCGAGAGCGTCACGCAGGGCCCGGTTGAGGGCCTGCGCCATGGTGGCGGGCTTGCGCCCGGCGGCGACCGGGGTCGTTGTTGCGGTGCTCATGACTGGGCCTCGGCCTCCAGCTCGGCCTGCAGCATCGCGGCCTGCTCCCGCAGCTGCGGGGTGGGCTCGGCGTAGACGTGGGCGAACAGATCCATCGGGTCCAGGACCGGGTCCTGGTTCATGCGCTCGCGCAGATCGGCGGCCATGGCCTCGGCGTCCTTCCCGGCCTGGGCGGTCAGCGCTTCGTCGAGCAGGTCACGGGAGCGCAGTTCGCGCTCCAGCACGGCGATCGGGTCGTGCTCGCGCCAGGCCTCGACCTCGGCGTCCTCGCGGTAGCGCGTGGCGTCGTCGGCGTTGGTGTGGGCGTCGATGCGGTAGGTGACGGCCTCCACCAGAGTGGGTCCGCCGCCCTCACGGGCGCGGGCGACGGCTTCGGCGAGCACCGAGTGCACGGCCGCTATGTCGTTTCCGTCCACAAGGCGGCCGGGCATGCCGTAACCGACGGCCTTGTGCGCCAGCGAGGGCGCGGCCGTCTGCTTGGCGAGGGGCACCGAGATGGCGAAGCCGTTGTTCTGCACGAAGAAGACCACGGGCGCGCGCCAGACCGCGGCGAAGTTGAGCGCCTCGTGGAAGTCGCCCTCGCTGGTGCCGCCGTCACCGACCATGGCGAGCGCCACGACGTCGTCGCCCTTGAGGCGCGCGGCGTGCGCGAGGCCGACCGCGTGCGGGAGCTGGGTGGCCAGCGGGGTGCTGAGGGGGGCGACGCGGTGCTCGTGCGGGTCGTAGCCGGTGTGCCAGTCACCGCGCAGCAGCGTCAGCGCCTCGACGGGGTCGACGCCCCGGGCGACGGCGGCGAGGGTGTCGCGATAGCTGGGGAACAGCCAGTCCCGCGGCTCCAGGGCGAGCGCGGCGGCGACCTCGCAGGCCTCCTGACCGGTGCTGGAGGGGTACACGGCGAGCCGGCCCTGCTTCGTCAGCGCGGTGGCCTGCCGGTTGTACCGGCGGCCGCGCACCAGCTGTCCGTACATCGAGGTCAGGAGTCCGGCATCGAGGGCGCCGGCCGCGGGGGTGCCGAGCAGCCGGTACGGCTCGGCATCGGGCAGCAGCGGCGCCGGATCGGTGCGGGGGTGCCAGACAGGCTGGTCCAGGACGGTCATCGCGAGCACCTCCTCGTGGGCGTGTTCGTATCGGGGCAGCGGGTATCGCTTCCCCTACCGATTGTTCGGTCGCCGGAGGCATTTTGGCTACAGGTGTGTTCCGCCTGTGGACAAACGGTTCTGCACAGCCTGAGATGGAGCCAGTACGTCCATGGTAGGGAGGCTCGGGGGCGTGACGGATTCCCAAATTTCTCGGGGGACCTCCCCCGAAGGCCAGGCGGCTGCGGCAGCCGCGGCGGCCGACCCCGCCGCGGCGGTCCGGCCGCTGGACGCGATCGACCGCGCGATCCTGCGCTACCTGCAGGAGGACGGCCGGGCGTCGATACGGTCGGTCGCCGAACGGGTCCACGTGTCGCGCGCGAACGCGTACGCCCGTATCAACCGGCTCATCGAGGACGGCGTCATCCGCGGCTTCACCGCCCGTGTCGACCACGAGCGGGCAGGTCAGGGGGCGTCCGCGTACATCACATTGAAGATCGTCCAGAATTCCTGGCGCACCGTGCGCGAGAAACTGCTGGAGCTGCCGGGGGTGGCGCACATCGCCCTGGTCAGCGGGGACTTCGACGTGCTGATGCTCGTGCACACCCCGGACAACCGCAGCCTGCGCGAGCTGGTGCTCACCCGGATCCAGGCGGTGCCGGAGGTACTCAGCAGCCGCACCCTGCTGGTGTTCGAGGAGACCGACCGCGTACTGACCGACTAGCCGGCGCCGCCCGCGTACTTCGCCAGGAAGTCCGTGACCGTGGCCCAGTTGGCGTCAGAGGTGAACATGCCCACCCCGTGCATGGGGCCGCTGACGATCTCCAGGCGGTTCTCCGGAGCCTTCTTCGTCGCCTTGTGCAGGGCCTTGCCGGCCTCGGCGAACTCGGTGTCGCCGGCCGCGGCCATGTAGAGCACCGGCGCCGTCAGACGGGGTACGGCCGCGGCGGCGTCCGTCACCCCGTAGTACTCGGGAGCCGACAGCGAGACCACGGCGTCGACCGGCGGGCTCACCTCCACGGCCCCCGCCAGGACGCCCGTGCCGCCCTTGGACGCCCCCATGAGCAGCACGTGCCCGGCGCCCTTGGCGCGCAGCAGCTTCACCCCGGCGACGACCTCGGGCACCTCGCTCCCGTTGGAGTCGACGACCAGGACGCGATAGCCGTCCTTGGCCAGGATGTCCGCCTGCGGCATCCACTGGCACAGGTCGCCGTCCGACTGGTGCATCAGCAGCACGGCCGCGTCGCCCTTGCCGCCGAGCCAGGCGTCCACCGGGTTGCCCTCGGTGTCGTCGTAGGAGGTGCTCCCGGACTTCGCCTGGGCTTCGGTGAGGCACCCGAAGTCCTCCGGCGGCGTGGCCTCGGCGGCGGCCTTCCCGTCGCCCCCGCCCCCGCACCCCGCGAGCAGCAGGACGGCGGCCAACGGGGCGCACACCCGGACACGCACCATGAATGACATGGCCCCGAGCGTGAGGGTTGGACTAGACCAACGTCAAGATATCCGCAGCCCGTCGAACGCCAGCCGCACCACGGCGTCCACCACCGCCGCGTCCTCCTGCTCCGCCGCCTCCGCCGGAGCCCCCGCGTCCGCCACGCCCCCGGCACCGGGCACATGCGGCCGGTACCACTCGACCAGGGAGTTGATCATTCCGAAGAGCAGCCTGGTGGCGAGCCTGGGCGCCACGTCCGCCCGCAGGTCGCCTTCCGACACCGCGGACTTCAGCAGATCGGCGACCCGGTGGTCGAACTCCCGGCGGCGCTCCATGGCCCAGCGCTCGGTCTTGGTGTTGCCGCGCACCCGCAGCAGCAGCGTGACGTAGGGCAGTTCCGCCATCAGCACCTCGGTGGTGCGCCGCGTGACGTACTCCAGGCGCTCGACAGCGCGCCCGCGCCGCGCCTCCGGCTCCTCCAGGATGCCGAACAGACCGTCCAGGGCCCGCCCGACGGCCCGCTGCAACAGCTCCTCCTTGCCCCGCACATGGTGGTAGATGGAGGACTTGGAGATGCCGGCGGCCTGCGACAGATGCTCCATGGAGGTGCCGTCGTAGCCGCGCTCGTTGAAGATCTGCACGGCGACGGCGAGCAGCGAGTCCGGGGTGTACGTGTCCCGCTTGGGGGCAGGGGTGTCGCGCTGTGCCATGGTCATGATTAGAGCAGTCCCCTCTCTGCGGCCGCGCGGCGGACCAGCAGGCGGGACGGCGCGTAACGGCCGGTGGGACAGGCCTCGTCCAGACCGCGCAGCACCTCGACGACCCACGCCGGGCCCAGTTCGTCCCCCCATGCCAGCGGCCCGCGCGGGTAGTTCACACCCATCCGCATGGCGGCGTCGATGTCCTGCGGCGACGCGACCCCGCGGGCGACCGCGTCCGCGGCGAAGTCCACGAGCATCGCCACGGTACGGCTGACGATCATGCCCGGTGCGTCGTCGATGACGCTCACCTTCTTGCCCAGCGCCTGGAAGAGCCCGATCGCTGCCTGCACCGTCTCCGGCCGGGCCGTGTCTGCCGGGGCGAGGGCGATCCGGGTGGCGGCGCGGTAGTCCAGCGCCAGGTCGAACTGCACCCAGTCGCCGGGGCGGTCCCCGTCGTTGGGGTCCGGCGTGGCCGGGATGCCGTTGGCGAGGTAGAGCTGCCCGCCCCCGGGCAGCTCCACGTAGGCGTCGAAGGGGTCGAAGAAGTCCCCGGCCACCACCTCGATGCCCGCCTCGGCGATCAGTTCGGGCAGCACACCTGCCGGCCCGGACGCGCTCATGCGCACGGTCACCTTGGACGGCGGCTTCTCGGGCCCCGCCGTGTGAGGCACGGGCAGCGGCGCACCCGGGGTGTGGTCGTACCAGCCGTGCCCCGCCTTGCGCCCCAGCCGCCCGGACTCCACCAGGCGGCGCTGCGCGAGGGACGGGGTGAACTTCGGGTCCTGGAAGAAGGAATCCCACACCGACCGCGTGACGGCCTCGTTCACGTCCTGGCCGATCAGGTCGGTCAGTTCGAAGGGCCCCATGCGGAAGCCGCCGCTCTCCCGCAGCACCGCGTCGATGGTGGCCGGGTCCGCGACCCGCTCCTCGTACAGGCGGAACGCCTCGGCGTAGAAGGGGCGCGCCACGCGGTTGACGATGAAACCGGGGGTGTCGGTGCAGCGCACGGGCGTCTTGCCCCAGGCGGCGGCGGTGTCGTACGCGACCTGGGCGGCCGCCTCGTCGGTGGCGGCGCCGGAGACCACCTCCACCAGGGGAAGCAGCGGAGCGGGGTTGAAGAAGTGCAGGCCCACCAGGCGGCCCGGCAGGCGCAGGGCGCCCCCCACGGCGGTGACCGACAGGGAGGAGGTGTTGGTGGCCAGCAGGCAGTCCTCGGCGACCACGCTCTCCAGCGCGGTGAAGAGCTGCTGCTTGGCGCCGAGCTCCTCAAGGATCGCCTCGACGACCAGCGACACGCCCGCCAGATCCTCGATCGCCGACGCGGCGGCCAGTCGCCCGCGCGCCGCGTCGCGCTCCCCGGCGGTCATACGGCCCTTCTCCACCAGCCGGTCCAGCCGCTCCGCGATTGCCCGCTCGGCCTGCTCGGCGCGCCCCGGCCCGGCGTCGTAGAGCCGCACCGGGTGGCCCGCGACCAGCGCGACCTGGGCGATTCCCTGACCCATGGTGCCCGTGCCGACAACCGCGATCGTGCTGGATCGGTCAAGAGCGCTCATCGTCGCCTCTGCTCCTCGCCACTTGTCCACAGCTTCGGCAGGCCCCCTTGTCCCGACCGAACATTCGGTTAATCTAGCCGTGTTGCCAGCACCCTGCCCACCCGTAGCACCAGCTCGACGAGGAGTTGGCCCCCATGGCTGCCGTTCTCACCGCTGTCCCGCTGATCGAAAAGCATCGCGAGACGCTCGACAAGGCCCTCGAGGCAATCCGTACTCGCGAGTACTGGTCTCCGTACCCCGAGCACCCCAAGGCATACGCCGACGCCGAGACCGGCAAGGCCGCGTTCGACGCCCTCCACGGCACCCGCTTCGACCTGGGGCAGCCCGGCACCGACGGCTGGACCGGCTGCGAGGTCTCCCCGTACGGCATCGAGCTCGGCGTGGAGTACCCGCATCCCGACGTGGACGCGCTGCTCCCCGCGATGCGGGCCGCCATGCCGGCCTGGCGCGAGGCGGGCCCCGAGACGCGCGCCCTGGTCTGCCTGGAGATCCTGGCGCGGATCAACGCGCGCACCACAGAGATGGCCCACGCGGTCATGCACACCTCCGGCCAGGCCTTCATGATGGCCTTCCAGGCCGGTGGCCCCCACGCCCAGGACCGCGGCCTGGAAGCCGTCACGTACGCCTACGCGGAGCAGGTGCGCACCCCGGGCGCGGCCGAGTGGACCAAGCCGCAGGGCAAGCGGGACCCGCTGGTCCTGCGCAAGGCCTTCACCGCGGTGCCGCGCGGCGTCGCGCTGGTGATCGGCTGCAACACCTTCCCGACGTGGAACGGCTACCCGGGCCTGTTCGCCTCCCTGGCCACCGGCAACCCCGTCCTGGTCAAGCCGCACCCGCGGGCCGTGCTGCCGCTCGCGCTGACCGTGCGCATCGCGCGCGAGGTGCTCGCCGAGACCGGGTTCGACCCCAACCTGGTGTGCCTGGCGGCCGAGCGCCCCGGCGAGGGCCTGGCCAAGACACTGGCCCTGCGGCCGGAGATCCGCATCATCGACTACACCGGCTCCACCGCCTTCGGCGACTGGCTGGAGGCCAACGCCCGCCAGGCGCAGGTCTACACGGAGAAGGCCGGCGTCAACACCGTCCTGATCGACTCCACGGACGACTACAAGGGCCTGCTGTCCAACCTGGCCTTCTCGCTGTCGCTCTACAGCGGTCAGATGTGCACCACCCCGCAGAACTTCCTCATCCCCCGTGACGGCGTCGCGACCGACGCAGGGCACAAGAGCTTCGACGAGGTGACGGCCGACCTCGCGGCGGCCGTGAGCGGTCTGCTCGGCGACGACGCCCGCGCCAACGCCCTGCTCGGCGCCCTGGTCAACCCCGATGTGAAGGCCCGGCTGGAGGCCGCCGCCTCCCTCGGCGAGGTCGCGCTCGCCTCGCGCGAGGTCGCCAACCCCGAGTTCCCCGGCGCCGTGGTCCGCACCCCGCTGATGGTCAAACTGGACGGCGCCAAGCCGGACGACGAGGCCGCCTACATGTCGGAGTGCTTCGGCCCGGTGTCCTTCGCCGTGGCCGTGGACTCCACGGACGACGCGCTGGATCTCCTGCGCCGCACGGTGCGTGAGAAGGGCGCGATGACGGTCGGCGCGTACACGACCTCCCCCGAGGTGGAGCGGAAGGCCGAGGAGGTCTGCCTCGAGGAGGCCGCCCAGCTCTCCCTCAACCTGACCGGCGGGGTGTACGTCAACCAGACGGCCGCGTTCTCCGACTTCCACGGCTCGGGCGGCAACCCGGCTGCAAATGCCGCGCTGTGCGACGGAGCCTTCGTCGCGAACCGCTTCCGGGTCATCGAGGTCCGCCGCCCCGCCTGATCCGCGAGCCCCTCACCACCGCCCCGTCCGGAGGAGCCCTGTCCCTCCGGACGGGGCTCCTTTGTACGTGTTCACGCGCGTTCGCCCGCGCCTTCATCCGCGCTCGGTGCGCAAGGTCCTGACGCGGTCGTCGGCGGGGCGCTGCCCATAGGGTGAGGCCATGAGCAGCACGGACGACACCCGGCGGATCACCCGGGAATGGCGGGAGGCCGCACCCGGCGCCGTCCTGCTGGACGGCTTCCACGCGCTGAAACACGCGCTGCGCTTCGGGGCCGGGATCCACACCGTGCTCACGTCCGACAAGGCCGCGATCCTGGCCCTGGCGGCCGATCTGGCCGAGGACGTCGCCGCGGCCGTCGACACCCTGGCCGTCGAGGTCCCGGACGCCGCCCTGCGCGAACTGGTGCCCCGGATCCACCCGACGGGCATCGCGGCCCTCGCCTCGCGCCCCGGCCGGGAGGCGAATCTGCGCGTCCTGTCCGAGCGGCCCCGCCGAGCGCCCGTCGTCGTCCTCGACGACCCGCGCAACCTCGGCAACGTCGGCGCCGTCATCCGCCTCGCGGCCGGCTTCGGCGCCACCGGTGTCGTCACGGTCGGCGGCCCCGACGACCTGGACCCCTGGCACCCGAACGTCGTCCGGGCCGGGGCCGGACTGCACTACGCGACCGCGGTGGAGCGCCTGACGCTCGACGCGCTGCCCCCGGGTCCGCTCTACGCGCTGGACCCCGAGGGCGACGACATCCGCCGTGTGACCCTCCCCGACGACGCGCTGCTGGCCTTCGGCTCGGAGCGGCACGGGATCTCGCCCGGCCTGCGGGCCCGGGCCACCCGGCTGCTGGCCGTACCCATGCGCCCCCAGGTCTCCAGCTTCAACCTCGCGACCACGGTCGGCATGGCCCTGTTCCACTGGCTGCCGGACACGGCCTTCGCCGCGGCCGAGGCCGGCGTCACACCGACAGGTCCGTAGGCGCGGGCTCCGCGCCCGGCTCCGCCCGCCCGCGGCCGGGGCGCGGCACCACGGGTCGCTCGTCGGCGTCACCGCGGCCGGCCGGTCCGCGGCGCGCCAGCCGGCCCAGGCGGTCGCCCGCCCAGCGCAGGAAACCCGTGGGGAGGAAGACCGCGTCGGCCGCGATCATCGCCATCGAGAAGAACGGCAGGCCGAGGACGAGGGCGATCGAGGCGTGCTCGACGATCATCAGCGCGAGCAGCACGTTCTTCACACGGCGGTTGAAGAGCGTGAAGGGGAAGGCGACCTGGACGATCACCGTTCCGTAGGTGATCACCATGACCATCAGGCCGCTGCTCGCCAAGGCGTGCGACAGCTCCGGCCACGGGCTGAAGTCCTCCAGGTGGAGCGGGTAGTACAGCGCGGTGCCGTCCTGCCAGCGCGACCCCTGGATCTTGTACCAGCCGGCGGTCGCGTAGATCAGGCACACCTCGGCGACGATCACCAGCATCGCCGCGTTGTGCGTGATGTTGGCGAACACGTCCAGAAGAGTGCGGGGCTCGCCGGGCGCATAGCGGCGCACCACCCACCACGCCGCCTGCAGCAGCAGGACGCCCCACAGGAACGGCGTCCAGCCGAGCCACGGCAGCATTCCGTCGGTCCAGGTCAGGCCGGTACGGCCGAGCAGCTGGGCGACCAAGAGGAACAGTCCCAGGGCGACCCACAGGGCGATCCCGGTGGCCTCGCCGTCCTGCCCGTCGCGGCTCCGCGCACGACGGCGGGCGTCCAGTGACCACACCTGGCCGCAGCGGGTGAAGACCAGGTAGATCGCCATCAGGTGGACGACGTTGTCGCCGCCGTCCCCCATGAACACGCTGCGGTTCTGCAGCGACAGCACACCGACCATGAACAGCAGCGAGGCGGTCCGGGTGCGCCAGCCCAGCAGCAGCATGGCGCTCGCCCCAATGGCAGCGGCGTAGACGAACTCGAACCAGAGCCCGCCGTCGCTCCACATCAGGACGGTGAAAGCGTGGTTGTCCGCGATGAGCCGGCTCGCCAGGCCAAATCCCCACACGCCGTCCGGCCCGTAGAGCTCGTGGCGGTGCGGGAACTCGCGGAGCAGGAAGAGCAGCCAGGTCAGCGAGATGCCGATCCGGACGACGGCGCTCTGGTAGGGGCCGATGGCGGTGCCGGTGACGCGGACGAGGGCACGCGTCAGGCTGCGGTCGGCGGCGGTGGCCAGACCCGTGAAGGGCGAGGGAACCACGGACGGAACCTTGGATGCGGCCGCAGCCGCAGCCGGAGCCACCACCGGGGCGGGCCCGGCGGCGGGAGCGGAGTCGTTCGAAGCGTTCAGGGGCTCGGTCACGACGCGTTCTCCTGCCCCACGGCGGCTGACTGGCTCTGCGGAGTGACGTTCCACCACGGGAGTACCTGGAAGCTGGTGCGTGTATCGGTGTTCTCGGGGCTCCAGACCGGTGCCGCCACCGCCGTCGTGCCGGTGCGCACCTGGACCCGCTCCACGTCACCGCCGTTGAGCCGGGGGCCGAACCGCCGTTCCACGATCCGCTGCAGATACTCCCGGCTGAGGTCGCCGCGCAGGCCGATCGGCTTGTTCTGATCGCCGTGCGTGCTGCTGTAGAAGGTCCAGGCCCGGCGCAGCTCGTTCTGCTCGGTGTGACTCGGGGCGATGTTGTGCCGGATGGCGGCGATGTCCATGGCCGTGAGGTCGACCCAGCCGGTGGTCTCCTGACGGGCGTCGGGCCCCCGGACCTCGGCGCGTGCCCAGACGTGGATGTTCTGCTGGAGGGGGTTGGGCGCGAAGAGCTTCCAGTTCTGCTCGAACTCGGGGTAGACGTAGTCGCCGACCAGGTCTCCGTGCTGCTTGGAGAGCGTGTTCGCCGGGGCGACGTGCAGGAACACCATGAGGAGGTGCACCGCGACCCCGACCACCGCCACGGCCAGCGCCAGCGCGACCGCGATCCGGGAGGATCGCGACAACGCGAATATCCCGGTCGCTCCCTCGGCCCCTTCGGGTGGCTCCATGGTGACTCTCGCTCCTGTTCCCCGTGTTTCCCACATGTCCGGCGCATCCGGCGCATCGGGTGTGTCCGGCGTCCCGCTCGGTTCACTCAGCACGGAACGGTACTCATGCCACACGGCGGCGGTACAGCCATCCCGGTCTTAGCCGGCCGACGTGACGGCTTCCGCACGGCCTCGCGGAGCGCCACGGCAGCCGGCGGCGGCGCCTCGCGCGCAGTTTTCCACAGGTCCCGCCCGGTCTTGACACCCTCCCGGGCACCCCCGACCATTGAACCGAACGATCGGTCGGTCGGGAGGGAAGGGGCACGCATGACGACAGCGGCCGCGGCCGGGGAGAGCACGGAGACCGTGGAAACGGAATCCGGACTCCTCGCCGCATTCGACGCGGCGGTCGCCGCCGACGCGAGGATCGAGCCTCGCGACTGGATGCCGGACGCCTACCGGGCCACGCTCGTCCGGCAGATGGCGCAGCACGCCCACTCCGAGATCATCGGCATGCAGCCGGAGGCCAACTGGATCACCCGTGCGCCCTCCCTGCGGCGCAAGGCCATCCTCATGGCCAAGGTCCAGGACGAGGCCGGCCACGGCCTCTACCTCTACAGCGCGACCGAAACCCTCGGCGTCAGCCGCGACGAGCTGCTCGACAAGCTCCACGCCGGCCGCCAGCGCTACTCCTCGATCTTCAACTACCCCACGCTGACCTGGGCCGACGTCGGCGCCATCGGCTGGCTCGTCGACGGCGCCGCGATCACCAACCAGGTGCCGCTGTGCCGCTGCTCCTACGGCCCGTACGCGCGCGCCATGATCCGCATCTGCAAGGAGGAGTCCTTCCACCAGCGCCAGGGATACGAGCTGCTGCTCGCCCTCAGCAAGGGGACCGCCGAGCAGCACGCCATGGCCCAGGACGCCATCAACCGCTGGTGGTGGCCCTCGCTGATGATGTTCGGCCCGCCGGACGGTGAGTCCGCCCACTCCGCCCAGTCCACGACCTGGAAGATCAAGCGGCACTCCAACGACGAGCTGCGCCAGCGCTTCGTGGACATCTGTGTCCCCCAGGCCGAGATCCTCGGCCTCACCCTCCCCGACCCCGACCTGCGGTGGAACGAGGAACGCGGCTCCCACGACTACGGAGCCATCGACTGGACCGAGTTCCAGGAAGTCCTGCGCGGCAACGGGCCGTGCAACGAACAGCGCCTTACGCAGCGGCGCACCGCCCACGAAGAGGGCGCCTGGGTCCGCGAGGCGGCCGCCGCCCACGCGGCCGGACAGCAAGCGGCCGCGGCCCGTCACACGGCCGGGCACGAAGGGGGAGAGCGATGACGACCAGCGCCCAGGAATGGCCGCTGTGGGAGGTCTTCGTCCGCAGTCGGCGCGGACTGAGCCACACCCACGCCGGCAGCCTGCACGCCCCGGACGCCACCATGGCGCTGCGGCAGGCCCGCGATCTGTACACCCGGCGCAGCGAGGGGGTGTCCATCTGGGTGGTCCCGTCCACCGAGATCACCGCCTCCTCGCCCGACGAGAAGGATCCCTTCTTCGCCCCGTCCGCGGACAAGCCCTACCGGCACCCGACCTTCTACGAGATCCCCGAGGGGGTGCAGCACCTGTGAAGGCCGCACTCGTACTGGGGGACGACGCGCTGGTGCTCTCCCAGCGCCTGGGGGAGTGGGCCGGGCACGCCCCGGTCCTGGAGGAAGAGGTCGCCCTCGCCAACATCGCCCTGGACCTGCTGGGCCAGGCCCGCGTCCTGCTCTCCCTCGCCGGCGACGAGGACGAACTCGCCTACCTCCGCGAGGAGCGGGAGTTCCGCAACCTCCAGCTCGTCGAGCAGCCCAATGGCGACTTCGCCCACACCATCGCCCGCCAGCTCTACTTCTCCGTCTACCAGGAGCTGATGTACGGCGAACTGGCCCGCGCCAAGGGCGGTCCCGAGGTGGCCGACCTGGCCGCGCTCGCCGGCAAGGCCGTCAAGGAGGTCGCCTACCACCGCGACCACGCCGTCCAGTGGACCCTGCGTCTCGGCGACGGCACCGACGAGAGCCACACGCGGATGCAGCGCGCCCTGGACAGCCTGTGGCGCTACACCGGCGAGATGTTCCAGCCCGTCGAGGGCCTGCCGGTGGCCCTGCCGGAACTGCGCGAGCCCTGGCTCGCCGCCCTCTCCGACGTCCTCAGGCGTGCCACGCTGACCCTCCCCGAGGGCCCCAGCGTGACGCCCTGGTCCGCCGGGGCCGGCCGGCAGGGCATCCACACCGAACCGTTCGGTCGGATGCTCGCGGAGATGCAGCATCTCCACCGCGCACACCCGGGGGCGACATGGTGACCACCGGCCTCACCGCGCTGGAGGCGGAGCTGCGCGCGGCCGTCGGCGCCGTCCCCGACCCCGAGCTGCCCGTCCTCACCCTCCAGGACCTCGGCATCCTCCGGGATGTGCACCTCACCGGCCCCGGCAGCGTCGAGGTCGAGCTCACCCCCACCTACACCGCCTGCCCCGCCCTGGACACCATGGCCGCGGACGTGACGCAGGTGCTGCGCGAGCGCGGCATGACCGAGGTGTCGGTGCGCACGGTGCTCTCGCCGCCCTGGTCCACCGACGCGATCACCGTCGAGGGCCGCCGCAAGCTGGCCGAGTACGGCATCGCTCCCCCGCGGACGGCCGCGCCCGGCAGCGGGCCGATACCGCTGGAGCTCGCGGTGCGCTGCCCGCACTGCGGCTCCCTCGACACCGTCCTGCTCAACCGCTTCTCCTCCACCTCGTGCAAGGCCCTGCGCCGCTGCGAGAGCTGCCGCGAGCCGTTCGACCACTTCAAGGAGCTGTAGATGGCACCCGTCCCCGGGGCGCATGGCGCCTTCCACCCGCTGCGGGTGGCGGAGGTCGACCGGCTCACGGACGACGCGGTGGCCGTCACCCTTGAAGTACCCGAGGAACTGGGCGAGATCTACCGCTACGTCCCCGGCCAGCACATCGCCCTGCGTCGCAGGGCCGACGGCCGCGAGATCCGGCGGACGTACTCGCTGTGCGACCCCGCACCGCACGGGGCCCGGCCGCGCACCCTGCGGGTGGGCGTGCGGCTCGTGGAGGAGGGCGAGTTCTCGACCTTCGCCCACAAGGAACTGGCGGTCGGCGACGTCCTGGAGGCGATGAGCCCGGCCGGGCGCTTCGTACTCCACCCGCGCCCAGGGCACTTCGCGGCGGTGGTCGGCGGCAGCGGGATCACCCCCGTGCTGTCGATCGTCTCCACCCTGCTGGCCCGTCAGCGGGAGGCCCGGTTCTGCCTGATACGCAGCGACCGGACCGCGGCGTCCACGATGTTCCTCGAAGAGGTCGCCGATCTGAAGGACCGTTACCCGGACCGCTTCCAGCTGGTCACCGTGCTCTCCCGCGAGGAGCAGCAGGCCGGGCTGCCGTCCGGCCGGCTCGACGAGGCACGGCTGACCGCTCTGCTGCCGGCGCTGCTGCCGGTCGAGCGGATCGACGGCTGGTTCCTGTGCGGCCCCCACGGGCTGGTGCAGGGCGCCGAGCGCGCGTTGCGCGGCCTCGGAGTGGTCCGCGGCCGGATCCACGAGGAGATCTTCCACGTGGACGCCGCACCGGTGGCCCCCGCTGCCGCCGGTGTCCACGAGGGCGCCACCGTGCGGGCGACCCTCGACGGGCGGGCCGGCAGCTGGTCCTCGCAGGGCGGTGAGTCGGTGCTGGAGACGGTGCTGCGCAACCGGGCCGACGCCCCGTACGCCTGCAAGGGCGGGGTGTGCGGGACCTGCCGGTCCCGGCTGGTCTCCGGAGAGGTGCGGATGGATCGCAACTTCGCCCTGGAGCCCGAGGAGATCGAGGCGGGATACGTGCTGGCCTGCCAGTCGCACCCGGTCACCGCCTCCGTGGAGGTCGACTTCGACGCCTGACCGACGCGGGCCGGACGGGGACCGAGGGCCCGGGGCTCCCAGGGCTTCCGGGGCCGGGGGCTCCCGGCCGCCGGCTCAGAGCACGTAGGCCTGGTCGCCGCCGTCCGCCACCAGCGGACGGCCCGCGGCCGCCCAGCCGAGCATGCCGCCGTCGACGTTCACCGCGTCGACCCCCTGCGCGATCAGATACTGCGCGACCTGCGCCGAACGGCCGCCGACCCGGCACACCACGTGCACGCGACGGTCCTCCGGCAGCTCCGCGAGGCGGGCCACGACCTCGCCCATGGGGATGTGCACCGCGCGCTCGGCGTGCCCGGCGTCCCACTCGTCGTGCTCCCGGACGTCCAGCAGGTAACCGTCGGCCGGCACCTGGGCGGGGTCCACCACGGGCAGCTGGGCGTTGAACATGGAAAAGGCTCCTTCGGATAGGGCTTCGGGTCCGACCGTACCCCGGACGCTATGCGGGGCCCTTGTCGGACCCGACGAGCTTCGCCAGCTCCGCCTCGCGGTTGGCGACCTGGTTGAGCAGGCTCTCGGCGATCTCGTTCAGCAGGCTGTCCGGGTCCTCCGGCGAGAGCTTCATCATCTGCGCGATCGCGCTTTCCTCCAGCTCCGCCGCCAGCGCGGCGAGCTGCTCCTTGCGCTGCGCAAGCCACTCCAGCCGGGCGTAGAGGACCTCGCCCTCGGTGGGCTGCTCCTCCTCCGGCACCGGACCGGCCTCCCACTCGGCCGCCAGTTCGCGCAGGCGCTCCTCGTCGGCGTAGGCGTACGCCTCGTTGACCCGGGCGATGAACTCACTGCGGCGCTCCTGCTCCGCCGCGTCCTGCGCCAGGTCCGGGTGGGCCTTGCGGACGAGTTCGCGGTACAGGCGCTGCGCCTCCTTGCCGGGCCGGACGCGGCGCGGCGGGTGGGGGTCATCGGGGGGACGGATGCCGTCGGAGTCGAGCAGCCCCCCGAACAGTTCCTCGACCCCCGGCATGGGCATCACGAGGGCCCGGGCCTCCGAGGCACGGCGGATGTCCTCCCGGTCGCCGCTCTTGGCCGCGACCGCCTCGGCGATCAGCGCGTCGAGCTCGTCGAGCCGGGCGTACATGGGCCCGAGCTTCTGGTGGTGCAGCCGGGAGAAGTTCTCGACCTCCACCCGGAAGGTCTCCACCGCGATCTCGAACTCGATCAGTGCGTGCTCGGCGGCCCGCACGGCCTGTGCCAGCCGGTCCTGCGGATCGGAGGAGGCGGTGGTCGCTTCAGTGCCGGAGGTTTTCTTCACCGGTCCAGCCTACGAGGCCGAACGGGTGCCGGTCACAAGGTCCGTGAGCCTGATCACGCCCCGCGTGCCCCGGCAGCGCGCTCCTCTGCGCTCCGGCGCGCGCCCCGCGCACACGGGCACACCCAGCCGCCCCGCCGATATCCCGCCGAGTACGCGCCCCTGAATCGCCCCTGGACCGCCCCACGTGCGCTCCCCACCACCGGCCCCGCCTCGACTCCCGCCTCGACTCCCGCCTCACGCCCCGCCTCAGACGCCCGTCTCCGCCTCGATCCGCCCCGCCCGCACCGCCGCAAGAAGCTCCGCGTGGTCCGCCTCCGTCCGGTCCGCGTAGGCGACCGCGAACGACGCCACCGCCTCGTCCAGCTGCTCCCCCTTGCCGCAGTAGGCCGCGATCAGCCGCGGGTCGGCGTTGTGCGCGTGTGCCCGGGCCAGCAGGGCCCCGGTCATCCGGGCGTAGTCGTCGATCAGCCCGGCCCGCAGCGACGCGGGGTCGACGCTGCCCTTGCGGTTACGGAACTGCCGCACCTGGTACGGCCGCCCCTCCACGTCCGCCCACCCCAGCAGGCTGTCGCTGACGACCTGCATCCGCTTCTGCCCCAGCACCACACGCCGCCCCTCGTGCTCGACCGCGGGCGCCTCGAAGCCGGCCCGCGCCAGGTGCGGCAACAGCGCCGACGGCCGTGCCTCCTTCACCTGGAGCACCAGCGGCTCCCCGTGGTGGTCCAGGAGCAGCACCACGTATGAGCGGGTGCCGACGCTCCCCGTCCCGACCACGCGGAACGCCACGTCGTGCACCGCGTACCGGGACAGCAGCGGCCGGCGGTCCTCGCCGACCGTGGCCAGGTAGCCCTCCAGGGACAGGGCGCCCGCGACGGCCGCCGCCTCCGCGTCGGGCACCCGGCGCAGCACCGGGGGCGCGTCGACGAAGCGCCGTCCGCCGCCCTCGTCCGCCTCGGTGGCCCGGGCGGCGAACTTGGCGCTGGTGTTGCGCCGCGCCTTCTCGCCGACCCGGCGCAGCGTGCCGGCCAGATCGCGGGCGTCGGCGTGGGTCACCAGCTCCTCGTCGGCGATCGCGTGCCAGCCCTCCATCACCGGCAGTTTCGCCAGCAGCCGCATCGTGCGCCGGTACGCGCCCACCGCGTCGAAGGCGGCGCTGCGGCAGACGTCCTCGTCCGCGCCGGCCTCGCGCCCGGCGAGGACCAGCGAGGTGGCGAGCCGCTTGACGTCCCACTCCCAGGGGCCGTGCACGGTCTCGTCGAAGTCGTTGATGTCGATGACCAGGCGGCCGCTGTGGTCGCCGTACAGGCCGAAGTTGGCGGCGTGGGCGTCGCCGCAGATCTGGGTGCCGATGCCGGTGACCGGGGTGCCGGCCAGGTCGCCGGCCATCAGTCCGGCCGAGCCGCGCAGGAACGCGAAGGGGCCGGCGGCCATCCGCCCCACCCGCAAGGGCACGAGCCCGGGGATGCGTCCCTCGCCGGAGGCGAGCACCGAGTCCACCGCTCCCTGCCGGCCGTCCTCGGACGCGAGCTCGGCGTGCGCCTCCCGCGGCACCCTCTGGCGCAGAGCCCGGCCCTCCTGCTTGGGCGCGCCGTCGTGCGGCCACCGCGCGAATCCCGGGATGTGCGGAATTCTGTGCTCCACCTGCTCCACCTGCTCCACGCGCCTCTCCACACCTGCGGGACCCCCACCTGCGGGACCACATCTGCCGGACCACACCTGCGGCCCCCGCCGGTCCACCCTTCGGGCCATGCCCGGTTGGTCACTCCTGGGGGCAATCTAGCCATTTACCGGACCGCGTCCGTTGTTTCATGCTTGCCTGAACACAGACGATCCGACCCTGATGATCCTTCAACCTCCCGCTTCAGCCTTCCGCGCCGAACCGCAGCCGAACCGCAGGTACCCGACGTTGGATGAGATGACCAGGCTCCCTGCCCCCGCCACCACCACCGCGCTCGCGGCCACCGGTGTCTCCGCGCTGCTGCGCCTCGCCGTCGTGTGCATCGACCCGGACGGCGACATCTCGTACTGGAACCGCGGCGCCGAAGAGCTGTTCGGGCACCGCTGGGAAGGCGTCTTCGGCCGCCCGTCGACCGGTGTGCTGCCGCATGCCGCCGGTACGTCCGGACCACCCGGCGCCTCCGGAGCCCCCGGACGCCCCGGCCGGTCCACGGCCGGCGGGCAGGACGTCCTGGAGCTGCTGGACGACCTCACGGAGCCCGCGTGGGCGGGCAGCCTGCCCACCACCGACCGCGACGGCGCCGTCAAGGACGTGATGTGGTGGTCGTACCGGATCATGGAGCCGGCCGGCCGCAGCCTGCTGCTGATCGCCGCCAACGCCCGGCCGCTGCGCGACACCGGTCCGCGTCTGGCGCTCGGCGACCGCCTCCTGCCGTACACCGCCGACAACTCGGCGCTGCGCGGAAGCGTCCGGGTCGCCGCCCGCCTCGCCCCGGTCCCCGACCCCGGGCACGCCGCGCACCTGGCGGGACGGCTCGGCTCGGTGCTGCCGCGGGTCAGCGCGGGCCGGCTGGAGCGGATCATGCAGCAGATCGTGCCGCTGGGATACCCGGCGGTGGAGGTGGACGGCACGCTGCCGCTGCCCGTCCTGCCCGAGGAGTACGAGGCCGGCGCGGTGCGGGCGGCGCCCGCCAACCCCGGCACCGGCCGCACGGCCCGGACGACCCGCCCGGCGTACCGCGAGCTGCTCCCCGGCCCGCGCACCGACGGGTCACCGACGGCGCTCGCCCCCGCGCTCGCCCCCGGACATGTGCTGGACGAGCAGCTGGCGCTGCTCCGCGAGACCGGTGCCAAGGTCGGTTCCACCCTCGACCTGGAGACGACGGCGCGAGAGCTGTGCGGGGTGACGGTGCCGCGGTTCGCCGACTTCGCGGCGGTGCTCGTCGTCGACCAGCTGTTCTCCGACACGGAGCTGCCCAAGGACGACCGGGCCGGGGACACGATCATCGCCCGCCGGGTGGCGGTCGCCCAGACCGCCACGACCCCCGGCTCGTGGGCAGCCGCCCTGCCGGAGGGCGAGTTGATCCCGTTGCCCACCGACAGCACCCCGCGCATCGGGGAGCCCCTGGTCGTGCCGGTGATCGACCCCGCGATCGCCCGCGACATCGCCCTGGACCTGGGAGTACCGGGGCTCGGGCCGCTGCTGCCGGAGCGCTCGATGATCGTGGTGCCGCTGACGGCACGCGGCACGGTGCTGGGCCGGATGTGCTTCCTGCGGCATCCGGGCCGGCGCCCGTTCGACGCCAAGGACGCGGCGACGGCCTCCGAGGTGGCCGCGCGCGGTGCCGTCCACCTGGACAACGCCCGGCTGCACCGGATGGAGTCGCGGGCCGCGGCCACGCTGCAGCGCAGCATGATGCCGACCCGGCCGCCGCGGCTGCCCGGGGTGCGGATCGCCCACCGCTACATGCCCGGTGACCGCCAGGCCCAGGTGGGCGGCGACTGGTTCGACGCCATCCAGCTGCCCGGCGGCCGGGTCGCGCTGATCGTCGGCGACGTGATGGGGCACGGCCTGCTGTCGGCCGCGGTGATGGGCCAGTTCCGGACCTCGGTGATCACCATGGCCGCGCTCGACCTGCCGCCCGCCCAGCTGCTGCGCCACCTGGACAACCTCGCCCACCGGCTGGGCGCCGAACACCTGGCGACCTGCGTGTACGCGGTCTACGACCCGATCCACCGCACCCTGACCCTCGCCAACGCCGGTCACATCCCGCCGGTGCTGTCGCGGCACGACGGCCGCAGCGAACTGCTGCAGATCCCCAAGGGCGCCCCGATCGGGGTGGGCGGCGTGCCGTTCGAGACGGTGGAGATCCCGGTCCCGGACGGCAGCTGGCTGGTGCTGTGCACCGACGGCCTGGTGGAGGTGCGCGGTCAGGGCATAGACGCCGGACTCGCGGCGCTCTGCGCCAACGTCATCGAGCCGCAGCAGACCCCCGAGGACGTCTGCGAGCAGATTCTCAGCCGCGTCCACTCCGACGACCGGCGCGACGACGTGGCCCTGCTGGTCGCCAACTTCCAGGGCATTCCGTCCCAGGACGTCGCCGAGTGGCGGCTGTCGATGGACCCCTCCGACGTCCGCAGGGCGCGGGCGCTCACCCGCGCACAGCTGGCGGACTGGGGGCTGGAAGCGCTCGGCGAGCTGACGGAACTCCTGGTGAGCGAGCTGGTGACCAATGCGCTGCGGGCCGCGTCGCACGAGGTGTCGTTGCGGTTGATGCGGGTCGGCAAGCTGCTGGTCGAGGTGAGCGACGACGACCACAACCTGCCGCAGCTGCGGCGCGCGGACGCCGACGACGAGGAGGGCCGTGGGCTGGCCCTGGTGAGCAACCTCTCACGGCGCTGGGGTACCAGCCGCAAGGCCGTCGGCAAGGTCGTCTGGTTCGAGTTGCCGCTGCCCTCCTGAACGGGCCACTGCTCTCCTGAAGGGACCGCCGGCCGCCTGAACGGCCGCCGACCTGCCCGGATCCAGGCCTACGACGATCAGCAGGCGCCGGATCCGACCTCGCCGCAGGGGTTCTCGCCGGGCAGGTGGCGCTCGGCCCAGCGACCGAGTTCACCCAGCGCCGGGCCGAGGGCCTCGCCCGCCTCGGTCAGCCGGTAGCTGACCCGCAGCGGGGGCCCTGAATCCACCTCGCGGACCAGCAGCCCGGCCTCGGCCAGTTCCGTGAGCCGGTCGGAGAGCATGCGCTCGCTGATGCCGGGGATGGCCCGGCGCAACTCGGCGAAGTAGGCCGGCCGCTGTGTGAGGACCGCCACGATCAGGCCGGTCCAGCGCTTGCCGAGAAGCCCGAACACGCGCGTCAGACCGCCGTCGACGCGTGCGCACTGCTCCGGCGGATGGTCGGCCTGCTCGATCCCCTGTGCCATGCCACCAGGATACCGTCCTTGTCACTAGCGGCTGCAGAAAAGTAAGCTCCTGTGATAGCAATAGCTACGCACGAAGACACAGCTGCGAATTTTTCGTTCAAAGCGAAGTTAAAGGAAGCGAGCACCCCCATGCCCACGCTGCTGCACATCGACTCGTCCATCTGGCCCGCCGAGGGCTCGACCTCCCGCAACGTCGCCGCCACCTTCCGCAAGGAGTGGGAGAGCCAGCACCCCGACGGCGAGGTCATCTACCGGGACCTCTCCGCCGAACCCGTGCCGCACATCGACGCCGCCGCCTACACCGCGGGCGCCGAGCACCCGGTCCGAGGCGAGCTCGCCGACGAACTGGAGCGCGCAGACGCCGTGCTGATCAGCGCGCCGATGTACAACTACACAATCCCGTCGACCCTGAAGGCCTGGCTGGACCAGGTGATCATCCTGGGCCGCACCGCGGGTGAGCAGCCCTCCGCCGCCGACACCCCGGTGGTGGTCGTCGCCAGCCGCGGCGGCGGTTACGGCCCGGGCACCCCGCGCGCCGACTTCGAGTTCGTCACCAACTACCTGGAGAAGGTGCTCACCGGGGGCCTCGGCATCAAGGAACTGCACTTCATCGTTCCGGAGCTGACGCTGGCCCGCGTGGTGCCCGCGATGGCCGGCCTGGTCGACCTCTCCGACGCCTCCAAGGCCACCGCCCACGAGCAGGCCACCGCCAGGGCCAAGGAACTCGCCTCCCGCATCGCCGCCTGAGGCGTCGCCGCCCGGCAGCGGCACCCCGATCCGGCCGCGGCACCCCCGAGCCGCGGTACCCCCGACACGGCGAAGGGCCGCGTGGCAGATGCCACT
>NZ_JBHXSO010000072.1:0-34880 GCF_042714775.1 Streptomyces sp. NPDC058691 | reverse complement strand
GGCCCCCCCCCCTGGCAGGGGGTGCGGCCCTCGCGCGCGGGCTTGATCAGCCGCCGATGGGCAGGCCCTGCAGCGGGAGCTGGCCGAGCTGCCCCCCGATCGGGAGCTTGCCGATGGGCAGGCCGCCGAGCAGCGTGTTCAGCGCGACGGGGGTGTTCTGCGCACCGGGGACGACGTTGCCCGCCTTGGGCAGGTTGCCGGCGAGCGAGTCGACCGGGACCGACTTGGCCACCTGGCTGACCGGCAGGGAGGCCACCGGCAGGTTCGGCACCTGGGGCAGGCCCAGGTCGGTCGCCGACGGGGCGGCGGATGCGGCGCCCGCTGCGGCACCGACGAAGGCCACGCCCAGCGCGGCGGCACCGAGAGTCTTGACGGTTCCGGTCTTCATGGTTGCGATCCTCGTGATGGGGGAGATGGAGCGTCCGCCGCGCCGGCACACGGGCCGTAACCGCGGGAATTCGGAACGTAGCGAGGCGGGGCACCGCGACGCAAGCGGACGTGCGCGGCCGCGCACCCCTCCGTCACCGCACCGGCGTACCCGTGCCCGCCCCGCCGGTCACTCCCCCTCGGGTGCGGAACCGCTGGCCGAGGGCGGTGTGGCGGACGTCAGGCGGAACAGCCACTCGGCCTTCAGCTCCGCGTACCCGGGCTTGATGACGTCATTGATCATCGCCAGCCGTTCATCGAAAGGGATGAACGCCGACTTCATCGCGTTGACGGTGAACCACTGCATGTCATCGAGGGTGTAGCCGAAGGCACGCACCAGCTCGCCGAACTCGCGGCTCATGCTCGTGCCGCTCATCAGCCGGTTGTCGGTGTTCACGGTGACGCGGAAGTGCAGCCGGCGCAGCAACCCGATGGGGTGCTCCTCGTACGAGGCGGCGGCGCCGGTCTGGAGGTTGGAGGTGGGGCACATCTCCAGCGGGATGCGCTTGTCGCGCACATAGTCGGCGAGCCGGCCGAGGGTGACCGTTCCGTCGTCGGCGACCTGGATGTCGTCGATGATGCGGACGCCGTGGCCGAGCCGGTCCGCGCCGCACCACTGCAGCGCCTGCCAGATCGAGGGCAGGCCGAACGCCTCGCCGGCGTGGATGGTGAAGTGGAAGTTCTCCCGCTTGAGGTACTCGAAGGCGTCCAGGTGGCGGGTGGGCGGGAAGCCCGCCTCGGCGCCGGCGATGTCGAAGCCGACGACGCCGCGGTCGCGGTGGGCGTTGGCGAGTTCGGCGATCTCCTGGGAGCGGGCGGCGTGCCGCATCGCGGTGAGCAGCGCGCCGACCCGGATGCGGTGCCCGGCCTCGCGGGCCCGGCGCTCGCCTTCCCGGAAGCCCTCGTTGACGGCCTCGACCACCTGCTCCAGGCCGAGCCCGCGCTCGACGTGCAGTTCGGGCGCGTACCGCACCTCGGCGTAGACGACGCCGTCGGCCGCCAGGTCCTCGGCGCACTCGGCGGCGACGCGGACGAGCGCCTCGCGGGTCTGCATGACGCCCACGGTGTGCGAGAACGTCTCCAGATAGCGCTCCAGGGAGCCGGAGTCGGCCGCCTCGCGGAACCAGGTGCCGAGCTTGTCCGGGTCGGTCTCCGGCAGGCCGTCGTAGCCCGCCTCACGTGCCAGGTCGACGACGGTGCCGGGGCGTACGCCGCCGTCGAGATGGTCGTGCAGCAGTACCTTCGGAGCGCGCCGGATCTGCTCGGGCGTGGGGGTCGCCCCGGGCGAGGCCGGGGGGAGGGCGACCGTGCGTGGGCTCGTCATTGCCGTACGATATCCCCTACGCGCGTAGAACCCGTGGATGATGCCGAATATTGACCTCCCGGCCAGGTCGTGCACACCTTCCCGTCTGCCATGGTTACGCCATGGCTTCGCAAGCTTTACCGATGCGTGGTGCGCGGTTGGGAAAGAGAGTCACACCGGGCCTGGCCCCGGCGGCACGGCGGGAATCGGACGACACCGTCCGGGCCGCCGTTCTCGTGCTGCCCGGGGGCAGCGCGCTGAGCACGCGCCGGCGCTCGCCGGTGGCGGCCGCCGCGATGGTGCCCCTGGCCCGGCGGCTGGTGCGGGCGGCGGGACGGGACGAGGGCCTGGCCGTGCACGTCGTGCACTACCGCTTCCGCGGCTGGAACGGCGGTCACGCCCACCCCGCGGAGGACGCCCAGTGGGCCGTGGACGAGGTCGTACGGCGCTACGGCGACGTGCCGGTGTCCCTGGTGGGCATGGACATGGGCGGCCGCGCGGCACTGCGGGCGGCCGGCCACCGGGCCGTCGACTCCGTGGTGGCGATAGCCCCGTGGCTGCCCGACGCCCTGGAACCCGATCCGGTCAAGCAGTTGATCGGCCGCCACGTGATGATCGTGCACGGCACGAACGACCACTCCACCCACCCCGACCTGTCCTACCGGCTCGCCGAGCGTGCGAAGAAGGTCAACCGGGACGTGTGCCGCTTCGAGGTGCACTCCGACGGCCATCTGCTGGCCGACCACCGCTCCGAAGTCGGCGCCCTGGCCGCCGACTTCGTCCTCGGAACGCTGCTGGGGCGCTCCTTCGCCCGGCCCGTCGCCGACGCCCTGGCCGCTCCTCCCCCGCTCGGTCTGCGCATGCCGCTGGCGACGGGTTTCGGCCGCGTGCCGCTGCACTGACGGACCTCCGGCACCAAGAGCTGTCCCGCCGTTCGCCTGCGCGCCGCGCGGACGTACGGCCGGTGTCAGTGGGGCGGGGGAGCATCGCCACAGCCGGTGGAAAGCGAGGTCCGTCATGTGTCTGCACCAGCCGCAATGCCCGTCCGCCGACGCTCCCGACCGCGAGGCGGCGCATGCGACGGCGTCCCACAGCGAACAGGGCTGGAGCCTGCTGTGCAACGGCGTCCTGCTCTTCGAGGACACCGGGGAGATCCTGCCCGACGGCCGGGTCGTCGACCCGCGCCGTCCGACGGACGCGCAGCTCACTCCGGGATGAGCCTGCCGCGCCGCCCGGTCAGGAACTTCTTGAAGGCCGCCACCGGCGCCGTGTCCGGGTGACCGCCGAGCCAGGCCACCCCGATCTCGCGCACCGCGCGAGGCGCCGTCACCGACAGCTCCACCACACCGGGACGGGGCACCAGCGGCGGCGGCAGCAGCGCCACCCCCAGCCCCGCGGCGACCAGGCCGCGCAGCGTCTCCGCCTCCTCGCCCTCGAAGGCGACGCGCGGGGTGAAGCCGGCCTCGGCGCACAAGGCGTCGGCGATCCGGCGCAGCCCGTAGCCCGGTTCGAGGGTGACGAAGAGTTCGCCGGCGGCCTCCGCGAGCCGGATCCTGCGGCGTCCGGCGAGCCGGTGGTCGGCCGGGACGACCAGCCGCAGCCGTTGTTCGACCAGGCGCCGGGTGACCAGATCGGGCGCGTCGGGGACCGGTGAGGTCAGGCAGAGGTCCAACTCCCCCGCGCGCAGCCCGGCCAGCATCGCCTCACTGTGGTTCTGCACGAGCTGGAAGCGCACCCGCGGGTGGTCCGCGCGGAACTCCCGCAGCAGGGCCGGCACGGTCTCCGAGCCGAGGGTGTGCAGGAAGCCGAAGGCGACGCGCCCGGTCGCCGGGTCGGCTCCGGCGCGCACCGACTCCGCCGACCGCTCCACCTCCGCCAGCGCGCGCTCCACGGAGGCGAGGAAGCCCCGCCCTGCGGGTGTGAGCGAGACGGTGCGCCCCTGGCGGGCGAAGAGCGCGACGCCCAGATCGGTCTCGAGCCGGACCATGGCCCGGCTGAGCGTCGACTGCGGCACGCCCAGTTCGCGCGCCGCCCGTGTGACGTGCTCGTGCCGCGCGACCGCCGCGAACTGCGCGAGCCGGGGCGCGAGGACGGCCGCCCAGGAGGCGCTGTCCAACTCCGCGCGGATGTCGCCTGCGTCACGGAAAGCGTCACGGGACGGACCCGGTGCCGCTGACCTCGCTTCATGCACCATGGGAACGATTATGGCGAGTCCGTGCATTGGACGCATGAAACAGGCCGGTCCTAGCGTGGAGACATGCCTCCTGCCGATACAGGGGCGTCCGCCGTGACACGGCCGGACGCCGCCCTCGTCGATGCGCTCCGCCCCGGCGGACCCGGATACCGCCGCGCCAACGTCGCGCTGTTCGCCGCCGGTCTCGCCACCTTCGCCCTGCTCTACTCGACGCAGGCCCTGCTCCCCGCGCTCTCCGCGGGCCTCTCGCTCACCCCGGCGCAGGCCAGCCTGACCGTCTCGGCCACCACCGCGGCACTCGCGCTGGCCCTGCTGCCGGTGAGCGCGCTGAGCGAGAAGTACGGCCGCACGGCGGTGATGACGACCTCGGTGTTCAGCGCCTCCGCACTGGCCCTGGTCCTCCCCTTCGCCCCGGACCTGACCACGCTCGTCGTGCTGCGCGCCCTGCAGGGCGTCGCCCTGGCCGGGCTGCCCGCGACGGCGATGGCGTACCTCGCCGAGGAGATCCACCCCAAGGCGGTGGCCTCCGCGATCGGCCTGTACGTGGCGGGCAACAGCATCGGCGGGATGAGCTCCCGGGTCCTGACCGGCGCCGTGGCCCAGGCCTTCGGCTGGCGTGCCGCGCTGTTCGCCGCCGGCGCCATGGCGCTGCTGTGCGCCGTCGCCTTCCGCCTGCTGATCCCGCCCGCCCGCAACTTCCGCCCCGGGCCGGTCAATCCGGCAGCCCTGCTGCGCACCGTCGGCGGCCATCTGCGCACGCCGCTGCTGCGCCGCCTCTACGCGATCGGGCTGCTCTTCATGGTGGTCTTCGGCGCCGTCTACAACGTCCTGGGCTACCGGCTCGGCGAGGAGCCCTTCGGCCTGTCCCAGAGCGCCATCGGCCTCATCTTCCTGGTCTACCTGGTCGGCACGGCCGCCTCGGCGGCCTCCGGCGTGCTGCACGGCCGCATCGGCCGCCGCGGCGCCCTGTACGTCGCCGTGGGCCTGGTGACCACCGGCCTGCTGCTGAGCCTCGCCGGGTCCCTCGCCGCCGTGCTCACCGGCCTGGTGCTGATCACCGCCGGCTTCTTCACCGGCCACGCCATCGCCTCAGGCGCCGTCAGCCGCACGGCCACCACCGGCCGCGCCCAGGCCTCCGCCCTCTATCTGACGGCGTACTACATCGGCAACAGCCTCGGCGGCACCCTGGGCGCCTCCGCCTTCCACTCGGCGGGCTGGGACGGCACGGTCGCCTTCTGCCTCGTGGCGGTCGTGGGCGTCGCAGGGATCACCCTCCACGCGACCCGGCGCGCGGTCGTCGAGCACCGTTCCCGGGCGGTCCGCACCGCCGCCGGCTGAGCCGCGTGCGTCCCGCCCTACATCACGCGAGGGTATGGCCGCGGGCCGGGTGGACGTGCCCCCGGCCCCCGCTCCCTTTCCCGCACCGGGCCTTGATCAGGCGATGCGGTCCAGCACGATCGGACGGGGCGTGAACACCGTCCCCGCCGGGGAGATCTCGACGCCCCCGGCGAGGGCCGCCAGGGCGTAGTCGAACTTCTCCGGGGTGTCGGTGTGCAGGGTCAGCAGCGGCCGGCCCTGCGTGACCGTGTCGCCGGGCTTGGCGTGGATCTCGACACCGGCACCGGCCTGCACCGGGTCCTCCTTGCGGGCACGGCCCGCGCCGAGGCGCCAGGCGGCGACGCCGACGGCGTAGGCGTCGAGGCCGGTGAGCACACCGGACCGCTCGGCGGTGACCACGTGTCGCTCGCGCGCGACGGGCAGCGCCGCGTCCGGGTCGCCGCCCTGGGCGGCGATCATGCGGCGCCACACGTCCATGGCGGAGCCGTCGGCCAGCGCCTTGGCGGGGTCGGCATCCTTCAGACCGGCCGCGTCGAGCATCTCGCGGGCCAGGGCGATGGTCAGCTCCACCACATCGGCCGGGCCGCCGCCCGCCAAGACCTCGACGGACTCGCGGATCTCCAGGGCGTTGCCCGCGGTCAGGCCCAGCGGGGTGGACATGTCGGTGAGCAGGGCCACGGTCATCACGCCGTGGTCGGTGCCCAGGCCCACCATGGTGGAGGCCAGTTCGCGGGCCTGCTCCAGGTTCTTCATGAAGGCGCCGGAGCCGACCTTGACGTCGAGGACGAGCGAGCCCGTGCCCTCGGCGATCTTCTTCGACATGATCGAGGAGGCGATCAGCGGGATCGCCTCGACGGTGCCGGTCACGTCGCGCAGCGCGTACAGCTTCTTGTCGGCCGGGGCGAGGCCGTCGCCCGCCGCGCAGATGACCGCGCCGGTGTCGTGCAGGACCCGCAGCATCTCGTCGTTGGACAGCAGCGCCCGCCAGCCGGGGATGGACTCCAGCTTGTCCAGCGTGCCGCCGGTGTGGCCGAGGCCACGGCCGGACAGCTGGGGAACGGCCGCGCCGCAGGCGGCCACGACGGGCGCGAGGGGCAGCGTGATCTTGTCGCCGACGCCGCCGGTGGAGTGCTTGTCGGCGGTGGGGCGCGGCAGCGAGGAGAAGTCCATGCGCTCGCCGCTGTTGATCATCGCCGCGGTCCAGCGGGCGATCTCGGCCCGGTCCATCCCGTTGAGCAGGATCGCCATGGCGAGCGCGGACATCTGCTCGTCGGCGACCTCACCCTTGGTGTAGGCGTCGATGACCCAGTCGATCTGCTCGTCGTCGAGGCGGCCGCCGTCGCGCTTGGCGCGGATGACGGAAATGGCGTCCATGGTTCTACCTTCTTAGCGGTTGGTCAGGTCGTCCGGGCCGAACGCGTCGGGCAGGACGTCCCGCATGGTGCGGATGCCGTCGGACATCTCGACCAGCAGATCGGGGCCGCCGTGCTCCCACAGCAGCTGGCGGCAGCGGCCGCAGGGCATCAGCTGGTCGCCGTTGCGGTCGACGCAGGTGAACGCCACGAGCCGGCCGCCTCCCGTCGCGTGCAGGAGCGAGACCAGTCCGCACTCGGCGCACAGGCCGAGGCCGTAGCTGGCGTTCTCCACGTTGCACGCGGCGATGACCCGGCCGTCGTCCACCAGGGCGGCGGCTCCCACCGGGAAGTGGGAGTAGGGCACATAGGCCCGGGACATGGCGTCCCGGGCCTGCGCCCGCAGGCCCTCCCAGTCGACCCCTGCGGGGTCGGCCGGGCCCGCGGTGCCGGTCACTTCCCCTGACCCTTTCGGTAGCGCATACCGTCAGCCTTGGGCATGCGCAGGCGTTGTGCCGACAGGGAGAGCACCAGCAGGGTGACGACGTACGGGGTCGCGCCGACGAACTCGGCCGGGACCTCGTCGGTGACCAGGTACCAGACCAGCACCAGCGCGCCGACGGCCAGGGCGGTGACGCCCTGCCACAGGTTGCGCTTCCACAGCTTCCAGGCGCCGAGCAGCGCCAGCAGGATCACCAGGAGCAGCAGCAGCGCGTGGACGGTCGGACCGCCGTTGCGCAGCTGGAGCGCGTCGGAGTAGCCGAACAGACCGGCGCCGGCGGCGAGTCCGCCCACCCGCCAGTTGCCGAAGATCATCGCGGCGAGACCGATGTAGCCGCGGCCGCCGGTCTGGCCCTCCAGGTAGATGTGCGTCGGCACCATCGCCAGGAACGCGCCGCCGAGGCCCGCGAGGCCGCCGGAGACGATCACGGCGATGTACTTGTACAGGTACACGTTGACGCCGAGCGACTCGGCGGCCACCGGGTTCTCGCCGGCCGACCGCAGCCGCAGGCCGAACGCCGTACGCCACAGCAGGAAGAAGCTTCCGGCGAAGAGCACGGCGGCGACGATCGTCAGCGCCGACAGGTCGGTGACGAGGCCGCCGATGACACCCGCGAGGTCGGAGACGAAGAACCAGCCGTGCTTCTCGATGCCGTCCAGCCAGTCCGACAGCCCGGGGATGTCGAACGACGGCAGGGAGTCGACCGGAGGGGACTGCTTGGGGTTGCCGCCCTTGGCAGCCGCCTCGCCGTTGGTGAACCACAGCTTGGCGAGGTACTGCGTGGCGCCGAGCGCCAGGATGTTGATCGCCACACCGGAGATGATGTGGTCGACGCCGAAGGTGACGGTGGCGACCGCGTGGACCAGACCGCCGACCGCGCCGCCGATGACACCGGCGAGAACGCCGATCCAGGGGTTGGTCTGCCAGCCGGCCCAGGCACCGAAGAAGGTGCCGAGGATCATCATGCCCTCGAGGCCGATGTTGACCACGCCGGAGCGCTCGGACCACAGACCGGCCAGACCGGCCAGGCCGATCGGCACGGCGAGCCCGAGGGCCGCGGTGATCTGGCCCTGCGCGGTGAGCTGGTCCTGGCCCGTGATGATCCGCACCACCGAGACCAGCGCGAGCGCGCCGGCGACGATCAGCAGGATCTTCGGGAAGGAGAGGCGGCCCTTGCGGCCCTTGGCGCCGGCCGCCTTGGGAGCCGCGGGCGGCGGGGTGTGGGTCGTCGTGGCGGTCACGCCGTCACCTCCGTCTTGTTGCCGGCCTGGGCGGCGAGCTGCTCGCCGACCTTCTGCTGCTGGCGCTTGAGGCCGTAGCGGCGGACGAGTTCGTAGGCGATGACGACGCAGAGGACGATGACGCCCTGCATGACGCCGACGATCTCCTTGTCGTAGCCGTCGAACTCCAGGCGGCCGGAGCCGCGCTCCAGGAAGCCCCACAGCAGCGCGGCCAGCGCGACGCCGACCGGGTTGTTGCGGCCGAGCAGCGCCACCGAGATGCCGGTGAAGCCGATGCCGGCCGGGAAGAGGTCGGCACCGTACGCGTGCACGTCGTTCAGCAGCAGCGGCAGACCGGTGAGGCCCGCCAGGGCGCCGGAGATCAGCATGCTGATGACCACCATGCGCTTGACGCTGACGCCGCTCGCGGTGGCCGCGCTCTCGGACAGGCCGACGCTGCGCAGGTCGAAGCCGAAGCGGGTGCGGCCGAGGACGAACCAGTAGCCGACACCGATGATCACCGCGAGGACGACGAAGCCGTAGATCTGGCCGATGTCCTCGCCCATGTCGAAGTTGAACAGGTGGCCGGACGAGGGCAGCGGCGTGGTCGACACCGAGGTGCCCGCCTGGTCGAGGTGACCGAGCCGGCCCGCCTTGAGGAAGTAGCCGACGATCGACAGCGCGATCGCGTTCAGCATGATGGTCGCGATGACCTCACTGACGCCGCGGGTGGTCTTCAGAAGGCCCGCGATGCCGGCCCACAGGCCGCCGACCGCCATGGCCACCACGATGATCAGCGGGATCTGCAGGAAGCTCGGCAGGGTCACCGCCCCGCCGACCGCGGCGGCGAAGAAGGCGCCGAGCCGGTACTGGCCCTCGACACCGATGTTGAACAGGTTCATGCGGAAGCCGACGGCGACCGCGATACCCGCGATGTAGTAGGTGGTCGCCTTGTTGATGATCTCGACCTGGCTGTCACTCTTGAAGCCGTAGTCGATCATCGTGCTGAAGGCGCCGAACGGCTCCTTGCCGGTGGCCAGCAGCACGAGCGCGGTGATCACGAACGAGGCGACGATCGCCAGCACGGGGGCGGCGACGGCGAGGAGCACCCGCTCCTTGTCGATCTTCTTCATCGGTCCTCTCCCCCGTGGGCGGCGTCGCCGTTCTCGTGCTCGAGGTGACCGGCGGCGGCACCGGTCATCGCGGAGCCCAGCTCCTCCGGGGTGATGGTGGCGGGGTCCGCGTCGGCGACCAGACGGCCGCGGTACATGACGCGCAGGGTGTCGGACAGGCCGATCAGCTCGTCCAGGTCCGCGGAGATCAGCAGCACGGCCAGACCCTCGCGGCGCGCTTCCCTGATCTGGTCCCAGATCTGTGCCTGGGCGCCGACGTCCACGCCCCGGGTGGGGTGCGCGGCGATCAGCAGGCGGGGCTGGTGGCTCATCTCGCGGCCGACGATCAGCTTCTGCTGGTTGCCGCCGGACAGCGACGCCGCGGTGACCTCGATGCCGGGAGTGCGGACGTCGTACTCGCGCACGATCCGCTCGGTGTCGCGGCGGGCCGCGGCCGGGTCCAGGAGGCCGCCCTTGCTGTTGGGGCGCTCGGTGACATGGCCGAGGATGCGGTTCTCCCACAGCGGGGCTTCCAGCAGCAGACCGTGCCGGTGGCGGTCCTCGGGGATGTAGCCGATGCCGTCCTCGCGGCGCTTGCGCGTCGGGAGGTGGCTGATGTCGGTGGCGCCGAGGGTGATCCGGCCGGCGTCGGGCGGGAGGATGCCCATGATCGCCTCGACCAGTTCCGCCTGGCCGTTGCCCTCGACGCCCGCGATGCCGAGGACCTCGCCCTTGTGGATGGTCAGGGAGATCCGGTCCAGGACGACCCGCTCGATGCCCTCCAGGTCGGTCTCCGACAGGTGCAGGCCGTCGACGGTCAGCATCGGGACGTCGGTGACCGTCGACTCGCGGGTCTCCGGGGACGGCAGTTCGCTGCCCACCATCAGTTCCGCGAGCTGCTTGGGCGTCGTGGTCTTGGGGTCGGCCGAGCCGACCGTGGTGCCGCGGCGGATGACCGTGATCTCGTCAGCGACGGAGAGCACCTCGCCGAGCTTGTGCGAGATGAAGATGACGGTGAGGCCTTCGGACTTCAGACCGCGCAGGTTGTCGAAGAGCGCGTCGACCTCCTGCGGGACCAGGACCGCCGTCGGCTCGTCGAGGATCAGCGTACGGGCGCCGCGGAAGAGGACCTTGAGAATCTCGACACGCTGACGGTCGGCGACACCGAGGTCCTCCACCAGGACGTCCGGCCGCACTCCGAGGCCGTAGGCGTCCGAGATCTCCTTGATCCTGGCACGGGCGCGGCCGCCGATGCCGTGGAGCTTCTCGCTGCCGAGCACGACGTTCTCGAGGACGGTCAGATTGTCGGCGAGCATGAAGTGCTGGTGCACCATGCCGATGCCGCGGGCGATGGCGTCGCCGGGGTCGTGGAAGGTGACCTGCTCGCCGTCGACGGTGATGGTGCCCTCGTCCGGCTTCTGCATGCCGTAGAGGATCTTCATCAGGGTCGACTTGCCGGCGCCGTTCTCACCCACGAGGGCGTGCACGGTGCCGCGGCGGACGGTGATGTCGATGTCGTGGTTGGCCACGACACCCGGGAATCGTTTGGTGATGCCGCGCAGTTCGACGGCATGGGGGCTGGGGGGGCTGGACGCGTTGATGACGCACTCTCCTCGCGGAAAAGAGCGGGGTGGTGGCGGGTGTGGCGAACGTACCGCGAGGAGGAAGCTCTATGCGCGTAGCGTTGCCAGATCCATAGTGGTGCGAGTCAGAACAGAAACCACAGGGACCGAAATGGGCGGAACGCAGGCGCGAGGCCCGGTGGGGGAGAGCCTGGGCTATCCCCCACCGGGCCTCGCGACCGTGACTCAGAGGAGACCGGGCGTCACTTGACGGTCGTGTTGACCTTGATGTCGCCGCTCACGATCTTCTGCTTGGCCGCGTCCAGCTGGGACTTGATGTCGTCGATGAAGCCACCGCTGGTGGCCAGGCCGACGCCGTCCTTGGCGAGGTCGTAGCTCTGGGTGCCGGTCAGCGGGCTGCCGTCCTTGACGCCCTTGACGGCGTCGTAGACCGCGACGTTCACGTTCTTCAGCGCGGAGGTCAGGATCGACTTCTGGTACTTGACCAGACCCGTCTGCGCGTACTGGTCGGAGTCGACACCGATCGCCCAGGCGCCGGTCTTGCCCGCGACGGCCTCGATCGCGCCGTTGCCGGAGGAGCCGGCCGCGGCGTAGACGACGTCGATGCCCTTGTCGAGCATGCCCTGCGCGGCCGCCTTGCCCTTGGCCGGGTCGGAGAAGCCGGACAGGTCGGAGCCGCTGGTCAGGTACTGCGTGGTGACCTTGACCTTCGGGTTGGTCTCCGTGACGCCCTGGCGGAAGCCGGCCTCGAACTTGTTGATCAGGGGGATGTCCACGCCGCCGATGAAGCCGACCTTGTTGTCCTTGGTCTTCAGCGCGGCGGCGACACCGGCCAGGTAGGAGCTCTGCTCCTCGGTGAAGACGATGCTGTCGACGTTCTTGGCGTCCACGACGGAGTCGACGATGGCGAAGTCGGTCTTGGGGTACTTCGCGGCCGCCTTCTTCATCGAGTCGGCGTAGGAGAAGCCGACACCGATGACGGGGTTGTAGCCCGCGTCCGCCAGGTCCTCGAGGCGCTGCTCACGGTCGGCCTCGGTGTCCGAGGTCTTCGCGGTGAGCTCCTTGATCTCGATCCCGAAGTCCGTCTTGGCCTTGTCCAGGCCGGCGGCGGCGGAGTCGTTGAACGAGTGGTCGCCACGGCCACCCACGTCGTAGGCGACGCCGACCTTCAGCTTGCCGCTCTTGTCGCTCTCGCTGTCGCTGTCCTTGGAGCTGCTGCCGCACGCGGTGGCGGTGAGCGCGAGGGCCGCAGAGGCTATGCCCGCGGCGGCGAACTTGGTTACCCGGCGCAAGAGGGTACCCCTTCACTAGAAGCGCCCCATCCGGCGCTGGCTTAACTCGAGCTTAACGCGCGTAGATGTCAGGTAAAGGGAGTTGGACGCCTGTTATCGGATCGACGCATTTCGGCCAGGTGACCCGGTCGTGACAACCGGGTCACCCACCGTCATGCCAGCAGCGCAGCGGAGGTGAAGAGCTCCACTCCGACCTTGATCGCGCCCTCGTCGACGTCGAAATCGCCCTGATGAAGATCCCGCTTGGAGGTGTCCCCCAGGGGACGCACCCCGAGCCGCGCGAGGGCGCCGGGCACCTGCTCCAGGTACCAGGAGAAGTCCTCCCCGCCGAGGCTCTGCTCGGTGTCCTCCACGGTGTGCGCGCCATAGCGGGCCGTCATGGCGTCGCGCAGCAGCTCCGTCGAATCGTGCTCGTTGACCACCGGCGGGACACCCCGGTGGTACGTCAGTTCCCACTTGGCTCGATACATGCCGGCGATCTGGTCGATCACCTCGTGCACCAGGTCCGGGGCCTCGTGCCAGGCGGTCAGGTCCAGACAGCGGACCGTGCCCTCCAGCTCGGCGTGCTGCGGGATCACGTTGCAGGCGTGGCCGGCCTCGATACGGCCCCACACGATGCTCATCCCCGACCGCGGGTCGATCCGGCGGGCCAGCACGGCCGGCAGCTCGGTGGCCATCTTGGCGGTGGCCGTCACCAGGTCGGTGGTCAGGTGGGGGCGGGCGGTGTGGCCGCCCGCGCCGTCCAGGGAGAGTTCCAGGCGGTCCACCGCCGAGGTGATCGGCCCCTGCCGCAGCCCGATCCGGCCGACGTCCACCTTGGGGTCGCAGTGCACGGCCAGGATGCGGCCCACACCGTCCAGCGCGTTGGCCTTGATGGCGTCCAGCGCCCCGCCCGGCATGACCTCCTCGGCCGGCTGGAAGACCAGCCGCACCGGCCGCCGCAGCTTGCCCGCGCGCTCCAGCTCCGCCAGCACCAGGCCGGCGCCCAGCACCACCGTGGTGTGCACGTCGTGGCCGCAGGCGTGCGCCCGGCCGGGGACCGTCGACCGGTAGTCCACGCGCTTGGTGTCCGGGATCGGCAGCGCGTCCAGATCGGCGCGCAGGGCCAGCCGGGGCCGCTCCGGGTCCGTGTCCCCGATGTCGCAGATCAGGCCCGTCCCGCCCGGCATCACGCGGGGCTTGAGACCGGCCTGTTCCAGGCGGGCCTTCACCGCGGCCGTCGTACGGAACTCCTGGCGGCCCAGCTCGGGATGCATGTGCACATCCCGCCGGAACGCCACAAGCTCCGTCCGCAGGCGCTCGGGCAGCACACCCAGAAGGGCGTCGTCCGGCGCGGCAGGGACGGTTGGGGCCACTGACACAGGGGTTCCGGAGGGTTCGGAGGGTGAGTCGTTCACCTCCGACAGGCTAGACCGCATCTGCACTCCCGATCGCTACATCGCCGTAAATTCATTCCGCGCGAGGAAGAAAAACTCCCCCGTTCGGCGCGTACCCGGCTCCGTACAGGGGTATCAACACGGTTTACCCCTCGCCACTCCATAGTGGCTCAACGATCGCCCCGTCGCGAGGCAACGCCCGGTGAGGGGCGTCACCCTGTCAAGAGGGCGGCCCCGCGGGAGACATCCGGGGTCAGCGCGGTCCCAGCAGCCGGGAGTAGAGGTCCAGGAGCGGGGCGGACTGCGTCTGCCAGGACCATTCACGCAGGGTGTCGCCGCGGTCGTACGCCTTCCGGTAGCGGCGCGGATTGGTCAGCACGGCACCGACGGCGCGCACGAAGTCGGCGGTGTCCAGGGAGCGGAAGACCTCGCCGTTGCCGATCTCCAGCGTGGGCCGGGCCAGCACCCGCACATCGCTGACGACCACGGGCAGGCGGGCGTGCGCGTACTCGAAGTAACGGGCGGGCAGGGCCACCTGGTGTGCGGGCAGGCGGTGCACGGGCAGGACGCCGATGTCCGCGGAGGCCAGAAAGCGCGGGATGTCGGCGGGCGGCACATAGGGCAGCACGTGCAGGCGGTTCTCGACGCCGAGCTCCGCGGCGCGGTCGGTGAGGATGCGCACATAGGCGTCGCCGGGGTCGGGGACGACCAGGGCCGCGTGCAGGTCGTACAGCTTGGGCAGCGCCTCGATGACGGTGAGCAGTCCGCGGGCCGGCCCGACCGCGCCGCTGTGGACCAGGAGGGGGACCTCGGGGGCCAGATGGCAGCGGTCGCGGACCCCGGACCGCGAAGAAGACGACGAGGACGACGCGGACGACGCGGACGACGCGGACGACGCGGACGACGACGATCGGGCCTCGTACGGCGGCGCGTTGCGCGCCACGGCCGGGCGGGCGGCGAGGCCGTGGCGCTCACGCAGCCGGTCGGCGTAGGTCTCGGCCACGGTGACGACGCCGTCGATGAGCGGCACATAGGTGCGCTCGTGGGCGTCGCGGGCGACGGCCGCCCGGTGGCTGGGCTCGGTCTTGGCCGTGGTGTCCCAGACGACCTCGACCCGGTGCCCGGTGCCCTCCGCCCGCAGCGCGGCGCGCACGGCGGTGCCCAGGGTGCGGTGCCCGAGGGCGTGCACCAGGTGCGGGCGCAGCTCGTCCAGGACCGGCCCGTAGGCGATCTCCAGGTCGAGCAGCAGCGGGTCCAGGCGGCGCCAGCAGCGCTTGCCGAGCAGCAGGCGCGTGGTGGCGGTGGACAGCCGGTCCAGCAGTCCGCCGGGCGTCGCCCGGCGGCGGACGGCGGCGCGGTACTGCGCCGAGCGCAGGGCGGTCCAGGCCCGGCGCACCGCGTGCTGCAGGCGCGCCCCGCCGTGGCCGAGCCGGGCGGCGGCCTTCACCGGTAAAGGGCGGTGGATCACGTCCAGCTCGGCCTGGCGGGAGGCCAGCAGGGCCGTGTGGGCGGTCACGAGGGCATTGCGGTAGGCGTAGGACTCCGCGCTGCGGTAGGCCAGGGCGCGCAACAGGCCCGGACGGGGGCGTTGCAGGCGCCTGCGGTGCAGGGTCTCGGCGACGGCGACGCGGATCAGGCGCACGCCCTCTGGTGCGATGCCCGAAGCGTCATCCCCGCGGTCCCCGCGGTCCTGGCAGTCCCGGCAGCCCGGGCCCTCGGCGGCCCGGCCGATGATCGTGACCTCGTACCCCGCCCCGGCGGCGGCCGCCGCCACGCGGTGCGCCCGTGAGTCGCGCTCCAGCGCACTGTCCGCGAGGACCGCGATGCGCCGCGCGGGCCTCGGTGCCGTTGCCATGGAGCAAGGCAACCGGGTTCGGGTGACTGATCGGTTACGTACGGCTTGCGCGGAGCGGAACGCCCCCGGCAGCCACATCGTGCGCCCTCGCGCGCCCCTCGCGCCTCGAAGCGCCCCGGCGCGCCTGGTTTTCACACATCCCCCACCTTTTCGGGACTTGTGGGGGCGCCCACACTGGTGGGAACAGGGGAAGTGGGGTGGGGCGTGTGACATGGCGATACCCGGGTGCCGGGAGCCCGGCGGACACCACGGGGATCGACGGCATCGCGAGCGGCGCCGGGACCCGCACCGCGGGCACCGCCGAGAAGCCCGCGCCCCCTCCCCCGCGCCCGCCGGCCGCCGCGCCCGTGCCGCTGCCGCAGCAGGCCCCCGCCCCCGCGTACCGCCCCGGCCCGGGCGGCGGCACGGGTGAGGAGGACTGGAGCGCATCGACCCGCTACATGTGCGCGGGCGCTCGCCTCGACGAGGGTTTCGCCCGCCGGGTGGTGCACGAACTGCGGCACGAGCGCTACCGGGCCTGTGCCCCCTCCTACGGCGTCGACCTCGACCGGGTGGGCAAGCACGCCGAGCAGACCCTGCGGGATCTGCGCAGACGCGACCTGATGATCGGAGGCGCCTTCCTGGTGTCGCTGCTGCTGGCCCCGGTGGCCACCGTCGTGTACTGGCTCGCCACCGCCCTCCTGCCGGCCGGCACGCCGCGGGACTCCGCCGGGAGGGAGCGGCCCCGCGACCCGGCCGCCCTCACCGTGCTGAGGACGCCGGTCCCGGAGATCCTGGTGCTGCTCGCCGCGAGCCGGCTGACCCCCCTGGTGCCGTGGTGGCTCGACGACGTACCGGTGGCCACCTTCCTGCTGACGCTGGTCCTGTTGGTGCTCTGCCCCTGGGTGCTCACCTGGGAGCAGCGCGGCCGGGCGTGGAGGGCGGTCCGCGAGCAGCTGACCCGGGAGGCGTTCCGCGCCGCCGCCGACGACCCGCTCTCGGACCGGGACGCGGCCGGGCTGCCGCAGTCCTCGGTCGGCGGCGACGCCAACCTCGTCGTCTACAGCGGCTACCGCCCCTTCGTCGGTGCCGGTGACGAGGTCACGTCCTGGTCGTTCGCCATGCGGCTCGCCCCTGAGGGGTACGGGCCCGGCACGGGCGCCGAGCCGCCGCCGGTGCCCTTCGACACCGCCGGCCTGGTCCGGCGGATGGCGGACGACCTGGACGCGCTGCGCGCGGGCGCGGCCTCCCCGGTGGACCGCGTCCCCGGGCTGGAGGTCACCGAGAAGGTCTTCGTCCACGGCGCCGGACTGCGGCAGAACACGCTGTTCGGCGAGGCCGTGTTCTGGCCGGGCGCCGCCGGGCACTGGCCGCCCGAGGGCAGGCCGGCCGACCAGCTCTCCTCGGAGCGCACGGCCGCCGCCCGGGGCAACATCGACGGGCCGCTGCGGCACTGCCTGTGCGCCCAGGTGCGCGGCTGGGGCACGGATCTGGTGCTCTCCGTCTTCATCCAGGCCGTGGTGAGCCCGGCGACTCTGCATCTGCAGGCGAACACCCTGGTGCTCACGCCCGTCAAGGAGGAGTACCGGGTGGCCGACTCGGTCGCGCGCCCCGAAGACCCTCAGAGCCCCCGGGACGGCAGGGGCCTCGCCGACGCGCTCGTGCACAGCCGCTCGGTGCTGCAGTCCGCGCCGGCCGCCGCCTTCTCCGAGCTGCGCGCGCCCGCCCGGCGGCAGCGGGCCCTGCGGGCACAGCGCACGGCCATGACCGATGACCGGCGCTACGACTTCGGGGCCCGGCTCAGCCTCCGCGAGCTCGCTTCCTCGCACGCCTTCCGGGACTTCTTCCAGCGGGTGGACGTCAACCGGGTCGGCAAGCAGATCGAGCTGCAGGTCCTGGACACCGTCGCCGAGTTCCTCGCCGAACACGGCCTGGACCTCGGGGACCTCACCCGGCACCGCGACGTCATCCTCAACCAGGGGATCATGATGACCGCAGACTCCATGAGCGGCGGCATCGCCGCCGGGACCGCACCGCGTCGGACCGCGAACCCCGGCGAGTGGGGTGGCACGCGATGACCGGCCACGCCGCGCGGCGCCGGCACCGGGCACGGGCGGTCACCGGTGGCTGAGCACGGACGCCGGACGACGGCGCTCGCCCTGCTGCTCGGCTTCGCGGCCGCGGCCACGGCCTGCTCGCCGGCCGGGCACCCCGCCGCGGACGAGGACGGCGACGCTCCCCTTACGACGGCGGTGTTCACCCCGCGCGAGCCATTGAGCGAGGAGCGGTTACGGCAGACCGCCGACCTGATGCGCCGCCGCGCCGAGGGATTCGGCCTCCGGGACGTCGAGGTGCGCACGGCCGACGGCAAGGTCACCGTCTCCGCGCGGGGCGCCGCTTCGAAGCAGCTCGTCTCGCTCGGCGAACCGGCGGTGCTGGTCCTCCGGCCGGTGGTCGCGGTCGCGCCGTCGGCCGACGGCGCGCCCTCCCCGCCGGCGGATGCCGGAACCGCGGAGTTCCGGGCGCTCGACTGCTCGGCGGCCGCCGGCCGTACCGATCATCAACGGGGCGACGGGAAGCGGGCGGTGGCCTGCGCCGCGGAGGCGGTGGGCGGGGTCCGGGCGAAGTATCTGCTCGACCCGGTCGCGCTCAAGGGCACCGAGATCAGCAAGGCCGAGGCGGTCTTCGACCAGCGGAACGGCACCGGATGGCAGATCCAGCTGCGGTTGACCGCCGCCGGCGCGAAGACGTTCGAGGAGGTCACCGGCCGACTGGCCGGGCGGACGAGCCCGAACAACCAGTTCGCCATGGTGCTGGACGGCGCGGTGCTGTCCGCCCCCGCGGTGAACACCGCCATCCCCGGCGGGACCGCCGTCATCAGCGGCAACTTCACGCGCGCGTCGGCCGGCCTGCTGGCCGCGCAGATCGGTGGCGGCTCACTGCCGGCACCGATGGACGTGTCGTCCATGACGCGCTGAGGCGCCTCATGGACGACGACGTCCGCGGTTTCAGGGCGCGAGGGCCGTGGCCTGCCCGGAGACGACCGACGCGAGCCCGTGCAGATCGCGGGCGGTGCCGGTGATGCCGGACAGGAAGCTCTGCGCGCGGGGCGAGGCCGAGTCGGTCAGCCACTCCGGGTCGACGTCGCAGACCGTGATCTTGACGCCGGTGCCCTCCAGCGCGAGCGGGAGGGTGTGCACGACCGTGGAGGGGAAACTCAGGATCGTGTGGCCGATCGGACCCCGCCGGGCGACCAGCTCCAGGGGAAGGTCGGGCCGCACGATCTCCAGACCGGTCTCGACGGAGAGCCGGTGCAGCTTCTCGACGCTCTCGCGGCGGTGCGCGAAGTAGCGGGTGGCACCGTGGCTCCCGGCCAGGATGCCGACCGCGGTCAGATAGCGCTCCAGGTCGACGACGCCGGTCTCCACCAGGGAGGTGCCGACGATGTCGGTGCCGGCGCTGATGGTCGGCGGCCCGAAGCGGGCCCGCGTCCAGGCGAACCGGTTGGCGCGCAGCGCCATGCCGGGCGGCGGCGAGGCGGGCATCGAGCTGAACAGCTCGACCTGCCGGCCACGGCCCGGGGTCAGGCGCCGCCGGGCGGCCGAGGCGAAGACGCCGAAGGCGGCGTCCGCCGGGGAGAGCCGCCGGCCGCTGCGGTGCCAGCGCACCAGCCGGGCGCCCTTGGTCAGCAGCTCGGTGAACTCCATGGTCGCGGTGCCGTCGTCCACGACGATGATCTCCCGCGCCCGGGTGACCGGCAGCAGGACCTGCACCAGCCGGGAGAAGGGATCACCGAGTACGACCCGGCGCGCGGAGCGCAGAGCCGGAGTGAGCTCGGCCGCGGTGCGCAGCAGCGAACCCCGGGAGGAGCGCGCCTCGCACCAGCGGACCACGATGCCCTCGTCCCGAGCGAGCTCCGCCATGCGGCGCAGTTGCCCGCGCGTCATGGGGTCGCGCGGGGCCAGGGCCACCACGGTGAGCGACCGGCCGGGTGCCACCGGGCCCGGGGCGGCCGAAGCCGCCCCGGGTCGCGGTGTGGGCACCGCGGGCGGGTGAACATGCGCCCACTCCAGCACGTTGAGCAGCTGAACGGGGCTCTCTACGAGTGCCAGAGTGCCGCTGTCGCCCATGGATCAGGCCGACACCGATTCGGCGTCGGCGGCGGCGGCAGCGGCCGCCTCCTGCTCGGCGATGACGCCGGGCACGCGGCGCAGCTTCTTCATCGGGCCGAGCTCGCCCTCGTAGACCTTCTTGACACCGTCGCCGAGCGCGGACTCGATGATGCGGATGTCGCGGACCAGGCGGTCCAGACCCTGCGGCTCGACCGAGGCGGCCTGGTCGGAGCCCCAGTTCGCGCGGTCCAGGGTGATGTGGCGCTCGACGAAGACGGCACCGAGGGCGACCGCCGCGAGGGTGGTCTGCAGGCCGATCTCGTGGCCGGAGTAGCCGACGGGCACGTTCGGGAACTCACGCTGCAGCGTGTTGATCATCCGCAGGTTGAGCTCCTCGTGCTTCGCCGGGTACGTCGACGTGGCGTGGCACAGGATGATGTTGTCGCTGCCGAGGACCTCCACCGCGTGGCGGATCTGCTTCGGCGTGGACATGCCCGTGGAGAGGATGACGGTCTTGCCGGTGGCGCGCAGGGCGCGCAGCAGCTCGTCGTCGGTCAGCGAGGCCGAGGCGACCTTGTGGACCCGGACGTTCTCGAACTTCTCGAGGAACTCGACCGAGGGGACGTCCCACGGGGAGGCGAACCAGTCGATGCCCTTGCTCGTGCAGTACTCGTCGATGGCGCGGTACTGCTCCTCACCGAACTCCACCTTGTGGCGGTACTCGATGTAGGTCATCCGGCCCCACGGGGTGTCCCGCTCGATCTCCCACTGGTCGCGGGGGGTGCAGATCTCCGGGGTGCGCTTCTGGAACTTCACACCGTCGGCGCCGGCCTCGACGGCCGCGTCGATCAGGGCGAAGGCGTCCTCGAGGGAGCCGTTGTGGTTGATGCCGATCTCGCCGGTGACGTAGACGGGCTGGCCGGGGCCGACCAGGCGGTCGCCGATCGGACGAAGGCGGGCGGGGGTGGTGGTCACTGGGAGAGTTCCCTTCGGGAAAGAGAGGGGCCGAGGATCCACGAGGCGACCTCGCGGATCGCACCGCGCCCTCCGGGCGTTGCGGTGATGGAGCGGGCCGCGTCCTTGACCACGTCGTGCGCGTTGGCGACGGCGGTCGGCCAGCCGACGAGCGCGAAGCAGCCGAGGTCGTTGACGTCGTTGCCGACGTACAGGACCCGCTCGGGGGCGATACCTTGCTCCTCGCACCATTGCTTCAGTGCGAGGTCCTTGCGGTCGATGCCGTGCAGTACGGGGACCTTGAGCTTGCGGGCCCGTGCGGCGACGACCGGGTTGGTCTCCGTGGACAGGATCAGGACGGGGAGTCCGTTGTCGCGCAGGGCGGCGATCCCGAGCCCGTCACCACGGTGCACCGTGACGGTCTCGCGTCCCTCGGAGTCGACCAGCACCGTGTCGTCGGTCTGGGTGCCGTCGAAGTCGAGTACGACCGCGTCGATGTCGGCGCGGGTCGGCAGGGCGGCCGGTGCCGCGGACTCGTCGGTCCTGACGGCGGAGCCGGTCGTGGGGTCGAGCAGCGGTGCCAGGGCTCGGGCGCGGGACAGGTCGTCCGGCTCGTCGATCTCCAGCACCCGGGCGGGGTCGGTGCGCACCAGCGCGGTGTGCCCGAAGAACCGGTGCTTGGCCTCCCGGAAGCCCTCTACGCGCATCGCGTAGGCGGCGCCGGTCTCCAGCAGGTCCTGCGGGCGGTCCTGACGGCGCGGGCGGTGCGCCTTGTCGTGGTTGACACCATAGCCGCCGGTGGTGGTGGCCAGCGCCGTACGGGCCTCGCCGGTGACGGAGGCCACACCGCTCGCGGCGGCGGCAGCACCCATCTCGTCGGCGGAGTCGCGCCAGATGAAGCCGTGGAACGGCGCGACGGTGACGGCCGTGTCGGCGCCGTCCTCGACGACCGCCGCGGCCACCCCGTTGACGTCCTCGGTGGTGATGAACGGGCTGGTGCACTGCACGAGCAGCACGACGTCCGCGCTGACCCCGCTCATCGCCTGGTAGGCGTCCATGGCGTGCAGCACCGCCGCCTCGCTGGTCGCGGTGTCGCCGGCGATGGCCGCCGGGCGCAGCACGACCTCGGCGCCGGCGGCGCGGGCCGCGTCGGCGATCTCGGGGTCGTCGGTGGAGACGACCACGTCGGTGATCAGCTCGGCCTCACGGCAGGCGCGCACGGCGCGGGCGACCAGCGGCACGCCGCCGACGGGGGCGAGGTTCTTGCCGGGTACGCCCTTCGAGCCGCCGCGGGCGGGAATGACGGCCAACACCGTTGGCATGGGGGCTCCTTGCGATTTGAGGGGACTCACAGCTGGCCCCATCGGCGGATCACGGGCGCGACGCGCTGGACGCCCTGGCGGTACGCGGTGCGCGCGGAGTTGCGCGCGAAATCGCGTACGGCGCGGCGCAGCGCGCTCGGCTCGGCGGGCTCCACGGCGGCGCCGGGCAGCGGCTCGCCCTTCGGGTCCAGGCTGTGCCGGGCGAGGACCCCGGGGAGGTAACCGGGCGCGGTGGCGGTGGTGTAGTACGGCGCGAGCGGCGGCAGCTCGTCCGCGGCGGTGAGCGCGGCGACGCGCTCACGGACGGTGCGGAACGGGTCGCCGTCCGAGGCGATGCCCTGGGCACGGGCCCACGCGGGACGCACGCGGGGCACCTGGCCCGCGTCGATGTGGTCCCAGGAGGCGTAGGCGCCGGAGCCCAGGAAGTGGTGGTTGCCCAGCGACTCGCGGATGCCGAGGTCGGTGAGGATCGCGGTCGGGATGCCGCGGTGCATGGACTCCAGCGCGGCCGTGGAGCTGACCGTGACCAGCAGGTCCGTGCGGTCCAGGACCTCGCCCATGTGCCCGTAGACGAGCTTCAGGTTCTTGGGCGGGTCCAGCCGGGCGACCAGCTTCTGGTACGGCTGTTCCTCGATGTGCGTGGTGTGCTCACCGGGCTTGCTGCGCAGCTTGACCAGCACCTCGCGGTCCGGGTGGAACCGGGCGTGGTCCACCGCGCGGCGCAGCAGGTACATGCGGTCCTTGCGGCTGTCCGGGACGGACGGCTGGACCGCGAAGACGACGGTGAAGGGCCGGTCCGTCGAGGGCTCGTACGGGGTGCCCTCCAGGAACGGCAGCGCGGTCTCCACGATGGAGCCCGCGTCCGCCCCGACGCCCTCGTACACGGCGCGGAAGCGGTCGGCGTCGTGCGCGCTGTTCGCCAGGACCGCGTCGGCGCCGGAGCGCAGCAGCAGGCCGTCGGCGAGCTTCTCGTAGACGACGCCCACGTACCCGGTGACGACCACGGGCCGGCGGGGGGTGCCTTCCCAGGCGCGGGCCAGGCCATGCAGCATGGCCTGGACGGTGCCGCCGACGCAGGACAGGACGACCACGTCCGCGGTGTCGCGGCTGGTCGTGGCCAGGAACTCGGCCGCCGTGACCTCGCGCATGGAATCCGCGGGGATACCGACCTCGGAGAGCTGGCGCTCGGTCGGCGTCGCACGCCCGCGGAGCAGGCGGGCGTCGAGCCGCGCCTGGGGGGCGACACGGCGAGCCGTCAGCGCACCCCATTTCCATCGGGTGTCCGAGTCGGCGAGGACGGTGACCCTGATCGGGTCGGCGGTACTTGCTGGCACGCCGCAAAGCTAGGAATACATTCCTAGCGGGCGTCCAACGCCACGCCAACGGACGGTTAACAACACGCCGCCGGATGAAGAACCAGCACGCCAGGCTGACGGATTCACAAACCCGACACCTCACGTTCACCAAAGAGCCCGCGTCGTGTCAACGCTCGGGGCAGCGGGAGCCATAGGGTGCGCCCCGTGGTTAAGCTTTCCGTCATCGTCCCGTTCTACAACGTGCAGGCGTTTGCTCCTGACATGTTGAGAAGTCTCCGTGCAAACGCGCGGCCGGATTTCGAGTTCATCCTGGTGAACGACTGTGCCACGGATGAGACGCCGAAGATCCTCGAGCGCGCCCTGCCGGACCTACCGGGGGCGAGACTGATCTCGCACGAGCAGAACGGCGGTCTCGCCACCGCCCGCAACACGGGCATCGACGCCGCCAAGGGCGAGTACGTGACCTTCCTCGACGGCGACGACTGGCTGGCCGAGGGCTACCTGCCCCAGCTGCTGGACGCCATCGAGACCCTGGGCACCGACTTCGTCCGCACCGACCATGTCGTCTGCCACGGCCGCAAGCGCACCGTCGCCCGTGTGCCGCACGGCCGCCGCGGGGTCTCGCTGGACCCCCGTGGGGCGATCCTGCCGGCCGACCGCACGACGTCGGTGGACTACCCGTACGCCTGGGCCGGGATCTACCACCGCCGGCTGGTCGACGCCGGGCTGCTGCACTTCCCCGACGGACTGCGCACCGCCGAGGACCGCCCGTGGATCTGGCGGCTGCACCGCGAGGCGAAGAGCTTCGCCGTCGTCGGCCTGCTGGGGGTCTTCTACCGGCGCGGGGTGGCCACCTCGCTGACGCAGATCGGCGACGTCCGGCAGCTGGACTTCATCCGCTCCTTCGACCAGGTGCTCGCCGAGACGGCGACGGACCCGGAGGCGGACCTCTTCCTGCCCAAGGCCGTGCGCACCTACTGCGCGGTGATCTCGCACCACCTCGGGGCCATGGGCCGCTACGAGCCGCAGGTGGCCCGTAAGCTCAAGACCATGAGCGCCGCCGCCCTCAGGCAGATGCCCCAGGACATCCTCACCGAGGCCCTGGACTCGATGGACATGGAACGCAGCCTGCGCCTGCGCAGGCTGCGCCGGCGGATCGGCGTCGGCGGGACGGTGGCCGCGTAATGCGCCGTACCCAGGTCTTCCTGGCGGCCGGCCTGTCCGGGGTGGCCACGCTGGCCGCGGCCCTGGACGCGGGTCTGTTCACCCCGGCCGACCGGCGGCTGCTGCTGATCAGCAACAACGCCCCGGTTCCCGAGACCTCGCCCGCCGCGGACACGATGCCGGGCTTCGAGGCCCTGCGCGGCCGCTTCGACCGCGTGCTGTCGTGGAACGAGGCGATCGCCCCGCTGCACCCGCGCGGCTGGTCGCCGCGTCCGGACGACGTGCCGATGTGGGAGCGCCACCTGCGGCGGCTGTGGGACCTCGGCGACGACCAGCTGGAGCTCGTCGTCGAGTCGCTGCACGTGGACCCGGCGCTCGCGCTGGTGAACGTCTTCCCCGGCGCCGCGATCGAGGCGTACGCGGACGGGCTGACGGTGTACGGCCCGACCCGCAACAAGCTGGAGCCGCTGGTCACCACGCGTGTCGGCCGTCTGCTGCACCTCGGTCTCGTGCCGGGACTGCGCCCGCTGCTGCTCTCGGAGTACGGCGTGCCGGAGGAGATCGTCCCGGCCGAGGCGTTCCTCAAGGTCCTCGCGGAGGTCGCCGCGGCCGCGGAGCCCTCCGCGGACGGCGACACGCCGCCGAGCGGCGGCGCCCTGCTGCTCGGCCAGCACCTGTCGGCGCTGGAGATCCTCAGCGACAAGCAGGAGGACGAGCTGCACCTGCGCATGCTGCGCGGGGCCGTCGCCGCCGGGCACCGCACCATCGTCTTCAAACCGCACCCGACGGCTCCCGTGCACGGGGCGCGGGTGCTGGAGCGCGAGGCGGCGGAACTGGGTGCCGAGCTGTACGTGGCCGATCCGGCGCAGCCGGCCGAGGTGCTCTACCAGAGCGTCCGCCCCGAGCTGGTCGTCGGCTGCTTCTCCACGGCGCTGTTCACCGCGTCCACCCTCTACGGCCTGCCGGTCGCCCGGACGGGCACCGAGCTGGTGCTGGAGCGCCTGTCGCCCTTCGCCAACAGCAACCGGGTCCCCGTCACCGTCGCCGACCGGCTGCTGCCCGACCTGGCCGACCCCGCCGCGGTGGCCGGCTGGACCCCGCAGACCGCCGAGCACGCCGAGTCCGACCTCGCGCCGCTGCTGCGCGCCGTCGCCTACTGCATGCAGCCGCAGACGTACGGGCACCTGCGCGACGAGGCCGTCACCTACCTGGCGAGCCGCCTCGACGCCGGCACCTGGCGCTACTTCAAGCGGCGCCGGCTCACCAGCCTCGCCCTCCCGGGCGCGGTGCCGGCCCAGCTGGCCTTCCTGCCCAACAACCCGGCCGTGCGCCGGGCGGCCCGGCGGCTGCGGCACGTGGCGCGCCGCGGCTGACCCGCGGACGGGGCGCGCCGACGCGCCCCGTCAGGTGCGAGCGCCGAGCCGGCCGCCTCAGAGGGTGTCGGTGGGCACGTAGGTGCCCCAGACCTCGCGCAGCGCGTCGCAGACCTCGCCGACCGTGGCCCGGGCGCGCAGCGCGTCCTTCATCGGGTACAGCACGTCCGACTCGCCCGACCCGCTCTCCGCGACCCTGCGCAGAACGCCCAGCGCCGCCGTAACGGCCCGCCGGTCGCGCCGGGCGCGCAGGGCGGCGAGCCGTTCCACCTGCCCGGCCTCGATCGCGGGGTCGACGCGCAGCGGCCGGTACGGCTCCTCCTCGTCGAGCCGGAAGCGGTTCACCCCGACGACGACCCGCTCGCCGGACTCCGTCTCCCGTGCGATCCGGTAGGCGTTCCGCTCGATCTCCGACTTCTGGAAGCCGCGTTCGATGGCACGGACCGCGCCGCCCATGTCCTCGACCCTGCGCATCAGGTCCAGCGCCGCCGCCTCGACCTCGTCGGTCATCGTCTCGACCACGTAGGAGCCGGCGAACGGGTCCACCGTCGCCGTCACGTCGGTCTCGTACGCCAGCACCTGCTGGGTGCGCAGCGCGAGCCGGGCCGACTTCTCGGTGGGCAGCGCGATGGCCTCGTCGAAGGCGTTGGTGTGCAGCGACTGCGTCCCGCCCAGCACCGCCGCCAGTCCCTGGACGGCGACCCGCACCAGGTTCACCTCCGGCTGCTGCGCGGTGAGCTGCACGCCCGCCGTCTGCGTGTGGAAGCGCAGCATCTGCGACCTGGGGTTCCGCGCGCCGAACTCCTCGCGCATGACGCGGGCCCAGATCCGGCGCGCGGCGCGGAACTTGGCGACCTCCTCCAGGATCGTCGTCCGCGACACGAAGAAGAACGACAGCCGGGGCGCGAACTCGTCCACGTCCATGCCGGCGGCCACGGCGGTGCGGACGTAGGCGATGCCGTCGGCCAGGGTGAAGGCGATCTCCTGCGCGGGCGAGGCACCGGCCTCGGCCATGTGGTAGCCGGAGATGGAGATCGTGTTCCAGCGCGGGATCTCGGCGCGGCAGTAGCGGAAGAGGTCGGCGGTCAGCCGCAGGGAGGGCCCCGGCGGGAAGATCCAGGTCCCACGGGCGATGTACTCCTTGAGCACGTCGTTCTGGATCGTGCCGGTGAGCCGGCCGGCGGGGATTCCCTGCTCCTCGCCGACCAGTTGGTACATCAGCAGCAGCAGGGCGGCGGGGGCGTTGATGGTCATGGACGTGGAGACCTCGCCGAGCGGGATGCCGCCGAAAAGCACCTCCATGTCCTCGACCGAGTCGATCGCCACACCGACCTTGCCGACCTCTCCGTGCGCGATCGGCGCGTCGCTGTCGTGGCCCATCTGCGTGGGCAGGTCGAAGGCGACGGACAGGCCGGTCGTGCCGTGGGCGATCAGCTGCCGGTAGCGCGCGTTGGACTCCGCGGCGGTGCCGAAGCCGGCGTACTGACGCATCGTCCAGGGGCGTGTGGTGTACATCGCCGGGTGGACGCCGCGTGTGTAGGGGTACCCGCCGGGCTCGCCGAGCTTCTCCGCCGGACTCCAGCCGTCCAGTGCGGCGGGGCCGTAGACCGGCTCGATCGGCAGACCGGATTCGGACTCGCGTGCCATGCGTCATCCTCCAGGGACTTGCCCCCTGGTCCCAGTGTGCGGCGATTTCCCGCGAAGTTGGCGCAACTACATGCCAGGGAAAACAGTCCAAGGGGGTACCGGTTCTCACAGGGGGATGACATGGCACTCATATCGATCACCAGATCACGCGCGGCTGCGGCCGCCGCCGCGCTTCTCACCGGGGCGCTGCTGGCCGGCTGTACGGCCCACGCCACCCAGCCCGTGACCGCCCAGGGCTCGCCCGCCTCCTCGGCCGGCGAGGAGACCCCGGGTCCGGCCACGCCGAGCGCGAGCACCGGTACCTCCCCGACGCCGACCCCTTCCCCGACCACCGCGAAGCCGAGCCCGTCCCGCATACCCAAGGCCCCGGACACCGCCCGCCCGGTCGTGGTCATGGCCCCCGGCAGCAACAGCGCCATCGTGCGCGAACTGCAGGCCCGGCTGCGGCAGCTCGGGTTCTTCGGCCAGGCGCCCACCGGCTACTACGGCAGCGTCACGGCCGCCTCGGTCCGCGCGTTCCAGGGCAAGCACGGCCTGGCCGCCTCCGGCACCGTCACCAAGCCCACCTGGACGAAGCTTCGTTCGGTCACCCGGCAGCCCACCCGGGCCGCGATGTACCCGCCGACCGCCAACCCGGTGGCCAAGCTGGACCCGCGCTGCCTGACCGGCCGCGTCCTGTGCGTCAGCAAGACCAGCCGCACCCTGGCCTGGGTGGTCGACGGCAAGGTCGTCTCGGCGATGGACGTCCGCTTCGGCTCCCAGTACACGCCCACCCGCGAGGGCACCTTCAGCGTCTTCGCCAAGAGCCGTCACCACGTGTCGACGATCTACCACACGGCCATGCCGTACGCGATGTTCTTCAGCGGCGGCCAGGCGGTGCACTACTCCGCCGACTTCGCGGCGCGCGGCTACTCCGGCGCGTCCCACGGCTGCGTCAACGTGCGCGACGCCAACAAGATCTCGGCGCTCTTCGACCAGGTCCGGGTGGGCGACAAGGTCGTCGTCTACTGGTGAGCGTCTAGGGCTGATCCCCGGCGAGCAGCGCGTCCAGCGCTCGGCCGAACACCCGTCGGCCGGCCCACGCCGTGGGCCGGCCGAACGCTTTGGGAAGCCCGCGCACCCGCAGGTCCTCGCGCCAGACGATCCGCGACCCCGGACCGGGGTCGCGCGGCCACACCTCGATCTCGGCCCAGCCCAGCACGACCGCGCCGCGCTTCTCCAGCCGGCACCGGCCGGGCCCGCCGCCGGCGTCCGGCGGCTCCCAGCGCACGATCTCCATCGGGTCGGCGAAGGACAGCGGGCCGACACCGGTCCGCGCGGTGAAGCCCGTGTCGCCGTCGCGGACGACCGTGGTCAACGGGACGTGGGCGGCGTGCCGTTCCCAGTCGGTGACCCGCCGCCAGGCCTCGGCGGGCGGCAGGGACGACTCGCGCTCGACATGGAAGGCCATTCGGCGGCTCACCTCCGCCCGGCGGCGGTGGCGGCACCGGGCGGCACAGGGATGCGGGCGGGGCCCGCCGGCACGGTCGTGGTCACGACGGCCAATCTATGCCTCGGTGCGCCGACGAGCGGGGACGCGGGCAGGGCGGGGGGAAAGCGCCCCGCCCACGTCCCTCGTCGGGGGCCCGATACGGGGAGACCGGGCCGCCCATCGACCGATGACCAGTCGGTCTACTGGTTAAAGCGCCCGGGGGGCCGAAAGTGTCACTCCCGGGGCGGGCGGGACCGGAAGGTGTCAGCGCCCGCCGGCGCGGGACGACCGCCGTTCACCGGAGCGGTGGTGCTCGCCGGAACGGTTCTTCCCGTTCCCGTGGCCCGACTGGTGCCGGCGGCCGGGGCCGTCGTCCTGGGCGTCGTCGTCGCGCGCCTCGCCGCCGCGGCGGCCGTGCGGCCCGAGCACCGTGAAGCAGTAACGCCGCACCCTGGGCTGGCCGCCGCCCGCCGCCGCGCGCAGTTGCCTCCAGACCTTCTCGTCCGTCTTCTCGCGGTGCCAGCCGGCTCCCGCGTAGGCCCGGCACAGCGCCGTGGGGCCGAGGGTCCCGGGCTGCGGCGCGGAGATCCGCGAGGAACCGGGCCCTGGCGTGCCCGGGACGACGGTCCCGCCCGGCACCGTCCCCGCCGGGAGACCGCGCGGCGACCGCGAGGGCGTGGGTGAGCCCGGTGAGAGCGCCGGGGTGGCCGGGCGGGTACCGCCCGTCGCCTGCGGTGCCGCGCCCTGGGTGTGCGCAGGCGCGGGCGCCTCGTCCCCACCGCCGAGCAGCACGGGCAGCGCGCCCGCCGCGGCGGCGAGGGCGACCCCGGCGACGGCCGCGGTGATCAGCAGGGTGCCGCTGAAGGCCCTGGCGGTGCGGCTCTTGGGCCCGCCGGGGCGCCAGTCGTCCGCGTCGCGGCCCCCGTCACCGGCCCGGGCCCCATCACTGTCGCTGTGTTCCGTCAGGTGCGGCCCCTGGTCCCGCGCCTCCCGGAAGGCGGCGAGGGCCGCCTCCTCGCGCGCCGGGTCGACCGTCGCGGGCGCGGCGGCCGCGGCCAGCATCCGGGCGAGGGCCGCGGCACGCGGGTCCGGCCATGCCGCGCCGCCGGTGTCGTTCCCCTGTGCCCCGCGCAGCAGCCGTTCTGCGGTGGTGTCGTCGAGCCAGTCCTGTCCTCGGTTATCGCTCATCTCATGTCCTCAAGCGTTCGAGACGCCGAAAACGTCACACTTGACGACCCGTCGTCGGATTCCAGCAGTTCAGCGAGGCGCCGCAGGCCACGGCTGGTGGCCATGCGCATCGCCCCCGGCCGTTTGCCCACCACCTCGGCGGCGGCGCGGGAGTCGAGCCCCATCACGACGCGCAGAAGGACCGCCTCCGCCTGGTCCCGGGGAAGGGCCGCGATCGCGGCCAGCGCGGCACCGGTGCCCACCGCGGCGACCGCCTCCTCGGCGGTGTCGGAACCGCCGGGCCGGTCGAGCAGTTCCTCCACCCCGGCCGCGGTCAGCGGGCGGCGGCCCACGGCCCGCAGGTGGTCCAGCGCGCGGTTGCGGGCGATGCGCGCCGCCCAGCCGCGCAGCGCGTCCCCGTCGCCGTGGAACGACGACAGGTCCCGGGCGATCTGCAACCACGCCTCCGATGCCACGTCCTCGGCGTCCCCCACGCCGACCAGCGAGCGTACGTACTGCAGCAGTTGCGGTTGCACCGCTCGGTACACGAACCGGAAGCCGTCCTCGTCCCCTTCTTGCGCCGCGCGTACCGCGGTCGCCAAATCCACGTTCGAGCCTCCCCCTTGGAATCGCGCACCATACTGCCCCATCAAGCGCGTTCCGACAGGCCTTGGGGGACGGCTACTCGCGGGTCACAAAGCTCGTGAAAAGCGGCCGCCGGGATCCCTCAGGACCGCCGGCGCCTCCGAGGGGTGTGACACTTTCGGCCCGCAAGACGCTGAACAAGACAGAAGCGGCCGGAGACGCTCCTGTGGGGGGAGGCGGACTTCGGCCGCTTCACCTGGGACGGTGGCGCCCGGCTCAACTCACCCGTGACGCCAGAGCCTCGAATTCCCGCCAGCTCAGTGCCGGCCGGCCCGGATCCCACAACTTCTGTGCCAGGGCCCGCAGCGGCACGCGGATCCCGGCGGCGACCCGTGCCTGGCTCTCGGCGCCGGCACGGTCGCCCCAGACGGCCAGCGGGGCGCCGACGATCCGGTCCGGGCCGGAGAGCGCCGCCGGCACCGCGCGGTCGCGGTAGACCACGGCCGGGGTCCACCGCTCGTAGATGCGTCGCCCGCTGGGGTACGGGAAGTGCGCCGGGCCGCCGAGCACGTAGTACAGCGCCGGCCCCGGCTGAGTACTTGCGCCCGATGTCGACCACCAGCCCGCGCCGCGGCCGGTCGGGACGGTCCTCGACGGTGCCGGCCGGCACCCGTCCGGTGGAACGCAGCGCCCGCAGAATCGTGCGCGTTCCGTAGAAGACCCCGGCGGCGGTGCCGGCGCGCACGATCACACGATCGGGAGCACTTGTCCTCTCGTACGACTCGGGGTCGGCTCTACCCCGTTCGAGTGAAAGTGCGATGTCCCCGGGCCGGGACGCGCCCGTCGCGTACGGCAGTCGCAACTCCCCCGCCGGCAGCCGCGCCTCGTCCGCCGGCCGGCCGCCGGACGTCGTGACGACACGTGAGCCGGCACGCGGGGCGAAACCCGCCGGACCGGTGGGCACGAACCGGCCGGCGAAGTGGCGGCGACGACGGTCGCGACGGCGCACACCACCGCGAGCTTTGCCCGGATGTGCCACATGATCTGACGTTATTCCCGGATGGCGTGTCCCGCCGTGCGAGGCAGCTATGGACGTGCACTTTCGTTCCCGTACGGGTGAAATTCGCGCATCCGTCGTACAGGGCCGAACATAGGCCGATACGGTGGCGCTCAAGCGCCGTCCACTTCCACGGACGCCCCACGCGCCACCGGCAGTTCCCCCTCAGTCCCCCGCAGTTCCCGTACGACCCGCACGACCCCGCACCACCCGCACGGTCCCCCCACCCCGTAGTCCCGCAGTTCCAGGAGAGCACCGCTGACCAGCGACACTCCCTCCGTCCCGCCGGCGACACCGCCGCTGCTCCCGCCGCAGTCCCGCGGCGCCGACCGGGCGGCCCGCCCGTCCCGCCCGGCCCCTCACCCCGGCCGCCCGCGCGGCGGCCTGGACGGCTTCAACGACGCCCCGCCCGCAGCGGCCGAGGCAGCCCTGCTGGGCTGCTGCGGCAGCGTGCGCTGGGCCCGCCGGGTCGCCGCCCACCGCCCCTACCCGGACCTGGACGCGCTGCTGGCCGCCGCCGACGAGGCCGCCTACGACCTGTCCCCCACCGACCTGGCCGAGGCCTTGGCGGGCGAGGCCGCGGGCGCCCCGCCGGACATCGCGCCCACCCGCGGCAGCCTCGCCGCGCACACCGCGCTGCGGGCCGCCCAGGCCGCGTACGAGGCCCGGTTCGGCCATGTCTTCGTCGTCAGCCTGGACGAGGTCGACCCCGACGAGTCCCTCGGCCTGCTGCTCGCCTCGCTGCGCCGCCGGCTGAACCACGACCCCGACGAGGAACGCGCGGTGGCCGCCGAGGAGCTGCGCCGGGTGACCCGCTCCCGGCTGGCCCGCCTCGCGCGCGGGGACGACCCGGCGGGAGAGGGCGTTCCCGGTGGATACACCCATGCGTGCGGGATCGATCACACCTGACGGACCCGGCAGGACGTAGCCGACGGGCCGTCGCTACGATGGCCAGGGCCGGAGGACCGTACCCGGCCGGGCCCGACCGACCAAACGAAGCCGGCTGGCCCCTCACCGCTCCCGGAGGGTTTTTTCCGTGCCGGCTGGAACGTTGTACCGCGGCCGGGAAGGCATGTGGTCATGGGTGGCTCATCGCGTCACCGGTGTCCTCATCTTCTTCTTCCTGTTCGTCCATGTCCTCGACACCGCGCTGGTGCGGGTCTCCCCCGAGGACTACGACAAGGTCGTCGACACCTATAAGCAGCCCATCGTCAGCCTTCTCGAATACGGGCTGGTCGCGGCTGTCCTCTTCCACGCTCTGAACGGCCTGCGCGTCATCGCCGTCGACTTCTGGTCCAAGGGCCCGAAGTACCAGAAGCAGATGCTGTGGTCGGTCGTCGGAATCTGGGTCGTCCTGATGATCGGGGCGATCTACCCCGTCCTCGGTCACGCCGCTCGAGTGCTGTTCGGGAGCTGAGTCCATCCATGTCCGCAACCGATCACGTGGAGCTCAGCTCCTCCAGCGCCGCCTACGGCCCTGACAACCCGGCTCCGTTCATCGAGGCGCCGCGCGCCCGTTCGAAGCGCACGCCGCGTGCCACCCGGACCAACTTCGAGCTGTACGGCTGGCTGTTCATGCGCCTGTCCGGCATCGTGCTCGTGGTCCTGGTCCTCGGCCACCTGCTGATCCAGCTCGTCCTCGACGGCGGTGTGACCAAGGTCGGCTTCGCCTTCGTGGCCGGCCGCTGGGCGTCCCCCTTCTGGCAGACCTGGGACCTGATCATGCTGTGGCTGGCCATGCTGCACGGCGGCAACGGCCTGCGCACCGTGATCAACGACTACGCCGAGCGGGACAACACCCGGTTCTGGCTGAAGATGCTGCTGTACACGGCGACGGCGTTCACCATCATCCTCGGCACGCTGGTGATCTTCACCTTCGATCCGAACATCCGCTAGCCAGGGCTGGACAGGGAAGCGACCCCCCATGCAGATCCACAAGTACGACACCGTCATCGTCGGCGCGGGTGGCGCCGGCATGCGCGCCGCCATCGAGGCGACGAAGCGCAGCCGCACCGCGGTGCTGACGAAGCTCTACCCCACCCGCTCCCACACCGGCGCGGCCCAGGGCGGCATGGCCGCGGCCCTCGCGAACGTCGAGGAGGACAACTGGGAGTGGCACACCTTCGACACGATCAAGGGCGGTGACTACCTGGTCGACCAGGACGCCGCCGAGATCCTGGCGAAGGAGGCCATCGACGCGGTCCTCGACCTCGAGAAGATGGGCCTGCCCTTCAACCGCACCCCCGAGGGCCGGATCGACCAGCGCCGCTTCGGCGGCCACTCCCGCAACCACGGCGAGGCCCCGGTCCGCCGCGCGTGCTACGCGGCCGACCGTACCGGTCACATGATCCTCCAGACGCTGTACCAGAACTGCGTCAAGGAGGGTGTGGAGTTCTTCAACGAGTTCTACGTCCTCGACCAGATCCTCGTCGAGGAGGACGGCGTCAAGAAGTCCGCCGGTGTGGTCGCCTACGAGCTGGCCACCGGCGAGATCCACATCTTCCAGGCGAAGTCCGTCGTGTACGCCTCCGGCGGCACCGGCAAGTTCTTCAAGGTCACCTCCAACGCGCACACCCTCACCGGTGACGGCCAGGCCGCCGTCTACCGCCGCGGACTGCCGCTGGAGGACATGGAGTTCTTCCAGTTCCACCCGACGGGCATCTGGCGCATGGGCATCCTGCTGACGGAGGGCGCCCGCGGTGAGGGCGGCATCCTCCGCAACAAGGACGGCGAGCGCTTCATGGAGAAGTACGCGCCCGTCATGAAGGACCTCGCCTCCCGCGACGTCGTCTCCCGCGCGATCTACACCGAGATCCGCGAGGGCCGCGGCTGCGGTCCCGAGGGCGACCACGTCTACCTCGACCTCACGCACCTGCCGCCGGAGCAGCTGGACGCCAAGCTCCCGGACATCACGGAGTTCGCGCGCACCTACCTCGGCATCGAGCCCTACACGGACCCGATCCCGATCCAGCCGACCGCGCACTACGCCATGGGCGGCATCCCGACCAACGTCCAGGGTGAGGTCCTCTCGGACAACACCACGGTCGTCCCGGGCCTGTACGCCGCCGGCGAGGTCGCCTGCGTCTCCGTGCACGGCGCCAACCGCCTCGGCACCAACTCGCTGCTCGACATCAACGTCTTCGGGCGCCGCGCCGGCATCGCCGCCGCGGACTACTCGGC
>NZ_JBHXSO010000071.1:0-35320 GCF_042714775.1 Streptomyces sp. NPDC058691 | reverse complement strand
GGTTCCGGGGACCCTCTCACGCCACGGGACGGGCGGCTCAGTGGTCCGGGATCTCCGTCAGGCGGACGCGGAGCTCGACCTCCTGGTCACCGGAGACGCTGCCCTGCTCCTCCAGTTCGAAGGAGTCGCCGAGGACCTTCTTGACCTCGCGGACGTGCCGCGGGCCGCCGGACAGGTCGGCGGTGAGTGTGCCGTCGAGGTGGACCGGTCCCAGTTCGTGGCCGTGGCTGCGGGTGTCGACGGAGGCCGACCACACGGTCGGGTGCGTGGAGCCGGGGCGTGGCTCCACGGCCTCGGTCAGGCTCTCGCCGGGGCGGGTGGGGAAGGCGGCTTCCAGCGCGCCCAGTACGGCTCCTGCGTCCTGCTTGGCGCAGTCGGTGAGCATGACGTCGACATGGGAGTCATGGGAGTCGGTGTGATGCGTGGTCATCAGCGATTCTCCTCTCGCGGAATGCCCCGTCGCGGTGCGGCGGTACGGCCGCGGTCCGCGCCCCTCTCAGCGTAGGTCGGTGCCCGCCGGGCCGCAGCGGGCCGCCGCGGGCCGTGGTCACGCTCCGGTGTCCAGCGACTCCAGCGCCGTGACCAGGGGCGCGAGTTCCGGCTGCGCGGCGGCGTCGGCGAGCGCCTGGCGCAGCGCCTCGTCGTTGGTCGGGCGGGCCCGCGCGAGCAGGGCGAGGCCGGCCTCGCTGACGTCGGTGTAGATGCCGCGGCGGTCGGTCGCGCACAGGTAGCGCGTCAGCAGCCCGCGGTCCTCCAGCCGCGTCACCAGCCGCGTGGTGGCGCTCTGGCTCAGCACCACGGCGTCGGCCACCTGCGCCATCCGCAGATGGCCGCCTTCGCCCGGGTGCTGGCGGCTGAGCACGTCGAGCAGGGAGAACTCGCGCACGCTCAGCCCGTGCCCGGCCTCGAGCGCGCGCTCGATGTGCGCCTCGATCCGGTTGTGCAGCAGGGACAGGGCGCACCAGCTCTGCGCGAGCCGGGCGGCCGCGGGGTCCGTGGCGACGGTCATCGGTCCAGGATAAGTCGGGCCGCCGGTTGCCAGCGTGTGCAATTTTCCGGCGGGACGCGGCGTGAGCCCCCGGGCGCACCGCACCCGGGGGCTCACGTGGCTGACGGGGGTGACGGGACTCACCCCGGCGTCAGAAGGTCAGCTTCCAGCTGTTGATGTAACCCGTGTCCTGGGCGACCACGTCGCGGACACGGAGCTTCCACGTGCCGGCCGCGACTTCGGCGGACGCGTTGACGGTGTACGTCGTGATGACGTTGTCCGCCGAGTCGCCGCTGCTGGAGTTCTTCAGCCGGTAGGCGGTCCCGTCCGGGGCGACCAGGTCGATGACGAGGTCACCGCGCCAGGTGTGCCGAATGTCGACGCCGACGGCGAGGGCTGCGGGCGCGTTGCCGGTGATGCCGCTGACGGTGACCGGAGACTCCACGGCCGCGCCGGCGTCGGGAATGGTGACGTCGGCGGTGTTCTCGAACACCGTGCCGGGCGGGGGAGCGGTGGCGGTGGAGAGGCTCCAGATCGCGTTGGCGATGGCGTCGCTGTTGTTGTCCAGCGCGGTGTCGTTGATGTTGGACGCCGTGTCGCAGGAGGCGTGGTAGCAGCGGTCGAAGGCCTGCCCCGACGTGCCGCCCCACTTCTGCGCCTGCGCCGCGGTCTTGATGTAGTCGGCGCCGCTGAACAGACCGCCGACGGGTACGCCCACGTTCTTGAAGGGCGCGTGGTCGGAGCGGCCGTCGCCCTCGGTCTCGATCTCGGTCGCGATCCCCTTGGCGGCGAACCAGTCCTTGAAGACCTTCTCCAGGGCGGTGTCGTCGTCGTAGACGAAGTAGCCGGGGTTCGGCGAGCCGATCATGTCGAAGTTCAGATAGCCGTCGATCTTGCCGCGGTCCGCGGTGGACAGGCTGTTGACGTACGCCTTGGAGCCGATCATGCCGAGTTCCTCGGCCCCCCACCAGCCGAAGCGCAGGTGCTTGGTGGGCTGCAGGTTCTCGCGCGCGACCGCGAGGGCGGTCTCCAGGACGGCGGCCGAGCCGGAGCCGTTGTCGTTGATGCCGGGACCCGCGGTCACGGAGTCGAGGTGCGAGCCTGCCATGATCACGTGGTTGGTGTCGCCGCCGGGCCAGTCGGCTATGAGGTTCCAGCCGGTGGCGCCGCCCGACGTGAACGACTGGAGCGTGGTGGTGTAGCCGGCCGCGTCCAGCTTGGCCTTCACGTAGTCGATGGAGGCCCGGTAGCCGGTCCGGCCGTGGGCGCGGTTGCCGCCGTTGGCGGTGGCGATCGACTGCAGTTGGCTCAGGTGCGCCTTGACGTTCGCGACCGGGATGTCCGGAGCGGCGGCGAGGGCCGGCCGTGCCGAGACGGGGGTGGCGGACGCGGTCAGCAGGGCCGCGGCCAAGGCGCCGGCGGCGCCGGCCGCGACGAGTCTGATTGCGGGCACAGGTCACTCCGGTGTGTGGGGGGATGGAGTCGCGCTGGGATGGGACGTTCTTGGGGGAATCTTGACGCGTACATGCCTGTGCAGATCCTGGGTACCGCGGGGCCTTCCGTCAAGGGCGCATACCGGACGCCGCGTTCCGCGAAGCGGGCGCGCTAGGGTCGGACCATGGCTGACGACGAGGGCCCGGTGCGGGTCGACGCCTGGATCTGGTCCGTCCGGCTCACGAAGACGCGCTCGATGGCCGCCACCGCCTGCCGGGCCGGTCACGTGCGCGTCAACGGCGAGCGTGTGAAGCCGGCGCACGCCGTCCGCCCGGGCGACGAGGTGCGGCTGCGCGGCGCCGGGCAGGAGCGGATCGTCGTCGTGTCCCGGCTGGTCCGCAAGCGGGTCGGCGCGGCGGTCGCCGCCGACTGCTTCGTCGACAACAGCCCGCCGCCGCCCACTCCCGAGGAGGTGCCGGCGCCCGTGGTCCGCGACCGCGGCACGGGCCGTCCCACCAAGCGCGACCGGCGGGAAATGGAGCGCCTGCGCGGCGCCCGCTGACGGCCGCGCCTGCGACCCGGCAGATCCGGCCCGGCTCCTGGCGCGGCTCGGCCCCGCCGCCGATCAGAGCGACCTGCGGACCCGCTGCGGCCGGTCGCCTACCGCCGGCCTCGGGTCACATCGGCGCAGGCATGGAGGATCGGAACCTCGACATGGCCGCACCGCCGTACTCGCCGTCGACGTCCGCGTCGGCGACCGCTCGTGCCCGTCAGCACGAAGGAGGCGCCTCCCGCGATCGCGCCGGTCCGCGCAGCGCGGCGATCCACTCCTCGGGCCAGGGCGTGCTCCTGGCGCCACTGCGGTGGTTGCGGTCGCTGTGCGCGGTCACGTAGCGGCCGCGCGCGGCCCGGCGACGCGGCAGCCCCCGGAACTCCTCGCCCCACACTTCGAAGGTGAAGGTCATCGAAGCAGTGCCGATCCGGGTCAGTTCGACGACCGTGCACACGCCCTGGCCGAAGAAGAGCGGCGCCTCGAAGTCGACCTCGTAGTGGACGCGAGGTGCGACCGGGAAGTAGTCGTAGAGGCCCACCGCGTCCATGAGCGAGGCCTCTGCGGCCTCGACGAATCGCAGGACCGCGCTGTTGTGGTAGATGCCCCCCGCATCGGTGTCCATCCACTCCACTCGCGTCCGGTGGACGCCGGACGGGTTCCGGGACGGGAACGGGGTGGTCACGCGCGTTGCTCCTGGGCCGTGCGGGACTGATTCCCTCCATTGTCAGTGAGCCTTTTCGGCGTCGCCTCCCCAGGGGCCGGGTCGCGCAGTCACGTGTCCTGGGCGGGCAGGCCGAGGGCGTCGAGCCGGGTGCGGAGTTCGCGTAGTTCCGGGCCGGGTGTGGTGTCGGACAACAGGGAGTTCGCCAGGCGCTGTTGCTCGGTGGCGGCGGGGAGGTCGGAGCCCGACATCAGTGCCGTGGCGAGCCGGAGCCGGAGCCGGACCAGGCCCTCGGCCACCGGATGGCCGAGGCCGTTCAACAAGCCGACAGCCGTCTCCAGTTCGCGCCTGGCCCCCGTGACGTCGCCGCGCAGGAGCAGCAGGTCGCCGATGGCGCCGTGGGCGCGGGCGACGCCCGGAGTGGTGCCCAACTCCTGGAACAGCCGCAGCGCGGCGCGGTGCGCGCGGAGCGCCGCCTCGTGGTCGCCCTCCTCCTGCGCCACCGCGGCCAGGCCGCCGAGACCGTACGCCTCGCTCAGCCGGTCGCCGGTGCGGCGGTGCACCGCCACGGCCTCCTCGGAGGCCGCCCGGGCGTCCGCGAGCCGGCCCAGTCGCAGGTAGGCCGCCCCGGCCAGTCCGCGCAGATGGGCCCGGTCCGAGGGGGAGCCGGCGCCGTCCGCCTCGAGCGCGAGCGCTTGTTCCGCGTCGTCCGCGGCCTGCTGGAACTCGCCCATGACGAGGTGCAGCGTTGCCAGTTTGCCCAGTGTGTCGGCCTCCTCCGTGGCCCGTCCGAGTGCCCGCCAGAGGTCCTGCGCCCGGTGCAGATGGGCCAGGGCGCCGCTGTGGCGCCCGGTCTGGCGCAGGACGTCACCGAGGTGGAGGCGGGCCCGCGCCTCGCCCTTGCCGTCGCCCGCCGCCTCCGCGAGTTCCACCGCGTCGAGCAGCAGCGGGGCGGCCCGGTCCAGGTCCCCGTCCGCGGCATGGATGGAGCCCACGGTCAGGGCGGCTCGCGACTGCCTGCGCCGGTCGCCGAGCGCCTCCGCCGCCTCCGCGGCGGCCAGCCAGACCCGCAGTCGCTGCGCGTGGTAGTGCTGCAGGTGCCAGCCGTGGTCCGCCGCCTCGGCCAGCCGGAACACCCGTTCCCAGGCGCCGTGGACGGCCCCCTGCCGGGCGACCGCCGCGATGTTGGGGGCCTCGTCGGCGATCCAGCCGGGCGGGTTGTCCCGGGCGGCGCCCGCGTACCAGTCCAGGAGGCGTCCGGTGACGCGCTCCGGCTCCTCGGGTTCCTCCTCCGCCAGACGTTCCCGGGCGAACAGCCGGGTCAGGTCGTGCAGACGGTGCCGGCCGCCGCCCACGGACTCCACGAGCTGCGCGTCCACGAGGCGGTCGACGCCGTCGTCCACCCGGCCCCCCTCGGTGTCCCCGGACAGCGCCACCGCGACCCCGGGCCCGAAATCGCCGCCCGGGAACGCCCCGAGCCGCCGCAGCAGGCGCCGGTCCGCGGCGGCCAGGTCCTCGTAGGCGGTGGCGAGGGTGGCGCGCACCGCCCAGTTGCGGAAGCTCAGTTCGTCCAGCCGGGACCGTTCGTCCTCCAGCCGCCCGGCGAGTTCTGCGATGCCGAGCCGGGAGCGTGCGGCCCGGGCGCCGGCCAGCCGGATCGCGAGCGGCAGGCCCTCGCAGGCCCGGACCACCGCGGCGGCGGCCTCCGGCTCCGCGGCCGTGTCGCCCGTCCCGCTGACCCGGGCCAGCAGGTCGAGCGCGTCGTCCGTGCCGAGCGCCGCCAGCTCGTGCGCGGCGGCCTCCGGCAGGTCGGCGGGCAGCGGGCGGCTCGTCACGATCGTCAGGCAGCGTGTGCCCGCGGGAAGGAGCGGCCGCACCTGGTCGGCGTCCCGCGCGTCGTCCAGGACGACCAGCACCCTCCGGTCGGCCATCAGGCTCCGGTAGCGGTCCGTCAGGGCGTCGGCACCACCGGACCGGTCCGGCTCCTCTCCGCCGAGCGCCCGCAGGAAGCGGGCCAGCGCCGTTTCCGGCGGCATCGGGTCGCCACGGCCGGCACCGAGGTTCACGTACAACTGGCCGTCCGGATAGTCCTGTCGCAGCTCATGGGCCAGCCGGTTCGCCAGCGTCGACTTCCCGACGCCCGGCGGGCCCGCGACGGCGACGACGCGGGCGCCGGACGCGACGGCCGTCCGAAGGGCGGCGAGGTCCCGCTGCCGGCCGGTGAAGTCTGCCACCAGCGGCGGCAGTTGCGCGGGCACGGGCGCGCGCGGCGCCGGCGGGCCCGTCGGTGCGGCCTCCGCCGCCTGCAGACGCTGCTGCCATATGGCGAGGCCCGCCGCGGCGAGCGTGCCCACCCCGACCAGCGGCCAGGACCAGGGCGCCAGCCGGCGGAGCCCGGACGGCAGCACACCACCGGTGGCCACGTTGACGGCCACTGCCAGCAGTGCCGACACCAGTCCGGACGTCAGCGCCAGCGCGCCGAGAACCCAGCCGCGGCGCACGCGCCCCACCCCCTTGTCCGGTGACCCCCGCGGCAGGATGCCGGGTGCGCTGCTTCCTGGGAAGTCTTTTCCCCGCCCGCCCTCCCTCCCCCAACCTTCGGCCGGGGGTGCCCCCAGCCCTGTGAAGTCACGCGGCCCGGCGCGCGTGGTGGGTGGGCCGGGTTCGGGGCCTCCGGGGCTGGGCATTCTGGACAGCACATTTACGTGCGTTTCCAGCACCTTCGATTCGTTACGCCGGGTGCCGCACACAAATATGCTCCACAGTCCAGAACGCCCACCCCTCCACCCCCGCCCCCTCGGTTTCGTCATGCGCCTGATCCCCAGTGGGGGGTGTGGAGGCGGACCGGGGTGACCGCGGCAACGAGCTCAGGGCAGGGGTGCGACGTACACCCAGGCGCCGGCGTGGCGGACGAAGCGGCTCTGTTCCTCCATGGCGTCGTGCTCGCCGCGCAGGGCGTAGTGGGCGCGGAAGGTGACGGTGCCCTCGGTGTGGAAGGCGCTGCCGTCGGTCGTGCCGAGGATCTCGAGGCGCTCCCAGCGGAGGTGGGGGTCGAGGTCGAGGTCGGCGGGGCGGGTGTCGGGGTGCCAGGTGCGCAGGACGTAGGCGGCGTCGTGGACCGCGTACGCGGTGAAGCGGGAGCGCATCAGGGCCTCGGCGGTGGGCGCGGCGGCCGTCCCCGTGTGGTAGCGGCCGCAGCAGTCGGCATAGCCGGCGGGGAGGCCGCAGGGGCAGGGGGCGCCAGGGGAGTGGAGGACCGGCCGGGTGTGCGGACGGGGGGCGGAACGGCGGCCGGGGCGGGACTTGGACATGCCGCAATTGTGCCGCGCGGGAGGCCCCCGAATGGCGCCGACCCGGCCCGGATAGCCTGCCGTGGTCACGCAGCCGAACCCGGAGGAGCCCCCCGTGCCGCGCAGCACGAGCCGCACGAGCCGTACGAGCGACCCGAGGATCGCGCTGGTGACCTACGCACCGCGCCAGGGCACGAGCCTGGACCGCGACCTGCCGTCCCTGCGGGACGCCGTCGCGGCCACCGGCGCGGAGACCTTCGTCGTCCACTGGGACGACCCCGCCGTGGACTGGGCCTCCCACGATCTGGTGGTCATACGCTCCACTTGGGACTACACATGGCGGACCGAGGAGTTCCTGCCCTGGGTCGATCGTTGCGGCGCGGTGACCCGGCTCGCGAACCCGCCGGGCGTCGTCCGCTGGAACTCCGACAAGCGCTACCTCGGCGAGCTGTCCACGCGTGGTGTCCCCGCCGTCGCCACCCGCTATCTGCCGCCGGGCACCGAGCCGGACGGCCTTCCCGGCGACCACGAGTACGTGGTCAAGCCCGCCGCCGGAGCCGGCGCCCGCTACGCCGGCCGCTACCGCGCGGACGGCCACGACGTGGCGCGGGCGCACATCGCGCGCATGCACGCCGAGGGCCTCACCGCCATGGTCCAGCCCTACATGCCGGCCATCGACACCAGCGGGGAACGGGCGCTGGTCTTCATCGGCGGGCGCTTCCTGCACGCAGTCGCGAAGAACGCCGTCCTGTCCCACGCGACGGCCTACGACGAGCGCAAGGTCGCCCACCCGGGTGTGCGCCCGTGGACCCCGACCGCGGCCGAACTCGCCACGGCCGAGGCCGCGTTGGCCGTCGTTCCCGGCGGCTCCGAGCTGCTGTACGCACGTGTCGACCTGGTCGACGACGAGGACGGCGCGCCGTGCGTCATGGAGCTGGAGCTGATCGAGCCCAACCTCTTCCTCGATCTCCACCCGGCCTCGCTGCCCGTCGTCGCCGACGCGATCGCCTCCGCCGCCCGGGGCTGATCCGCCAGGACGCTACGCCTCGCCCGGCAGTCCGGCGTACGCGGCGCCGCGCGCCAGGACCTCGCGGAGCATCGCCGGGGTGAGCCGTCCCGTGAAGGTGTTCTGCTGGCTGACGTGATAGCTGCCCAGCAGGTGCAGCGGCGGCTCCGCCCCGGTGGCGCCGGGCAGTTCGACGTGCGCGCCGTGCCCGAAGCGGGGGAGCGGGCGGGGCAGGCGGTGGCCGGAGTCGGCGAGCACCGGCAGCAGCGCCTGCCAGCCGAAGGCGCCGAGCACGACGACCGCGCGCAGGGTGGGCCGCAGCAGCTCCAGTTCGCGTACGAGCCAGGAACGGCAGGTCAGCCGCTCGTCCGTGGTGGGCTTGTTGGCGGGCGGCGCGCAGTGCACGGGCGCGGTCACCCGGACCCCGTACAGCTCCAGGCCGTCGCCGCGCGCGGTGGACGTCGGCTGCGAGGCGAGCCCCACCGCGTGCATCGCGGCGAACAGCACGTCGCCCGAGCGGTCGCCGGTGAACATCCGGCCCGTGCGGTTGCCGCCGTGGGCCGCGGGCGCCAGCCCGACGATGGCCAGGGCGGCGTCGGACGGGCCGAGACCCGGCACGGGCCGGGCCCAGTACTCCTCGTCCGCGTACGCCCGGCGCCGCACCCGGGCGGTCTCCTCGCGCCAGGCCACCAGCCGCGGGCAGGCACGGCAGCCGGTGATCGCCTCGTCCAGGGCCGCCAGGTCGCGTGCCCGCGGGGCGGCGCGGGCGGGGAACTGCGGCGACTCCTCCGGTGCTGCCATGGGTGGCCCCCTTCAGGTCGTCCGGGCTCCGGCACCACCACGCTACTGACGCCCCCGCGCGGTCGCAGCGGGGGCGTCGGCAGCGTGGTGTCGACGTCAGACGCGCACGGGCTGGAGCCGGTCGTCCCTGTCCTCGTCCTCCTGGCCGGGCTCCTGCCGGCGGCCGGGCTCCGCGTCCGCCACGCGCAGCCCCTCGCCCTCGACGTCGACGTTCGGCAGGAGGCGGTCCAGCCACTTCGGCAGCCACCACGCGCGCCTGCCGAGCAGGGCGAGCACCGCCGGGACGATGGCCATGCGCACGATGAACGCGTCGAAGAAGACCGCGATCGCGAGCCCGAAGCCGATCGACTTGATCATCGACTCGCCGGACCCGATGAAGCCGGCGAACACGGCGATCATGATGACCGCGGCGGCGGTGACGACCCGGGCGCCGTGCCGGAAGCCGGTGACGATCGCCTGACCGGGCCGCTCCCCGTGCACGTACGCCTCACGGATCCGGGTCACGAGGAAGACCTCGTAGTCCATCGCCAGGCCGAAGACCACGCCTACCAGGAAGATCGGCATCATCGACATGATCGGGCCGGTCTGCTCCACCCCGAGCAGCGAGGCGAACCAGCCCCACTGGAAGACGGCGACGACGGCGCCGAGGGCGGCCATCACCGAGAGCAGGAAGCCCAGGGCCGCCTTCAGGGGCACGAGCACCGAGCGGAAGACGACGATCAGCAGGAGGAAGGCCAGTCCGACGACGAGCCCCAGGTAGGGCAGCAGGGCGTCGGTGAGCTTCTGCGAGGTGTCGATGTTCAGCGCCGTGGTGCCGGTGACGGAGATCATCGCCCCGGTGTCCGCGGTGATCCCGCCGCCGGTGGCGCGGATCGCCTTGACCAGTCCCTCGGTCTGCGTGCTGCTCGGCTTGGAGTCCGGCACCACGTTCATGACCGCGGTGTCGCCCGCCTTGTTGAAGGTGGCCGGGGTGACGGCCGCGACGTCGTCGAGGCCCTTGAGGCTCTTCGTGACCTCCTTGACCGCGTCCTCCGGGTCGTCGGCGCCCCGGGCGTCGGTGACGACGACCAGCGGGCCGTTGAAGCCGGGGCCGAAGCCGTCGGAGAGCAGGTCGTACGCGCGGCGCTGCGTGGTCGACGTGGGCTGGGAGCCGTCGTCGCCGAGGCCGAGTTCGATGGACGCCGCGGGCACGGCGACCGCGCCCAGCGCCGCGACGCAGAGCAGCAGGACGGCGACGGGCCGCCGGATGACGAATCGTGCCCAGCGGGTGCCCATGTTCGGCCGGTCCGTGCCCTTCGCGGCCGGCTCCCGCGTCTTGCGGTGGGCGTGCTGCTCGGCCGTCCTCCGCCGGCGGCGGAGCAGGCCGCCGCCCGCGTCGGCGGGCCGGATGCGGCGCCGGGCGAAGCCGATGAGCGCCGGGATCAGGGTGAGCGCGATGAGCACGGCGATGACGACGGTGCCCGCGGCCGCGATGCCCATCTTCGTCAGCATCGGGATGTCGACCACCGACAGGCCGACGAGCGCGATCACCACGGTCAGGCCGGCGAAGACCACGGCTGAGCCCGCGGTGCCCACGGCCCGGCCCACGGCCTCCTCGCCCTCCCGGCCCTCGGCGAGTTCTGCGCGGTAGCGGGAGACGATGAACAGCGCGTAGTCGATCCCGACCGCGAGGCCGATCATCATCGCGAGCGTGGAGGTGGTGGAGCCCAGGTCGAGCGCGCTCGCCAGGGCCGTGATCGAGCTGACGCCGATGCCGACCCCGACGAGGGCGGTGAGCAGCGGCAGGCCGGCGGAGACGAGCGAGCCGAAGGTGATCACGAGGACGACCGCGGCGATCGCGATGCCGATCACCTCGGTGGCCCCCGTCTCGGGCGCGGCCTGGAGCGCGTCACCGCCGATCTCGACGGTCAGCCCGTCCGCGCGGGCGTGCTCGGCCGCCTTCTCCAGCGCGTCGCGCGAGGAGTCCTTCAGCTGCATGCCGGGGACGTCGTAGGCGACCCGGGCGTAGGCGGTCGTGTGGTCCTTGCTCACCGCCTTGGCCGTGAACGGGTTGTCCACGGAGGCCACTTCGGAGCCGCGGCGCAGTTCCGCGACGGTCGCCCGGACCGCCTTCTTGTTGGCCGGGTCGGTCATCTTGCCGCCGGCGGGCGCCTTGAAGACCACGCGGGCGGTCGCCCCGTCGGAGCTGGACCCGGGGAAGCGCTGGTCCAGCAGGTCGAACGCCTTCTGGGACTCCGTCCCGGGGACGGAGAACGACGAACTCCCCGCCGTGGGCGCGTTGGCGGCACCGACGCCCGCGAGCGCGAGCAGCGCCACCCAGATCAGGACGGCGAAATGCCGTCGCCGGTAGGCGAGCCTGCCGATGCGGTAGAGGAATGTGGCCACGAGGACGTACTCCCGGTCGGGTCGTGAAGGGCGGGGAGGGGCGGGGTATCGGGCGGGCCGCGGACGGCGCCGGGCTACGGGGCGGGCGGAACGTCCGCGACGGGGACGACGCCGAGCACGGGCAGGATCACCGCGTCCAGGTAGGCGGTCAGATAGGCCACCGTCGGGGGCCGGTCCTCGATCACGGCACGGGTGACGAAGGCACCCACGAGCATGTGCAGGAGGTATGCGAGCGCGGGGTTGTCGGCGCGTACCTCCCCGCGGTCGACGGCCCGCCGCAGGACGACGTCGAGCCCCCTGCGTTCCGGTTCGATCATCAACTCACGGAAGGCGCGCAGCAGGTCGGGATTGGCGTGCATCGCCATCGCCAGCCCGCGCATGAGCGCGAAGTCGCGCGCCAGCCGGCTGTCGTCCTCCATCGTCAGCATGGCGTGGAAGTCGCCGCGCAGGGTCCCGGTGTCGATGTCGGCGGCGTGCACCGGCTTCTGGTGCCGCAACGCGGTGGCCACGAGCTCGGCCTTGCCGCCCCACTGGCGGTAGAGGGTCGCCTTGCTGCACCGCGAGCGCGCGGCGAGTGAGTCCATGGTGAGCGCCTCGTAGCCGACCTCGCGGAGCAGATCGAGCACACCCTCGTACAGCTCCGCCTCCCGCTCGGGGGAGAGGCGGGAGCGGCGCTCCACAGCGGCTTCGGACATGGGATCCCACCGATCTAAACGAAACGGTTTCGTACCCGTCCGAGCCTAGGGGAGTGTTCAGCGAAACGAAACCGTTTCGTACGTGTCGTGTGTCACGCCCTCGACGGGAACCCGCGCCGGCTCACGGGCGCCCGAGCGGACGGGTGACCGTGCCGAGGAGCAGTCCGGCGAGGAGGCCGCAGACGTTGTCGGCGATGTCCTGGGCGTCGGCGGCGCGCATCAGCCACACGACCTCGTACTGCACGGCCTCGATGACGAACGGCAGGACAGCGGCCGCGGCCGCCAGCCCCAGGGCCCGCCGTGCCGGCCTGGCCCTGGCGACGGCCAGGCCCAGTGGCACGAACAGCAGCACATTGAGACCGCGCTGGCCGAACCCGGCGAGGTCGGCCGGGCCCGGCAGGGTCCAGTCGGTCGCGAAGGTGCCCGCTCCGAAGCGTCGCATGGCGTTCGGTTCCAGGGTGATGTCCGCCAGCAGTGTGGTCACGGCGATGCCGCCCAGCGCCAGCACCAGGCAGAAGGCGGTGACCGGTCCGGTCCCGAGCCGCCGTGCCGCGCGGCGGGCACACACGCCCGCGGCCACCGACGACAGCAGCGCTCCCGGCCAGAACAGCGGCATCGCGCCCAGCACCCGGACCAACTGCCCCGTCACGGAGCCTCGGGACCGTTGATCGGCCGCCCCTGGGCGTCGTACGGCCACGGGTTGGGCACGCACCCGTGCAGCCCCTTGATCTGCTGCATCATCGCCGGCGCGGGCCGGCCGGGGCCCGGGCAGTCCTGGTGGCCGTGGCCGAGGCGGTGGCCGACCTCGTGGTTGATGATCAGGGCGTGGTAGTCGGCCGGCCGGTTCTTGTAGAAGGGGCTGAGCAGCACCCAGCGCTTGAGGTTCACCACGACGTCCTTGCCGCCGCTGCAGTTGACCTCGCCACCGGTGTCCAGGCCGTACGCGCCGCACAGGCTGTCGGTGGTGTCGGGGGTGGCCAGCCGGACCACGAAGTCGTAGGGCGGCCCGGCCACGCGGCGGAAGACGATGCCCTCCGCGGTCCAGCCGCGCCGGTCGCCCAGGATCCGGTCGACCTCGCGGGCCACGGACGCGGCGGTGTACCCCGTGCCGTCCTCGACCTCCACGGCGTAGCGCAGCGTCCAACTGCCGTGCCCGATCGTCCCCGAGCCGGCGGGGGCGGCGGTGAACCTGCCGTCGCCGTGCTGCGGGACGCGGGGTGATGCGGAACCGTCCAGGGACGAGGAGCCGCCGTGGCCCGAGGCCACGGCCGCGACCCACTCGCGGATGTCCCCCCGCGCCACCACCAGGCCCAGTACGGCGACGAGCACCACCGGCACGGCCAGCCGTCGTGCCATGACGCCCCGTGCGGTCCCCGGCGTCGGTCGATCATCTGTCGGACTGTGCTTCATGCACGCACTCCACACTCCGGCAGGTGAACCGGCGGTGAGTGCCGGAGCTCACGCCCCCTTCACACCGCCGTGGCCATGCTGGGAGGGCAGCGCGACGGTCACCGTCAGACCGCCGCCGGCACGCGGCTCGGCGGTCACGTCACCGCCGTGCGCCTGCGCCACGGCCCGCACGATCGACAGGCCGAGGCCGCTGCCGTGGGCCGAGCCGACCCGGTCGGCGAGCCGGCGGAACGGCTCGAAGAGCACCGGGATCTCGTGCGGGGAGATCACGGCCCCGGTGTTGCCGACGACGATCCGCGGGCCGCCCGGCAGGTCGGTGGAGGTGATCCGTACGAGGCCGCCGCGCGCGTTGTGGCGGACGGCGTTGTCGACGAGATTGCGCACCAGCTGTTCCAGCAGGATGGGGTCGCCGATCACGGGCGCCGGGCCCAGGTCGGACTCCAGCCGCACACCGGCCCGTTCGGCCTCGGGCGCGGCCGCGGTCAGCACGGTGCGGCCGACGTCCGCGAGGTCCAGCGCCACCCGGTCGGTGAGCTCGTCCTCGGCGCGGGCCAGGGTGAGCAGGGCGTCGATCAGCCGCTCGTGGCGGGCGTTGACGGCCAGCAGGTTCTCGCCGAGCCGCACCAGTTCCGCGGTGGCGCCGGGGCGGTTCATCGCCACCTCGACCAGGGTGCGGTTGATCACCAGCGGGGTCTTCAGTTCGTGCGCCGCATTGGCGATGAAGCGTTCCTGCCCCGCGAAGGCGCCGTCCAGGCGGTCCAGCATCCGGTCGAAGGAGTCGGCGAGCCGCTTCACCTCGCCCGAGGGCAGGTCCAGGGCGATCCGGCGGTGCAGGGTCCGGCCCGCGATGCGTTCGGCGGTGGACGTGATCCGGTTGAGCGGCCGCAGCAGCCGGCCCGCGGCCAGCCAGCCCGCGGTCGTCGCCAGCAGGCCCACCGCCAGCACCGTCAGCCCGCCCTTGGCCAGCAGGTTCGACTGCATCGACTCCACGATGAGCGTCTTCGTCACCTCCGACCCCGGGAAGACCTTCGGGCTGAAGGCGAGGTCCAGGCTGAAACGCATGCTGTGGCGGACCAGGATCAAGGACCCCGCCAGCACGGCACCGCCGGCGACGAAGAACAGCAGACCGAAGACCAGGGTGAGCTGGACGCGCAGGCTGCCGCGCCAGGCGCGGCCGGACGGGCGGCGGGACGGCGGTCGGGACACGGCACTCATCGGATCCGGTACCCCACTCCCGTGACGGTCTCCACGACGCCCGGATCGCCGAGCTTGCGGCGCAGCCCGCGGATCGTGACGCGCACGATGGTCGTGAAGGGGTCGATGTTCTCGTCCCAGACCCGCTCCAGCAGCTCCTCGGCCGACACCGGGCCGCCCCGCGCCCGCAGCAGTTCCTCCAGCACCGCGAACTCCTTCCGCGACAGCGCCACGTACCGGCCGTCCCGGTACGTCTCGCGCAGATGCGGGTCCAGCCGGATGCCCGCCCGCTCCAGCACGGGCGGCGTCGCGGTCCGCACCCGCCGGCCGAGCGCCCGGATCCGCGCGACGAGTTCGGCGAAGGCGAACGGCTTCGCCAGGTAGTCGTCCGCCCCGAGGCTCAGCCCCGCCACGCGTTCGGCCACCGTCGTCGACACCGTCAGCATCAGCATGCGCACATCCGCACCGGAGGCGGCCGTGCGCCGGCAGACCTCGTCCCCGTGCACCCGCGGCAGGTCCCGGTCGAGCACCATCACGTCGTACTCGTTGACCCCCAGCCGCTCGAGCGCCGCCTCCCCGTCGTGGACGACGTCCACCGCGAACGCCTCCTGCCGCAGCCCCTCGGCTATCGCGTCGGCGAGCAGCTCCTCGTCCTCGACCACCAGCACGCGCACGCCGCGACCCTCTTCCGTCGGCCTTCCAGGACCCTCCAGTATGCGGAGACGATGTGAACCGGCCGTGAGTCCGCCGGCGGACCCGGGGTTCGGCGGCGTCCCGGCCGAGGTGTCGATCCCGGGCCGCCGCCGGCCGCCCTCTCGACCTGGGGCGGTCCGGACCGCCGACGGCGACCACGACCGCATGACCCCGACCGGGAAGACGCGCCCCTCTCACGTCGCCGCGGCGGCGCGGGCGCGCGTCAGGCGGCGCTCGGCGCTGTCGAGCAGCATCTCCAGCGCGGTGGGGTACGCGCTGCGGTTCATGCGGGCGACCAGCAGGCCGGCGGTGGCGGCGATGTGCGGGTGGGTGCGGGCGGGGAGCCGGGCGTAGGTGGCGCCCCATACGGCGTGGTCGGCCTCGCGGGCGGCCGCGGGGAGGGCGAGGGTGGCCGCGTCGAGGGCGGCGAAGGCGAGGGCCTGGTCGATGAAGGCCTGGTAGACGGCGACCGCGTCGGAGTCGGGGAACCCGGCCGTGCGGAGGATGCCGAGGATGGTCTCGTCCGCGGCGGTCTCATGGGCGCGGCCGGAGACGCGGCCGGCGGTCAGCACGGCCGCCTGGGGGTGGGCCTGGTAGGCGGAGTGCACGCGCAGGCCCAGGTCGCGCAGGTCGGCGCGCCAGGCGCCGGTGCCGTGCCAGCCGTCGACGGCGCGGCCCATGAGGTCGTCGGCGATGGCCAGGACCAGGTCGTCCATGCCCCGGAAGTAGCGGTAGAGGGCGCTGGGATCCGCGCCGAGGGCGGTGCCGAGCCGCCGCGCGGACAGCCCCGCGCTGCCGTGCTCGCGGAGCATGCGCAGCGCGGTGTCCACGATGAGCCGGTGCGACAGGACGGCTCCGCCGCGGGTCGGGCGCCGCCGCCTGCGGTCCGCCTCGGACACCACTTTCTTCGGCACGGCCGCCTCCCTCGCACGCTTCCCGGACGCGGCCGAGCTTATGCCAACACCATTGACGGTAGGAACGGGCGCGGCGTTCCATCAGGCCATCGCTCCATCCCTGCCAGAGGCGGCTGCCGCCTCGGAAACGGAGACTGGTCAGCCATGCGAGTACTGCTTGTGGGAGCCGGCGGCGTGGGCACCGCCATCACCCGGATCGCTGCCCGGCGGGGGTTCTTCGAGGCGATGGTGGTCGCCGACCACGACCCGGCGCGCGCCGAGGCCGCCGTCGCCGCCGTGTCCGCCGGTGGCGACGCCCGGTTCACCGCCGCGCGGGTCGACGCGTCCGACGAGGCCGCGGTCACGGCGCTGCTCACCGCCCACCGCTGCGACGTGCTGCTCAACGCCACCGACCCGCGGTTCGTGATGCCGCTGTTCGGCGCGGCCCTCGCGGCCGGTGCCGACTACCTCGACATGGCGATGTCGCTCTCCCGCCCTCACCCGGAGCGCCCGTACGAGGAGTGCGGCGTCAAGCTCGGCGACGCCCAGTTCGAGCGGGCCGCCGAATGGGAGAAGGCCGGTCGGCTGGCGCTGGTCGGCATGGGTGTCGAGCCGGGGCTCTCGGATGTCTTCGCCCGCTACGCGGCCGACGAGCTCTTCGACACCATCGACGAACTCGGGGTGCGCGACGGCGCGAACCTCACCGTCGACGGCTACGACTTCGCGCCCTCGTTCAGCATCTGGACCACGATCGAGGAGTGCCTGAACCCTCCCGTGGTCTACGAGGAGGGCCGCGGCTGGTTCACCACGGTCCCGTTCAGCGAACCGGAGGTCTTCGACTTCCCCGAGGGCATCGGCCCCGTCAGCTGTGTCAACGTCGAGCACGAGGAGGTGCTGCTGATACCGCGCTGGGTCGACGCCCGGCGGGTGACCTTCAAGTACGGGCTGGGCGAGGAGTTCATCGGCACCCTGAGGACCCTCCACCAGCTGGGCCTGGACAGCACCGGCCCGGTCACGGTGCCGGGGCAGGACGGCCCGGCCCGGGTCAGCCCGCGCGATGTCGTGGCCGCCTGCCTGCCCGACCCCGCCGAGCTGGGGATGCGGATGCACGGCAAGACGTGCGCCGGGACGTGGGTCACCGGGACACGGGACGGCCGGCCGCGCGAGGTGTACCTCTACCACGTGGTCGACAACCAGTGGTCGATGCGCGAGTACGGCTCGCAGGCGGTCGTCTGGCAGACCGCCGTCAACCCCGTGGTGGCGCTGGAGCTGATGGCCTCCGGCGTCTGGACCGGTGCCGGGGTGCTCGGCCCCGAGGCGTTCGCGCCGCGGCCGTTCCTGGAGCTGCTGACCGCCTACGGTTCTCCCTGGAGCATCCGGGAGTCCTGACCCCTGACGGCCTGTCGGGCGGGTGGTGCGGTCAGCCCGTGTCGGGCGCCAGCCAGCCGGCGATCGCGTCCGTTATCGGCTGCCCGGTCGCCAGCTCGACGAAGCCGAACTGGCCGCCCTGATTGCACTCCAGGAACCACCAGGTGCCGTCGCCGTCCTCCGCGAAGTCGAAGGCGCCGTACGCCAGTCCGGCCTCGTCCATGTACGCCCGCACGGCGCGCGCGATCCGGGCGGGTGCCTCGACGGGCTCCCACCGCGCGTCGTCCGGGCTGCCGAAGCGCCCGTCGACCTGATCGGGGCCGGACTTCTTGCGGGCGGTGAACAGCCGGTTCCCCACGCAGGTCAGGCGGATGTCGGCGGTCTTGCTGACGTACTCCTGCAGCAGGGTGGGGCCCGCCGCGACCGCGGAGAAGTCGGCGTCCGGAGCGACCAGGGTGGTCGGCAGGGCCATCGGCGGATTGCCCGGATGTGTGCCGGAGACGGACTTGACCACCAGCTGCGGATGCTGCTCGGCGAACTCCCTTGCCGCTTGCGGGAATGTGGTGATCAGCGTGGCCGGAACCGCGAACCCCGCGTGGTGGGCGGTGAACAACTGCCAGGGCTTGTAACGGGCCTGCGCCGCGGCGGACGGATGGTTCATCCATCGCGCCCGCACGCAGCGCAGGGCCCCGTACAACGCCCGGCCGGCCTCCGCCGACAGCCACTCGGACTGCTCCACGGCCCCGGAGCCCGGTGTGCCGGGTCTGCGGATCCAGATGGAGCGCAGGCTGCTCATGCTCACCAGGCGCTCCTGGACGGACAGGAAGCCGTGCACGTCGCCGCGCACGTACTCGGCCGACATGGACACCTCGCCGGGGAGATCGGCTGGGTCCAGCCGCACGACGGGCGCCCCGCGGTCGTGCAGCGCGGCGACCACCAGGTCGGCTGTCACGTCTCCGGGGGAGGTGAGGATCAGGACGGTCATCGATCTCGTGTGGGGGTCAGTCGTCGAAGTGCGTCTTGGAACCCGCGGTGGAGACGGTGGCGCCGGTGGCGAGCAGCATCCCGTGGTCGCTTATGACGGGACGTCCGTCGGGCAGGACGTTCAACTGGCGCGCGGAGTCGTAGGTGTAGTTGGGGGTGAACGTTTCCGGTGTAGCCGGCCGGGCATGAATCAGCGCGAACGGTCGCATGGCTTCTCCTCACTGTCACTCCGGGCCGGGCGGGTTCCGGGCCCTGCGCCCAACTGCGGCTCTACGTATGAGACTCGCTCGGGAGTCCGAACCGTTCCCTGTTACCGGTGTGACGCAGGTAACTATACGTGCCTGGAGTGCATTGAGTTCGCTACTCTCCGTGACATTCCGACTCTGGTGGGTAGACGGCGGCGCGGCGCATCCCCCTTCGGGTACCCGCTGCGCGGCGAAGGTTGCACACCGTCACAGACGCGCCTCGCGCGAATCCGTCACGGAGGTCCGTCTCCCCGTTCGGCTTCCCGCGCCAGCACGCCGGGAAGGTCGCCGAGCCGGTCCAGCCCCCGAACTGCCTGTGCGGTGCGGTGATTTGCCGCCAGCCGGGTGCGGTGCCGGTGCAGGAAGGACCAGTAGCCGGTGGTGTACGGGCAGGCGCGCTCCCCGGTCCGCTCGGTGGGGCGGTAGGCGCAGCCGTCGCACAGGTCGCTCATGCGGTGGATGTACGCGCCGCCCGAGGTGTACGGCTTGGTGGTCATCAGGCCGCCGTCCGCGAACTGTGACATGCCGGTCACATTCGGCGCCATGACCCAGTCGTAGCCGTCGACGAAGCAGCGGTGGAACCAGTCGGTCAGCTCCTCCGGGTCCCAGCCGCGCTGGAGCGCGTGGCTGCCCAGCACCATCAGCCGCGGGATGTGGTGCGTCCAGCCGGTGTCCCGGACCTGGGCGAGCACCGTCGCCAGACAGCGGGCCCGCACCGCGTCCGCGTCCAGGTCGAGGAACCAGTCCGGCAGCGGGGTGTGGTGGCGCAGCGCGTTGCGGTGCCGGTAGTCCGGCCCGAAGTGCCAGTACAGGTGCCAGACGTACTCCCGCCAGCCGGCGATCTGCCGGACGAAGCCCTCCACGCTGTTCAGCGGCGCCCGCCCGGACCGCAGCGCCCGTTCGGCCCGCTCCAGGCACTCGGCGGGATGGATCAGTCCCAGGTTGAGCGGGGCCGAGAGCAGGCTGTGGCTCATCACCGGATCGCCGGCCAGCATCGCGTCCTCGTGGCGGCCGAAGTCCGGCAGTCGGTGCTCGGTGAAGCGGCGCAGCGCGGCGAGCGCCTCCCGGCGGGTGGCGGCGAAGCGCCGCGGCCCGTCGCGGCCGACGAAGCGCACCAGGCCGTCGCGTTCCCACCGGTCCAGGTCGTGCCGCACTTCCTCGTCGACGGCGTCCTCGTGGGGCCGCCACGGTTCCGGCGCGCCGAGCGAACCGCCGCGGCGGTCGCGCGGCGGGGGCTCCCGGTTGTCGTGGTCGAGGTTCCAGCGGCCGCCCACCGGGTCGTCGCCGTCCATGAGCAGGTCGTGCGAGCGGCGCACCCAGCGGTAGAAGTCCTCCAGTCGCAGCCGCCCGCTCTCCCGGCCGTCCACCCACGCGGCGAAGTCGGCCGACGGCACCAGGAAGCCGCGATCGGGCAGCACCTCGACCCCGTCCAGCGCCGTCACCAGGCCGAGCGCGGCGCGCGAGGTCGGACGGCAGACGGTCACCGGCCCCTTGCCGACCGCCTTGCGCAGTCCCTCGCGATAGGTCTCGGCGCGTACGTAGTGGACCCGGTCGCCGAGTTCCGCGGCGCGGTGGCGCATCGCCGAGAGCACCAGGTGCGCCTTCGCCCGGTGGAAGCGGCGGCGCGCGAGGACCGAGCGGGCCTCGATCATCACCACGGGCGCCCCGGGATCGGGACCGCCGCCGGCGGGGTCGAGGAAGTGCGGGCCCAACTGGTCGCCGAACAGCCAGTGCGGGCGGGGCGTGCGGGGCGTGCGGGGCGTCATCGGGCTGCGCTCCCGGAGGGTCGCGGGCGTATCGGGGGAAATCATGACGTACCGCATGTGCCTTCGGCCGCGCGCCGCACCGCCCGAACGCGTGCGCGGGAGTACAACGGAGGGGAAGGACCGGGGGGCCGACCCGAACGAGGAGCGTGCCGTGCCCGCGCCGAAGGAGTCCGTCTGGGAGTACCCACGACCGCCGGCCGTCGAGGCAGTCGCGGAGCATGTGCGTGTCGAGTACGCGGGCCGCGTGGTGGCCGACACCCGGTCCGCCTTCCGCGTACTGGAGACCAGCCACCCTCCGGTCTACTACTTCCCGCCGGACGCGGTGCCCGCGGGGCTGCTGCGGCCCGCCGCCCGGCGCACGCTGTGCGAATGGAAGGGGCAGGCCGCCTACTGGGACCTCGTGGCGGGCGACCGGGTGTCCCATGAGGCCGCCTGGAGCTATCCGCGGCCGCTGCCCGGCTACGAGGAGATCGCCGGTTTCCTCGCCTTCCATCCCTCCCGCGTGGACCGCTGCCTGGTGGACGGTGAGACGGTCGTCCCGCAGCCCGGCGGCTATTACGGCGGCTGGATCACCTCACGCCTGACCGGCCCCTTCAAGGGCGCCGACGGAACGGCCGGCTGGTGACCCGGCACGACACGAGCGCCAGCGCCGCGACCGCCGCGACCGCGGGTCCTTCAGCGGCCGAGCCCGAACAGCCGGGCCCCGTTGTCGTGGAGCACGCCACGCACCCAGGCGTCGCCGAGCCCCAGCTTGGTCACCGCCTCCACGGCCTCCAGGTAGGAGTAGGGGATGTTGGGGAAGTCGCTGCCGAACAGCACCCGGTCGCCCAGGTCCGCGAGCCGTCCGCGCAGCCCTGCCGGGAAAGGGGCGGTGGTCTCGGCGAAGTCGGTGAAGGCCATCGTCGTGTCGAGGTGCACGCCGGGGTGACGGGCCGTGAGGTCCAGGAAGTCCCTGTACTCGGGCATGCCCATGTGGGCGACGACCAGGCGCAGCCGCGGGTGCCGGGCCAGCAGCCGGCGGATCGGCTCCGGGCCGGTGTGGCGACCGGGCACCGGGCCCGACCCGCAGTGCGTGACCACGGGGACGCCGGCCTCGGCGAGCAGTCCCCACACGTCGTCCAGCAGAGGGTCGTTGGGGTCGAACCCGCCCACCTGGACATGGCACTTGAAGACCCGGGCACCGGACTCCACCGCCTGCCGCACGTAGTCCGCCGCCTCCGGTTCCGGGAAGAAGGTCGCGGTGCGCAGGCAGTCCGGCGTGCGCGCGGCGAAGTCCGCGGCCCAGGCGTTGAGCCAGGCCGCCATGGCCGGCTTGTGCGGGTAGAGCATCGAGGTGAAGGCCCGGACGCCGAACGAGCGCAGCGCCGCGACGCGCTCCTCCTCGTCCTCCCGGTACGCGATGGGCCACGGACGTCCGGTCAGCGGGCCCACGCCGTCGAAGTACGCCCACACCTTGGCCAGCACGCGCTCCGGCATGAAGTGCGTGTGCACGTCCACGATCCCCGGCAGCCGCAGCTCCCGCCAGAGGTCCTTCACCCGTACGTCGTCATCCGGCCGTGCCACGTCGGTCACCCCTTGTCACCCGCTCCGGGTCTCCATAGCATCATCAGTGTTACACCATTACTGTCATGTCCCGCCGAAGAGGCCGAAGAGGCCGGAGGAACGATGGCCGAGGGACGAACCGGGAGCCGGGCCGGGGAACGCACGGACCCGCCCGGAACGGACGCCGTCCCCGCGGCGGGCGGCCCGCTCGCCGGGGTGCGCGTCGTGGAGCTCGCCGGGATCGGACCGGCCCCCTTCGCCGCGATGCTCCTGGCCGACCTGGGCGCCGACGTCGTCCGCGTGGACCGGCCCGGCGGCCCGCGGCTGGGCGTCGACCCGGACCACGACGTCACCAACCGCAACAAGCGCTCGGTCGTCGTCGACCTCAAGGACGCGGGCGGCGCCGCGCTCGTCCTCGACCTCGTGGAGCGGGCCGACATCCTGCTGGAGGCCTACCGCCCCGGCGTCGCCGAACGCCTCGGTGTCGGCCCGGCCGACTGCCACGCCCGCAACCCCCGCCTCGTCTACGGCCGGATGACCGGCTGGGGCCAGGACGGGCCGCTGGCCCCGGCGGCGGGCCACGACATCGGCTACATCGCCACCGCCGGCACCCTCGGCATGATCGGGCCCGCCGGCGGGCCGCCCGCCGTCCCGGCCAACCTGCTGGGCGACTACGCCGGCGGCTCCCTCTACCTGGTGACCGGCGTGCTGGCCGCGCTCCACCACGCCCGCGCCACCGGCGCGGGCCAGGTCGTGGACGCCGCCATCGTGGACGGTGTCGCCCACCTCGGCGCGATGATCTGGGGCATGCTCGCCGCGGGCGCGTGGCAGGACCGCCGCGCCGCCAACCTGCTGGACGGCGGCTGCCCGTACTACGCGGTGTACGCGACCTCCGACGGCGGCTGGATGACTGTCGGCGCCCTGGAACCCGCCTTCTATGCCGAGTTCGCCCGGCTGCTCGGGCTGCCGGACGACGCGCCCGACCGCGGCGACCTCGCCCGCTGGGACGAACTGCGGTCGCTGATCGCGGAGCGCTTCGCCACGCGTACCCGCAAGGAGTGGACCGAGGTCTTCGAGGGCAGCGACGCCTGCGTCGCGCCGGTACTGTCGTTGTACGAGGCGGCCGAGCATCCCCACCTGGCCGCCCGTGCCACCTTCACCACGACCGGGGGCATCACCCAGCCCGCCCCGGCCCCCCGTTTCTCCGCCACCCCCGCGAGCCTGCGCCGGCCCCCGGCCCGGCCCGGCGCCCACACCGCCGAGGTCGCCCGCGACTGGGACGTCCCGGCGCTCGCCCCCGGGGCCGGCCGGCGCCCCCGGCCCTGACCACGACGTCCCTCCGAAGGCAGGCAGCATGCAGCGCGAGCTCTTCACGGCCGAGCACGAGGCGTTCCGGGCCACGGTGCGGACCTTCCTCGCCAAGGAGGTCCTGCCGCACCACGACCGGTGGGAGAAGGCGGGCATCGTCGACCGCGAGGCGTGGCTCGCGGCCGGCCGCCAGGGACTGCTGGGCCTCAGCGTCCCCGAGGAGTACGGCGGCGGGGGCACCGGCGACTTCCGCTACGCGGCCGTCCTGGCCGAGGAGTTCGCCCGCGCCGGGGCCCACGGTCTCGCTCTCGGCCTGCACAACGACATCGTCGGCCCGTACCTGACGGGGCTGGCCACCGAGGAGCAGAAACGCCGCTGGCTGCCGGGCTTCTGCAGCGGCGAGACCGTCACCGCCATCGCCATGACGGAGCCGGGGGCGGGCTCCGATCTCCAGGGCATCCGCACGACCGCCGTGGACGCGGGCGACCACTGGATCCTCAACGGCGCCAAGACCTTCATCTCCAACGGCATCCTCGCCGACCTCGTCGTGGTGGTCGCCCGCACCACCCCCGAGGGCGGCGCGCGGGGCCTCAGCCTGCTGGTCGTCGAGCGCGGCATGCCCGGCTTCGAGCGCGGACGCAACCTCGACAAGATCGGGCAGAAGGCGCAGGACACCGCCGAGCTGTTCTTCACCGATGTGCGCGTGCCCAAGGAGAACCTGCTCGGCGCCGAGAACCAGGCGTTCTTCCACCTGATGGCCAACCTCGCCCAGGAGCGCCTGGGCATCGCCGTGGCCGCGGCGGCCGCCGCCGAGCACCTGCTGGAGATCACCACCCGGTACGTCAAGGAGCGCGAGGCCTTCGGCCGCCCGCTCGCCCGGCTCCAGCACATCCGCTTCGAGATAGCGGAGATGGCGACCGAGTGCGCGGTCACCCGCGCCTTCACCGATCGCTGCGTGACCGAGCACACCGCCGGCCGGCTCGACGCCGTGCACGCCTCGATGGCCAAGTGGTGGGCGACCGAACTGCAGAAGCGGGTCGCCGATCGCTGCCTGCAACTGCACGGCGGCTACGGCTACATGGCCGAGTTCCCGGTGGCCAGGGCGTTCACCGACGGCCGCATCCAGACCATCTACGGAGGCACCACGGAGATCATGAAGGAGATCATCGGCCGCTCGCTGCTGGACTGACCCGCACGGCCCGTACGTTCCCCACCACCCTCACCGAAAGGCATCCGACGTTGAGCACCGAAGCCTACGTCTACGAGGCCATCCGCACCCCGCGCGGGCGCGGGAAGGCCAACGGCTCCCTGCACGGCACCAAGCCCGTCGACCTGGTCACCGGGCTCATCGACGAGCTGCGGCGCCGCCTGCCCGGCCTCGACCCGGCCGCGATCGACGACGTCGTCCTCGGCGTCGTGACCCCGCTCGGCGACCAGGGTTCCGACATCGCCAAGACCGCGGCGATCCTCGCCGGTCTGCCCGAGACGGTGGCCGGCGTCCAGGAGAATCGCTTCTGCGCCTCCGGTCTGGAGGCCGTCAACATGGCCGCCGCCAAGATCCGCTCCGGCTGGGAGGACCTGGTGCTCGCCGGCGGCGTGGAGTCCATGTCCCGCGTCCCCATGGGCTCCGACGGCGGCGCCTGGGCCATGGACCCGATGACCAGCTACACCACCGGCTTCGTCCCCCAGGGCGTCGGCGCGGACCTCATCGCCACCATCGAGGGCCTCAGCCGCCACGACGTGGACACCTACGCCGCCGAGTCGCAGGCCCGCGCCGTGGAGGCGTGGAAGGACGGCCGCTTCGACCGTTCCGTCGTCCCCGTCCTGGACCGCAACGGGCTGGTCGTCCTCGACCGCGACGAGCACATCCGTCCCGGCACCACCGCCGAGAGCCTGGCCGGTCTCAAGCCGTCCTTCGCCACGATCGGCGAGGCCGGCGGCTTTGACGCCGTCGCCCTGCAGAAGTACCACTGGGTCGAGCGGATCGACCACGTCCACCACGCGGGCAACTCCTCCGGCATCGTCGACGGCGCGGCCCTGGTCGCCATCGGCAACAGCGAGACCGGCGAGCGCTACGGACTGACCCCGCGCGCCCGCATCGTCTCCGCCGCCGTCTCGGGCTCCGACCCCACCATCATGCTCACCGGACCGGCCCCCGCCAGCCGCAAGGCGCTCGCCAAGGCCGGGCTCACCATCGACGACATCGACCTCGTCGAGATCAACGAGGCCTTCGCCGCCGTCGTCCTGCGCTTCATGCGGGAGATGGGCCTGAGCCACGACAAGGTCAACGTCAACGGCGGCGCCATCGCGCTCGGCCACCCCCTCGGGGCCACCGGCGCCATGATCCTGGGCACCCTGATCGACGAACTGGAGCGCCGCGACCAGCGGTACGGACTCGCCACGCTGTGCGTCGGCGGCGGCATGGGCATCGCCACCGTCGTCGAACGCCTCTGACCTCCTGTCCCGCACCCCGCAACGGAGCCGACCGAACATGACCGCTCTTCCGACGAACACCACCATCCGCTGGGAGCAGGACGAGACCGGCGTCGTCACCCTCGTCCTCGACGACCCGAACCAGTCCGCGAACACCATGAACCAGGCCTTCAGGGAGTCCCTGCGGGCCGTCGCCGACCGCCTGGAGGCGGAACGCGAGAGCGTCCGCGGCGTCATCGTCACCTCCGCCAAGAAGACCTTCTTCGCCGGCGGCGACCTCAAGGACATGATCAAGGCCGGGCCCGAGGACGCCCCGCAGATCTTCGAGGCCGGCATGGCGATCAAGCGCGACCTGCGCCGCATCGAGACCCTCGGCAAGCCCGTCGTCGCCGCCGTCAACGGCGCCGCGCTCGGCGGCGGTTACGAGATCGCGCTGGCCTGCCACCACCGGGTCGCGCTCGACGCGCCCGGCTCGAAGATCGGGCTGCCCGAGGCCACGCTCGGCCTGCTGCCCGGCGGCGGCGGCGTCGTGCGCACCGTCCGGCTGCTCGGCATCACCGACGCGCTGCTGAAGGTGCTCCTGCAGGGCACGCAGTACGACCCGAAGCGCGCCTTGGACAACGGCCTGATCCACGAGGTGGCCGCCGACCGCGACGACATGCTCGCCAAGGCACGCGCCTTCATCGACGCGCACCCCGAGTCGGCGCAGCCCTGGGACACCAAGGGCTACCGCATCCCCGGCGGCACCCCCAGCACCCCCGCCTTCGCCGCCAACCTGCCCGCCTTCCCGGCCAACCTGAGGAAGCAGCTCGCCGGCGCGCCCTACCCGGCCCAGCGCAACATCCTCGCGACCGCCGTGGAGAGCGCCCAGGTCGACATCGACACCGCCTTCACCATCGAGACCCGCTACTTCACCGAACTGGTCACCGGCCCGATCGCGAAGAACATGATCCAGGCGTTCTTCTTCGACATGCAGGCCGTCAACTCCGGTGCCAGCCGCCCCAAGGACGTCCCGGCCCGCACCGTCACCAAGGTCGCCGTCCTCGGCGCCGGGATGATGGGCGCGGGCATCGCCTACTCCTGCGCCAAGGCGGGCATCGAGGTCGTCCTCAAGGACGTCACCGCCGATGCCGCCGAGCGCGGCAAGGCGTACTCTGCGGGCCTCCTCGACAAGGCCCTGGCCAAGGGCCGTACGACCCAGGAGAAGCGCGACGCGCTGCTCGCCCGGATCCACCCCACCGCCGACCCGCAGGACCTGGCGGGCTGCGACGCCGTCATCGAGGCGGTCTTCGAGGACCCGGCCCTGAAGCACAAGGTCTTCCAGGAGATCGAGGGCGTCGTCGCCCCCGACGCCCTGCTGTGCTCCAACACCTCCACGCTGCCCATCTCCCTGCTCGCCGAAGGCGTGCAGCGCCGCGAGGACTTCATCGGCCTGCACTTCTTCTCGCCGGTCGACAAGATGCCGCTGGTGGAGATCATCAAGGGCGCCCGCACCGGCGACGAGGCGCTGGCCCGCGCCTTCGACCTGGTCCGGCAGATCCGCAAGACCCCGATCGTCGTCAACGACTCACGCGGCTTCTTCACCTCGCGCGTCATCGGGCACTTCATCAACGAGGGCGTCGCCATGGTCGGCGAGGGCGTGGACCCCGCCACCGTCGAGCAGGCCGCCGCCCAGGCCGGCTATCCGGCCAAGGTCCTCTCGCTGATGGACGAGCTGACGCTCACCCTGCCCCGCAAGATCCGCAACGAGTCGCGCCGCGCGGTGGAGGAGGCCGGCGGCACCTGGCAGCCGCACCCCGCCGACGCCGTCATCGACCGCATGGTCGAGGAGTTCGACCGCCCCGGACGCAGCGGTGGGGCCGGCTTCTACGAGTACGTGGACGGCAAGCGGACGGGCCTGTGGCCCGGACTGCGCGAGCACTTCACCCGGCCCGGGGCGGCGGACGTACCCTTCGAGGACCTCAAGGAGCGCATGCTCTTCGTCGAGGCCCTGGACTCGGTGCGCTGCCTGGAGGAGAACGTCCTCGTCTCGGTCGCCGACGCCAACATCGGCTCCATCCTCGGCATCGGCTTCCCCGCCTGGACCGGCGGCGTCCTGCAGTACATCAACGGCTACCCGGGCGGCCCGGCCGGCTTCCTCGCCCGTGCCGAAGAGTTGCGGGCCGCCTACGGCGAGCGCTTCGCGGCGCCGGAGCTGCTGGTGCGCAAGGCCGAACGCGGTGAGACCTTCACCGACGGCTGACCGCCACGCCCCGGGGACCGCGTCCGCGGCCCCCGGGGCTCACTTCTCCGCGGTGCCCGGCCCGGCCGCCGTGACCCGCAGTTCCTCCGCCAGCGACCGCTGGAAAGCGGTGACCAGGGCCTGCACGACCATCGGCTGAAGATCCTCGGTGAGGCCGCGCATCCGGGCCCGCTCCTCCCGGTCGGGCTCCCCGGCCACGTACGGCTGCCACACCTCGCGCTGGAAGAGCCGGTGCAGTTCGTGCGCGACCGCGCGGGCGTGCTTGAGCACGATCTCCCGGGTGGCCAGCACCGTCTCCAGCGGGATCGGCACGTCCAGCAGGCGCACCCCCAGGTGCAGCATCGCCGGGTTGACCAGCAGGACGTCCGGGTCGGCGGTGGGGTGCAGCACACCCATCGCGGCCAGCCGGTCCAGGTCGTGGGCGCTCAGTTCCCGTCCGGCCCGCTGCTCCAGCCGGGCGCGCGGGACCTCCTCCGCGGTGTCCGGCATCCAGGTGGCCACCAGCGCCCGGTGCAGGGCGAGGTCCTGCGGGGTGATGTCGCCGGGCAGCTGGTCCAGATAGCGGCCGATGGCGGCGAGGGTCAGCCCCTGGTGCTGCAACTCCTCGATCAGCGCCAGCCGCGCCAGATGGTCCGGCCCGTAGAGCCCGACGCGGCGCGAGCCCAGTTCCGGCGGCGGCAGCAGACCCTTGGCGCTGTAGAAGCGGACCGTGCGGACGGTCGTCCCCGCGCGCGCCGCGAACTCGTCGACCGTCAGGCGCGGTTCGTCCGCCGCGGGCGCCTCCTGGCGCGCGGCGCGGGACTGCGTCATGCGCGGGATCTCGCTCTCTCGCTCGCCGCCCTGGTCATGACACCAGTATGACCGGTCGGCCACGCCGCCGTCGGCCGTTGCCGCAGCGTACGGCCCGGTTCGCGCAGGGGACCGCCGGGGGGCGCCGGGCCGCCGACCCCGATCACCCGCACCGGCTGCGGCGGCAGCGCGGTGAGCCGTTCCGTGGTGCGCATCCCGACCCCGGCGCGCCGTCACATGCCGTGGCGTCCCGCACCACCCCGCCGTGGCTGCCCACAAGCGGCGGGTCCGCCGTACGTGTGCGTGCACGTCGGCGTGCGGCGGACCCCGCCGGCGGTCATTCCCAGTCCAGGCACAGGACGAGCGCGTCGTCCTCGGCGTCCGGCACCACGCGGTAGTCCGGCAGTTCGCGCAGGACGGCCCGGGGCACATCGGTCGGCGGCACCAGCCGGGTGGCCAGTATCGCCCGCGCCAGGGCCTGTTCGCCGTACGTCTCGCCGGACGGGGAGGCGGTCCCGTACACCCCGTCGCTGACGACGACGAGCCGGTCGCCGGAGCGCACCTCGAACCGCTGGACGACGTACGGGGTGTCCTCGAACATGCCCAGCGGCAACTGCGGCTCGAAGGGGACGGCCTCCACCGCTCCGCCGCGCAGCCGGTACACGCGCGGCGACCCGGCGTCGACCACGTCGACGACGCCCGTGGCCGGCTCGAAGCGCATCAGCAGCACCGACACGTAACTCCCGCCCCGGTACCGGGCGAAGACCGCCTGGTCGGCCAGTGCGGCCTGGTCGGCGAGCGGCACGCCGGCGCGCCGCGCGTTGCGCAGGGCGTTGACGGTCAGGCTGGTCAGCAGGGCCGCTTCGATGCCCTGGCCCATGCCGTTCGTGACGGTCAGCGTCAGGTCGTCCGCGGACGCCGACCAGTCGAAGTTGTCGCCGTGGATGTCGTACGCGGGTTCCAGCTGGGCGCCGAGCGCGTATCCGGGCCGGGCGAGCGAGTGCCCGGGCAGCAGCTGCCACTGGATCTCGGCGGCGAGGGTGAGGCGGTCACGGCGGCGGGCCCGCAGATACAGGTCGGTGTCGCGGTCGGCGACCAGGATGTGGTGGCCCAGCATCTCGGCGATCTCACCGAGGTCCTCGACCGTGTCGCCGTACGAGGCGCCGGGCTCCGCGGCGAACCCGGCGCTCAGCACGCCGACGCGGTCGCCGCGCACGCTCACCGGCAGATGCAGCAGCACACCGCCGGCGACGGCCTCGGTGACCGGCTCCTGCGCCCCGAACGCCCGGCCCGCGGGACTGCCGGCGATCCGCACGGCGTCGTCGCCGCCGGGCGAGGCGCCCACCGGCTGGAGCACGGTCTGGCCGTAGTCGGCCAGCAGGACGTCCACGGAGCGCGCCCCGTAGTGCTGCCGCAGGATCCGGCGGACGGCGCCGGGGAGGGCGTGGGGAGCGGAGGCGCGCAGGGCGCGTTCGGCGGCGTGAAGAGCGGAGGTGTTCACCGGTTCGCTGGGGTCCTTCTGGGAGGAGAGGAGGGTCGGTTACCGTGGCAGGGCCGAGGGGAGCCGTGATGTGTACCCCTATATCCGTTTCCTGCCCGCTCCGGGCGCGAGACATGACGCCCAGGAGATGACCTTGTCCTCGAGTCGCCCGCCCGGCCGCGACGTCGTCGCCGAGGCGTCGTCGATGGTCGAGGCGCTGGAGGTGCTCTGGGGGCGGGGCCGGGACGCGGGGGACCCGCCCGTCCCGCCCTCGCAGCTGCGCCTGCTGTTCGCGCTGGAGGGGAACGAGGGCGTCAACCTGCGTACCCTGTGCGACGTGCTCGGCGCCGCCCCGCCCGCGATGAGCCGGCTCTGCGACCGGCTGCAGGCTGTGGGATACCTCACCCGGGACATCAGCCCGACCTCGCGCCGCGAGGTGCGCCTGTGGCTGACCCCGCGGGGGGCCGCGCTCCTCGGCGAACTGCGCGAACGCCGTGAGCGGGAACTCGCCACCGTCGTCGCCGCGATGCCCGACCGGGCCCGCCGTGCCCTGCTGGAGGGCCTGGCCGCCTTCCGGGACGCCGCGGCCGCCACCGGGCTCGGCGCCGCCCCCGCCGTGACGGAAGGACGGAGCCACAGCGCGTAGGCGCGCACCGCATCCTCACTTCTTGAACGGGCTGTTCCCGGCCCGGGTGTGCTGCGTGTACTTGTTGCGCGGTATTAATGTTGCCAAACGGCAATGATCGAAGTGATCGGCAGTGTCGCGAAGGCCGCCCGGCCAGGGTGTCCTTCGCGTACGATCCCATCGCCCCGCACGGGGCACCACTGGGGTGGGGAGACGATGTGGAAGGCAACACCCTGACTCCGTCTGGGGGGTTGATCCCCAGACCGGGTGACAGCACGGGCCGGCGGCTTGCCGTGCTCCTGGTCGAGGACGACGCCGGCGACGCCCTCCTGGTCGAGGAACTGGTCGCCGACAGCGGCGTGCCGGTCGACCTGCGGTGGGTACGCTCCCTCGCCGAGGCCGGCGACGCCCTCGCCGCCCTCCCCGCCGACTGCGTCCTGCTCGACCTGCACCTTCCGGACGGCCAGGGGCTGGCCGCCCTCGGCAGGGCGCTGTCCCTCACCCAGCGGGCGGCGGTCGTCGTGCTCACCGGCCTGGCCGAGGAGCGCACTGGGCTCGCGGCGGTGTCCGCCGGCGCCCAGGACTACCTCGTGAAGGGGCGCGTGGAGCCGGAGCTGCTCGGCCGCGCACTGAGGTACGCGGTGGAGCGCAAGCAGTCCGAGCGCGCCGCCGTCGCGCTGCGCGCCAGCCAGATGCGGGCCGAGGAGAACGCCCGCCTGGAACGCGGTCTGCTCCCGCTGCCGATGCTGCGCACCAAGGACGTCACCGTCACCACGCGCTACCGCCCCGGCCGCGCCGACGCCCTGCTGGGCGGCGACTTCTTCGACGTCGTGGAGACCGCGGAGGGCGTCGTCCACGCGGTCATCGGCGACGTCTCGGGCCACGGCCCCGACGAGGCCGCGCTCGGTGTGGGTCTGCGCATCGCCTGGCGCACCCTCGTCCTCAGCGGCGTCCAGGGCGAACGCCAGCTGTCCCTGCTGGAAGAGGTGCTGGTGGCCGAGCGCGCGGCGCCCGAGATCTTCGCCACCGCCACGGTTCTCAGCCTCAGCCCGGACCGCCGCAGCGCCTCGGTGTGGCGGGCCGGCCACCACGGGCTGCTGAGCAGTCTGCCGGAGGGCGCCGTCGAGTACGCCGAACCCCCCGGTGGTCCTGCCCTCGGCATGATTCCCGGCACCGGGAAGTGGCCGGAGGGCCGGCTGGACCTGCGCCCCGGGCAGGCCCTCACGCTCTTCACCGACGGGCTGTTCGAGGGCCGCAGCGGCGACGGGCGGCTGGGCGAGGCCGGACTGCTGGCGCTGGCCAGAGAGCACGCCGCGCTGCCGGCGCCGGAGTTCGTCGACACCGTCATCGACCGGGCCGAGTCGCTGGCCGCCGGGCACGGCGGCTTCGACGACGACGTCGCGGTCGTCCGCCTCGACTGGGACGTCACGTCATGACCGCCACGCGGCTCACCCACGCGGGCCGGATCGTCCTCGCCCCCGCCGCCCTCGTCGTGGTGGTCGGCGCGGTCGCCGGCGTCGCCCCCCACCAGCACTCGCGCGCCGGTGCCGCGCACCCCCCGGCCGGGTACGCGGTGGCCGCCGGCAGCCCCGTATTCGCGCCGCCCCCGATCCGGCCGGCCGCGCGCCAGGTTCCGGGGGCCGCCGTCCCGCCGCGCACCACGGCCGCCGCCCAGCAGGACCGCGCCGGACTGACCTTGCCCTACTGGGCGGTCGCGGCCGTGCTGGCCGTCCTCCTGCTCGCCGCGGCGGGACTCGGCGTCCTCGTGCACCGCAGGGCCCTGCGGCAGCTCGCCCCGCTGCGCGACGCCCTGCGCGAACTGGAGGGTTCCCGCCGGTCCTCCGACGCCGAACTGGCAGAGTCCCGGCTGCGGGAGGAGCAACTGCGCGGCGCCGGCAGCGAGCTGCAGCAGTTCGCCTACGTCGCCTCGCACGACCTGCGGGAACCGCTGCGCAAGGTCATCTCCTTCTGCCAGTTGCTGGAGAAGCGCTACGGCGACCGCCTCGACGAACGCGGCCTGCAGTACATCGCGTACGCGGTCGACGGCGCCAAGCGCATGCAGGTGCTCCTCGGCGACCTGCTGGCCTTCGCACACTCGGGCCGGCCCGACGAGGGTGACGTGGTGGTCGCGCTGGACGAGTCGCTGGACCAGGCACTGGCCAACCTCGCCGTGCCGATCGAGAAGTCCGGCGCCGTGGTCGAGCGGCCGCCGGCCCTGCCCCGGACGATCGGCGACGCGACGCTCCTGACGATGCTCTGGCAGAACCTCCTCGGCAACGCCGTCAGCTTCCGCTCGCAGGAGCGCGCACCGCGGATCCGCATCACCTCGGACGGCCCGGACGAGGACGGCCTGCTCGGCTTCGCCGTCACCGACAACGGCGTCGGCGTGCCGGCGGCCTACGCCGAGAAGGTCTTCGGGGTCCTGCCGCGCCCACGCGAGGGGGAGCCCCGGAGCGACGGCAGCGGCATCGGTCTGGCACTCTGCAAGAAGATCGTGGAGCACCACGGCGGCCGGATCTGGCTCGACCCCGTGCCACGTGAGGGCACCCGCATCCGCTTCACGCTGCCGGCCGCCGAGCGGCCCGCCCCATTGGAGGACTGACGCCTTGACCGTGCCGCCCCAACCCGAACCGATCGTCGTCCTCCTGGTCGAGGACGACGCGGGCGACGAGCTGATGACCCGTGAGGCCTTCGAGGAACACAAGATCCGCAACGTCCTGCACGTCGTCCGCGACGGCGAGGAGGCGCTGGACTTCCTCCACCGCCGCGGGCAGCACGCGGACGCTCCCCGGCCGGGTCTGATCCTGCTCGACCTCAACCTGCCGCGCTACGACGGCCGCGAGGTGCTGGCCGATGTCAAGGCCGACGCCTCGCTGTGCGACATCCCGGTCGTCGTCCTCACCACCTCCGAGGCGGAGGAGGACATTGTGCGCAGCTACAAGCTGCACGCCAACGCCTATGTCACCAAGCCCGTCGACTTCGAGCGGTTCATCGAGGTCGTCCGGCAGATCGACGACTTCTTCGTCACCGTGGTGAAGCTGCCGGGGCGCTGACCCGCCGACGGCCGGGGTCGTCCCGTCCGGCCGCCGTCCCTCACAGGTCGCGCCAGCGCGCCATCGCGCCGGAGAAGAGGCCGAACAGGATCAGGCCCACGGCGACCGCCGCCAGGAGCCACGGCCCGGCGGGGGTCTCGCGGAACGTCCTCAGGGTGTCGTCCAGCCCCTTGGCCCGGCCGGGGTCGAAGCGCACCGCCGCGACGACGGCGAAGCAGCCCGCGGCGGCGAACACCACCCCGCGGCTCGTGCCCCCGCCCACGCCCAGGGCCTCGACCACCTTGCGGGTGCGCGGCGACATGGCGCCGGTGCGCAGGTGCTTGCGGAAGCGGCGCATGATCGCCCGTACCGCGATCCAGACGCCCGCCCCCACCAGGACCAGGCCCGCCGCGCCGACCAGCCAGCGGCCCATCGGCCAGCCCAGCACCTCGGCGGTGACGTCCTTGGAGGCCTGGTCGCTCGAACCGCCTGAACCGCTCGAACCGCCTGAACCGCCCGATCCGCCTGAACCGCCCGACCCGCCTGAACCGCCGCTCACCGCGAAGGTCGCCACCGAGTAGGTGACGAAGCCGTAGAAGACCGCGCGGGCCCCCGACTGCACCCGCTTGGACGCCTTGTCGCCGTCCGGCCCGGCCGCCCCGAAGGCGGCCTCGGACAGCCGCCACAGCGTCATCCCGGCCAGCCCCACCGTCAGGGCCCACACCAGGAAGCCGCCGAGCGGCTGAGCCGCCAGCTCGGACACCGCGCCACCGCGGTCGGCCTGCTGCGAGGAGCCCTCGAAGGCGATGCGCAGCGCCAGGATGCCGGTCAGTACATAGATCACCCCACGGGCCGTCAGCCCCGCGCGTGCGCCGGCCCGGATCGCCCGCCGCCCCCCGCTCCCGGGCCGCACCGCTGCGGCTGTTCCCGTCGTGACCATCGCCGACCTCCCTGCGCCGAAGCTGTGTTCCCCCGGCTGCCCCGTCCCCGGAGGGCGAAACAGCGGGGGCGATGACCCGGGAGCCCGGCTGCGTGGACCCGCCGGGTCGGGGTATCCGGATGGACGCAGACAAACATTCGAACGCGGAGTCGCGAGGGTTGGGGTAGGGATGGAGATTTCGAGCATCATCAGTGCGATCGTGATCGGCCTGGTCATCGGTCTGCTGGGACGCCTGCTGGCGCCGGGACGGCAGCCGATCGGGGTGCTGTGGACGATCGTCGTGGGCATCGTCGCCGCGTTCCTCGGCAGTGCCATCGCCGCGGGGCTCGGTGTCGCGGACACGGACGGCGTCGACTGGATCGAGTGGCTGATCCAGATCGCCCTCGCGGCCGTGGGTGTGACGGCGCTGGCCAGGACCCGGCTGGCGCGCTGACGACACGACGGTCCGGCCGCCCCATGACGGGGCGGCCCGGCCCGCGGGCGGGGGGCCGCCGATTGAATGGAGGCCGCACGGGGGTGTGGGTTATAAACAACAACGCCCCCCCCAAACCCAGCCGGAAGTG
>NZ_JBHXSO010000070.1:0-37444 GCF_042714775.1 Streptomyces sp. NPDC058691 | reverse complement strand
TGTTTTGTTTGTTTTTTTTTTTTTATTTTTTTTTTGTTTTTTTCTTTGGGGGTGCGGGTGCGCGCCGAACCCGCCGCGGGCCCCCCCCGCTCCTGGTGGTGCGTCAGACCTCCACGACCACAGGCAGGATCATCGGGCGCCGGCGGTAGGTGTCGGAGACCCACTTCCCGACGGAGCGGCGGATGAGCTGCTGCAGTTGACGGACCTCGGCGACGCCGTCGGATGCCGCGCGGGCGAGGGACTCCTCGACCTTGGGGAGCACCGCGCCGAAGGCGTCGTCGTCGATGCCCGAGCCGCGGGCCTGGATGAACGGGCCGCCCACGAGCTTGCCGGTGCTGGAGTCCACGACGACGAAGACCGAGATGATGCCTTCCTCCCCGAGGATGCGGCGGTCCTTGAGCGAACTCTCGGTGATGTCGCCGACGGAGAGCCCGTCGACGTACACGTAACCGGCCTGGACCTTGCCGACGACCTTGGCGACGCCGTCGACGAGGTCGACGACGACACCGTCCTCGGCGATGACACAGCGCTCCTTGGGGATGCCGGTCGCCGCGCCGAGATCGGCGTTGGCGCGCAGATGGCGCCATTCCCCGTGGACCGGCATGAGGTTGCGCGGCTTGCAGATGTTGTAGAAGTACAACAGCTCGCCCGCGGAGGCGTGGCCGGAGACGTGCACCTTGGCGTTGCCCTTGTGGACGACGTGGGCGCCCCAGCGCGTCAGGCCGTTGATCACGCGGTAGACCGCGTTCTCGTTGCCGGGGATGAGCGAGGACGCCAGGACCACGGTGTCGCCCTCGACGATGCGGATCTGGTGGTCCCGGTTGGCCATGCGGGACAGCGCGGCCATGGGTTCGCCCTGGGAGCCGGTGCAGACCAGCACCACCCGCTCGTCCGGGATGTCCTCGAGCGTCTTGACGTCGACGACAAGGCCGTTCGGGACCCGGAGGTAGCCGAGATCGCGGGCGATGCCCATGTTGCGGACCATGGAGCGCCCGATGAAGGCGACCTTGCGGCCGCGTTCGTGGGCCGCGTCCAGGACCTGCTGGATGCGGTGGACGTGGCTGGCGAAGCTGGCCACGATGATCCGCTTCTCCGCCTTGGCGAAGACCTGCCGCAGCACCGGCAGGATGTCCCGCTCGTGCGGGATGAAGCCGGGGACCTCGGCGTTGGTGGAGTCCGACAGCAGCAGGTCGATGCCCTCCTCCGACAGCCGCGCGAACGCGTGCAGGTCGGTCAGGCGCCCGTCGAGCGGCAGTTGGTCCATCTTGAAGTCGCCGGTGTGCACGACCATGCCGGCCGGGGTCCGGATGGCGACGGCCAGTGCGTCGGGGATGGAGTGGTTGACGGCGACGAACTCGCAGTCGAAGGGGCCGATGCGCTCGCGCTGCCCCTCGGCGACCTCGAGGGTGTACGGCCGGATCCGGTGCTCGGCGAGCTTGGCCTCGATCAGGGCGAGGGTCAGCTTGGAGCCGATCAGCGGGATGTCGTCCTTCTCCCGCAGGAGGAAGGGGACGGCGCCGATGTGGTCCTCGTGGCCGTGCGTCAGGACGATGCCGACGACGTCGTCCAGCCGGTCACGGATCGACGTGAAGTCCGGCAGGATCAGATCAACTCCGGGCTGCTCCTCCTCGGGGAAGAGCACCCCGCAGTCGACGATCAGGAGCCGCCCCGCGTACTCGAAGACCGTCATGTTCCGGCCGATCTCGCCGAGACCGCCGAGTGGGGTGATCCGCAGGCCGCCCGTGGGCAGCGCGGGGGGTGGGCTGAGCTCAGGGTGCGGATGGCTCAAAGTATCTCCTCACCACACACGCCGCATCCCCCGGAGGAATCCCCCGGGGGCACGGGACGCGTGTGACATCGTGCTTTCTTCTGTCGGGTGCTTCTCATGGTCGATATTCAGTTTTTAAGTCTGTGGTTACAGCTCTACCCCGCCTGCGGCCAGATCTTTCTTCAGCTGTGCCGTCGCGGCCTCGCCGAGCGCGTCGAGGCCGACGAGCGGCAGTCGCAGCGGTCCGGCCGGAAGTCCCCGCCAGGCCAGGGCGGCCTTGGTGGTGATCACGCCCTGGGCGCGGAACATCCCGGTGAAGACGGGGAGCAGCTTCTGGTGGATCTCGGTCGCCTTGTGGACGTCACCGGAGAGATACGCCTCCAGGAGGGCCCGGAGCTCAGGGGTGACCAGATGTCCCACCACGGAGACGAAGCCGACGGCGCCGACGGACAGCAGCGGCAGGTTGAGCATGTCGTCGCCGGAGTACCAGGCGAGGCCACTGCGGCTTATCGTCCAGCTCGCGGCGCCGAGGTCGCCCTTGGCGTCCTTGTTGGCGACGATCCGGGGGTGCTCGGCGAGCCGGACGAGGGTCTCGGTCTCGATGGGAACGCCGCTGCGGCCGGGGATGTCGTAGAGCATGACCGGCAGGCCGGTGGCGTCCGCGACGGTGGTGAAGTGCCGGTACAGGCCCTCCTGCGGGGGCTTGTTGTAGTACGGCGTGACCGCGAGCAGGCCGTGCGCGCCGGCGCGCTCGGCCTGGCGGGCCAGTTCGACGGTGTGGTGGGTGTCGTTGGTGCCGACGCCGGCCACCACGAAGGCGCGGTCCCCGACGGCTTCCAGGACGGCCCGGACGAGCTGCTCTTTCTCCACGTCACTGGTGGTCGGGGACTCACCGGTGGTGCCGTTGACGACCAAGCCGTCATTGCCTGCGTCGACCAGGTGCGCGGCGAGCCGCTGCGCGCCGTCGAGGTCGAGAGCACCGTCCGCGGTGAACGGCGTGACCATTGCGGTCATGACCCGCCCGAAGGGGGTCTGCGAGGTGGAGGTCGGAGCCATGAGTCCAACGCTACTCGGTGCCGGTGGCGGGAGGGCCCCTCGGGACCTGCGAGGAGGACTCCGGCGCTGCCTGCTCGGGGGTTCAAGCAGCACCGGAATCCGTTTCTGCAGACTAGACGAACTGCAGGAAACCCGGCAATCGGAACATTCCGGATGAGTGGCGCACCGCTACGGTGCGATCCGGCCGTTCGCGTTGAAGGCACCGTGCGTGAGCGGCATGAGCTTCGCCCATTCGGCTTCCATCCGCTCACCCACCATCTCGATCTCCCGCTGCGGGAAGGACGGCACCTTGGCCAGCTCGTGCTGGGTGCGCAGGCCCAGGAAGTGCATCAGCGAGCGGGCGTTGCACGTGGCGTACATCGACGAGAACAGGCCGACGGGCAGCGTCGCCCGGGCCACCTCGCGGGCGACGCCGGCGGCCAGCATGTTCTGGTACGCCTCGTACGACTGCCGGTAGGAGGCCTCCATGGCCTCGCTGACCGCCTTGTGCTGCTCGGGCGACCCGTGCACGAACTCGTACTTCCCCGGCCGCCCCTGCTGCACCAGCTTGCGGTCCTCGCCGGGCACGTAGAAGACGGGCTGCAACTCGCGGTAACGGCCCGACTCCTCGTTGTAGGAGTTGTGCACGACGATGCCGTCGGCGAGGAAGTTGTGCCACGGACCCTCGACCGACAGGTCGTAGGTCATCTCCTCGCCGTCCTGCGCGATCGAGACGATCGGGTCGGGCAGGGCCGTACCGGTCACGGCGCCGTCCTGGGCGAGCGCCTGCTCCTCGCCGCTCTTGCGGGTGTGACACTCCTCGCACACCGGGGCCAGGTTGCTCTCGTCCAGGGCGAGGGCGAGGTCCGCGGCGACGGGGACACGGTGGTCCAGGGCCAGTTCCTCGCGAGGGAAGGAGCGGGCGCACAGGTGGCAGGTGCCGGTCTCGCCGATCAGGCGCTCGCGCTGCTGGGAGGTCCACACGCCGATGCCGCGTGCCAGGCCCGGGGGCACCGGCGGCCGCGAGGACTCCCGCTCGGGGCCCGCGCCCATGACGGCGTCGCCCACGGCCAGCTCGCCGGCCTTCGCCCAGCCCTCGGGCGTGAGGATTGCGTGGTCCACGGAGCAGCGCAGGACGCGGCCCGAGGACGTGGTGATCCTGAGCAGTTGCTTGACGCCCGACTCCATCACGTCGGTGATCCTGGCCCGCCGCGGCAGCAGCGTCTCCTCGTCGTAGCAGCGCACGTGGTTGCGGCGCACCGACTCCAGCGTGCGCAGCCGGGTGCCCGGGTCCTGCTCGCGGAACTCGACGACCGCGCTGTCGGCGGCCTCGCGGCTGTCGTACAGGCCGAGGTAGTGGCTCCGGTCCCCCCGGCGGACCTCGGCCCGCCAGCGGCCCGCCGAGGCGTGCCAGGTGACGCCGCCGGCGGAGGCCGGCAGCCGGTCCTCGTCGTCCAGGTGCCACAGGCGGTGCAGTTCCCCGATGCTCCTGCGGCGGAGGGTGCCGGCCTCGCTCTCCAGCGTGATCTCCGTGTCGCCGGCGAGGCACCAGCCGACCCGGTGGCGCATGAACTCGCGGAAGACGAAGATCGGGGCGCTCACGAAGAAGGTCATCGAGTTGTGCTCGAAGGGGCTGCCGTGGCGGTCCCGCATGAGGTAGTTGATCAGGCCCTTGGATCGCTCGGGGTCCTTGTTGATCTCCGCGAGGGACTGCTCGCCGGCGGTGGACACGCGAGCGGCCCACAGGACGTCGGAGTCCGAGGCACTGTGCTTGACGAGCTCGACGGTCACGTCGTCGCGGAACTGCACGGACTCTGCGGGCTCTGCGGACTCTGCGGAATCGTCGGCGGAGGTGTCGGTCACCGGGCGTCCTTCCTCTGGCGCTTTGGACGGCGACCAGCCTATTGGGCGGCGACCAGACCGCCGACAACACCGACAACACCCGCACGCGCCGCAAAGCGGCGCAAAGGCCGACGGCGGCCCACCAGCGGTGGCCCGGTCCGAGAGTCCCCTATAGCCTCACCGTGTGTCTCTGCCCTTCCTCGCCGCGGACAGCGGCCATGACGAGCACTCCGTTGACGCCGCTCTCCCCTACCGGTCCGTGGACCGGTGGAGGCGTCCGTACCGGCCGGGCCCCTGGCGGGTCGCGGCGGCGGCGCTGCTGCTGGTGCTCGCCTCGTACATGCTCTTCGCCGCCGTGGTCATGGGACTCGCCGGAAGCGGGTCCGGGGTGACGTGGACGGCCGGCGGTGCCGTGCTGGTGATCGCCGCCGCACTCCGGCTGCTGCGCGTGGGGTTCTGGGTGAGCGCGCGGGGGGTGCGGCAGGTCCGGCTGTTCCACACGGTGACGCTGTCGTGGGAGCGGGTGGCCTCGGTCCGCACGGTCCAGCAGCCGGTGAAGTGGCTCGCGATGCCGCGGACGGTGCAGGGCCAGGCGCTGGTGGTCACCCGGGCGGGCGGTGAGCGGCTGCGCCCGCTGCTGACCGACCACAACGCGGACTTCCTGGGCCGCACGGAGGCCTTCGACCAGGCGGCCGACGCCATAGAGGCCTGGGCCGCCGGGCCCCGCTAGGACGCCGCCGAGCCAAACGTCGCGCTGGGGGTCCGGTGCAGTCGCAGTCGGCCATCCGCTGGTTGCCACGCAACCGGGCTGCTGGACGCCGTACTTGACGATGCCGCACGGCCCCGACGCCCGCGGCCGCCACCGCACCAGGGGCTGCTGCGGCAGTGGTCGCGCGCGACCGGCGGGGCGGAGCCGGCCGGGGTGCCGGGTGATCGACGACCCGGAGACCGGCACCCCGTCGGTCGTGCCCGCCGCCCGGCGCATCGCCGCGATGTGACATCCACAACACGTCCGGCCGGGGCCGGGCCGACAGCCGGCCGTCATCGGACGTTTCCCTGAGCCTGTTACGTTCCGGCCCGGCCCGCCCGACGCCCCGGCGACGGCGCCCGGACGAGCCGACCCCGACGAGGACCTGGAGCGACTGGTGCACGGACCGTCCGGCCCCCCTTCCGACGCGTTCCCCCACGACGACCGTCCGGCCCGTCCGTGACCGCCCTCCTCGCCTCCGCTTCCCCGGCTCCCGCGCTGGAACTCCTGCGCGGCCGCACGGTGGTGATCAAGTACGGCGGCCACGCCATGACGGACGACGCGCTGCTCGCCGCCTTCGCCGACGACGTCGTGCGGCTGCGGTGTGCCGGGGTGCGGCCGGTCGTCGTGCACGGCGGCGGCCCGCAGATCAGCGCGCATCTGGAGCGCATGGGCGTGCAGGCCCGCTTCCTGGCCGGACTGCGGGTCACCACACCGGAGACCCTGGACGTCGTGCGCATGGTGCTCGCGGGCAAGGTGCAGCGCGAACTCGTCGGTCTGCTCAACCGGCACGGCCCGTACGCGGTGGGACTCACCGGCGAGGACGCGCACACCCTCACCGCGGTGCGCCGCTACGCCGAGGTCGACGGCGAACTCGTCGACATCGGGCTGGTCGGTGACGTGACCGAGGTCAACACCGGCGCCGTCGACGTGCTCCTGGACCACGGCCACATCCCCGTGGTCTCCCCCATCGGCCGCGGCACCGACGGCCAGGCCTACAACGTCAACGCCGACACCGCCGCGGGCGCGATCGCCGCCGCCCTGGGCGCCGAGTCGCTGGTCGTCCTGACGGACGTGCCGGGGCTGTACGCGGACTGGCCGCGCCGCGAGCGGGTGGTGGACCGCCTGACCGCCGACGAGCTGGAGACGATGCTGCCCTCGCTGGGCGGCGGGATGGGCCCGAAGATGCGTGGCTGCCTGCTGGCGGTCCGGTCCGGTGTCCGCTCCGCCCGGGTCCTGGACGGACGCGCCCCGCACGCGCTGCTGCACGCCCTGGCGGGCGGCCCTGACGGCGGCGGCACGACCGTGCTGCCGGGCTGACCCCGGCCCCCCTCAGAGCGTCGTCACGTCTGCGGCGCCCTGCCGCGCAGGGCGATCGCGCGCTGCATCGCCTTGCGGGCCCGCGGAGTGTCACGGGCGTCGTGGTAGGCGACGGCGAGCCGGAACCAGGTGCGCCAGTCCTCCGGCGCGGCCTCCGTCTCCGCCTTGCGCCGGGCGAACACCGCGTCCGCCGAGGACCGGTCGATCCGCCCGCTGGGGGTGCGCACCAACTCGTCCTCGGGCAGCCCGCCCTCCGCCTCCAGCTCCCTGGCCAGCCGGCCCGCGTCGCGCGCGAACTGGGTCGTACGGACCAGGAACCACACGCCGATCACCGGCAGGACGAGGACCGCCAGGCCGAGGACGACCGTGACCGGGCGGCCGTCCTGGATCAGCCACACGCCGCGCGCGCCGACCAGGGCGAAGTACACGACGAGGACGGCGGCGGTGACGAAGTAGGTGATCTTTGCGCGCATGGTGGGCGATCCGGCTCTCGGTCTCTGACTCTCGGTGGCGGACTCTCAGTCCAGGTCCATGAAGTGTTCCAGGCCGAAGGTGAGCCCCGGCGTGGAGACGACCCGCCGCACGCCGAGCAGGACGCCCGGCATGAAGGAGGCGCGGTTCATGGAGTCGTGGCGGATGGTGAGGACCTCGCCGGCGTCGCCGAAGAGGACCTCCTGGTGGGCGACGAGGCCGCGCAGCCGTACCGAGTGCACCGGGACCCCGTCCACGTCGGCGCCGCGCGCCCCGTCCAGGGCGGTGGCGGTGGCGTCCGGCTGCGCGCCGAGGCCCGCTTCACGGCGGGCGTCGGCGATCAGCTGGGCGGTGCGGGCGGCCGTGCCGCTCGGGGCGTCGACCTTGTCGGGGTGGTGCAGTTCGACGATCTCCGCGGACTCGAAGAAACGGGCGGCCTGGCGTGCGAAGCGCATCGTCAGCACCGCGCCGATGCCGAAGTTGGGGGCGATGAGCACGCCCGTGCCCGGGGCGGCGCCGAGCCAGCCGCGCAGGGTGTCCAGGCGCTCGTCGGTCCAGCCGGTGGTGCCGACGACGGCGTGGATGCCGTGCCGCAGGCAGAAGTCGAGGTTGCCCATGACCGAGCCGGGCGCGGTCAGTTCGATCGCGACCTGGGCGCCGTTCTCGGCCAGGGCCTCCAGCTTGTCCTCCCGGCCGATGGCGGCGACCAGCTCCATGTCCTCGGCGGCCTCGACGGCCTTGACCGCCTCCGTGCCCATACGGCCACGGGCCCCGATCACACCCACGCGGATTGTGCTCATCGTTCCTGTCCTTCGGTCGGTAGGGCTCGGTAGGGCTGGGTCAGGCCGGCTGGGCTCGCCGCTCAGGCGATGGAATCGTGCAGGCGGGCCACCTGCTTGTCCTTGAGCGGGCCTATGACGGCCAGCGAGGGCCGCTGCCCGAGCACGTCGCGGGCGACCGCGCGGACCTCCTCGGGGGTCACCGCGGCGATCCGCTCCAAGGTGGCGTCCACCGACATCTGCTCGCCCCAGCACAACTCGCTCTTGCCGATGCGGTTCATCAGGGCGCCGGTGTCCTCCAGGCTGAGCACGGTCGAGCCGGAGAACTGGCCGACGGCGCGCCTCAGTTCCTCGTCGCCGAGACCGTGCTCTGCGACCTTGTGGAGTTCCTCGCGGCAGATCTTCAGCACTTCGGGCACCCGGCGCGGCTGGCAGCCCGCGTACACCCCGAACAGGCCGCTGTCGGCGAAGGACGAGGTGTACGAGTACACGCTGTAGGCGAGGCCGCGCTTCTCGCGGACCTCCTGGAACAGCCGCGAACTCATGCCGCCGCCGAGCGCCGTGTTGAGCACGCCCAGCGCCCAGCGGCGGTCGTCGTGCCGGGACAGGCCGGGCATGCCGAGCACCACGTGGGCCTGCTCGGTGCGCCGTTCCAGCACCTCGACCCGGCCCTGGCTGCGCAGGGTCTTGCTGCCGCCGCGCGGCGACCGGGGCACGGCCTCGGGGTCGCGGAGCGCGCCCGCGTCCTCGAAGGCCCGGCGCACCTGCCGGACGACGGCCTCGTGGTCGATGTTGCCTGCCGCGGCGACGACCAGGTGCGTGGGGTCGTAGTGCTTCCGGTAGAAGCGGTGGACCTGGTCGCGGGTGAGGGCGTTGATGGTCTCGACCGTGCCGAGGACCGGCCGGCCCAGCGGGGAGTCGCCGAGCAGCGCGGTGGCGAAGAGGTCGTGCACCTGGTCGCCGGGGTCGTCCTCGGTCATCGCGATCTCCTCCAGGACGACGCCGCGTTCGGCGTCGATGTCCTCCTGGCGGATGAGCGAGCCGGTCAGCATGTCGGCGACCACGTCGATGGCGAGCGGCAGATCGGTGTCGAGGACGCGTGCGTAGTAGCACGTGTACTCCTTGGCGGTGAAGGCGTTCATCTCGCCGCCGACCGCGTCGATCGCGGAGGAGATCTCCAGCGCGCTGCGCCGGGCCGTGCCCTTGAAGAGCAGGTGCTCCAGGTAGTGCGTGGCGCCGTTCAGGGCCGGGGTCTCGTCACGGGAGCCGACGCCGGCCCAGATCCCGAAGGTCGCCGAACGCACGGTGGGCAGCGTCTCGGTGACGACGCGCAGCCCCCCGGGGAGGACGGAGCGGCGCACGGTGCCGATGCCGTCGAAGCCGGGGAGCAGGGTCTGCGTGCGGACGGCCCGCCCCTTGGTGGAGGGGCGGGCCGTCACGCGAGTGGAGCGGTCGGTCACTGCTCGGACGCGTCCTCGGCCTTGTCGTCGGCGGAGGCGTCGCCAGCGGCACCGTCTTCGTTGTCCTCGCCTTCGACGACGGGGATCAGCGAGAGCTTGCCGCGCTGGTCGATCTCGGCGATCTCGACCTGGACCTTGGTGCCCACGGGGAGGACGTCCTCGACGTTCTCCACGCGCTTGCCGCCGGCCAGCTTGCGGATCTGCGAGATGTGCAGCAGGCCGTCCTTGCCCGGGAGCAGGGAGACGAAGGCACCGAAGGTGGTGGTCTTCACGACCGTGCCCAGGTACCGCTCGCCGACCTCGGGCATCGTCGGGTTGGCGATGCCGTTGATCACGGTGCGGGCGGCCTCGGCGGACGGGCCGTCGGCGGCACCGATGTAGATGGTGCCGTCGTCCTCGATCGTGATCTCGGCGCCGGTGTCCTCCTGGATCTGGTTGATCATCTTGCCCTTGGGGCCGATGACCTCACCGATCTTGTCCACCGGGATCTTGACGGTGATGATGCGCGGGGCGTTCGGCGACATCTCGTCCGGAGTGTCGATCGCCTCCATCATCACGTCGAGGATGTGCAGACGGGCGTCGCGGGCCTGCTTGAGGGCCGCGGCCAGGACCGACGCCGGGATGCCGTCGAGCTTGGTGTCCAGCTGCAGCGCCGTGACGAACTGCTTGGTGCCGGCGACCTTGAAGTCCATGTCGCCGAACGCGTCCTCCGCACCGAGGATGTCGGTGAGGGTGACGTAGTGGGTCTCGCCCTCGATCTCCTGGGAGATCAGGCCCATGGCGATACCGGCGACGGGGGCCTTCAGCGGCACACCGGCGTTCAGCAGCGACATGGTGGAGGCGCAGACCGAGCCCATCGACGTGGAGCCGTTGGAGCCCAGCGCCTCGGAGACCTGGCGGATCGCGTAGGGGAACTCCTCGCGGGTCGGCAGGACCGGCAGCAGCGCCCGCTCGGCGAGCGCGCCGTGGCCGATCTCGCGGCGCTTGGGGGAGCCGACGCGGCCCGTCTCACCGGTGGAGTACGGCGGGAAGTTGTAGTTGTGCATGTAGCGCTTGCGCGTCTCGGGCGCCAGCGTGTCCAGCTGCTGCTCCATGCGCAGCATGTTCAGCGTGGTGACACCCAGGATCTGGGTCTCGCCGCGCTCGAACAGCGCCGAGCCGTGCACCCGCGGGATCGCCTCGACCTCGGCGGCCAGGGTGCGGATGTCGGTGACGCCGCGGCCGTCGATGCGGACCTTGTCCTTGATGACGCGCGCGCGGACCAGCTTCTTGGTCAGCGAGCGGTAGGCGGCGGAGATCTCCTTCTCGCGGCCCTCGAACTGCGGCAGCAGCTTCTCGGCGGCAAGGCCCTTCACCCGGTCCAGCTCGGCCTCACGGGCCTGCTTGCCGGCGATGGTCAGCGCCTGCTTGAGCTCGTCGGCGACGGCGGACTCGAGCGCCTCGAACACGTCGTCCTGGTAGTCCAGGAAGATCGGGAACTCGGCGGTCTCCTTGGCGGCCTTGGAGGCCAGGTCGGCCTGCGCCTTGCACAGCACCTTGATGAAGGGCTTGGAGGCGTCCAGACCGGCCGCGACGATCTCCTCGGTCGGCGCCTCGGCGCCGCCCTCGACCAGCTTGATCGTCTGGGTGGTGGCCTCGGCCTCCACCATCATGATCGCGACATCGCCGTCCTCGAGGGTGCGGCCGGCGACGACCATGTCGAAGACGGCCTCCTCCAGCTCGCTGTGCGTCGGGAAGGCGACCCACTGGCCGCGGATCAGCGCGACGCGGACGCCGCCGATCGGGCCGGAGAAGGGCAGGCCCGCCAGCTGCGTGGAGCAGGAGGCGGCGTTGATGGCGACCACGTCGTAGAGGTGGTCGGGGTTGAGCGCCATGATCGTCGCCACGACCTGGATCTCGTTGCGCAGGCCCTTCTTGAAGGACGGGCGCAGCGGGCGGTCGATCAGGCGGCAGGTGAGGATCGCGTCCTCGGAGGGACGGCCCTCACGACGGAAGAAGGAACCGGGGATCCGCCCGGCCGCGTACATGCGCTCCTCGACGTCCACCGTGAGGGGGAAGAAGTCGAGCTGGTCCTTCGGGTGCTTCGAGGCGGTGGTGGCCGACAGCACCATGGTGTCGTCGTCCAGGTAGGCCACGGCCGAGCCGGCGGCCTGACGGGCCAGACGGCCCGTCTCGAAGCGGATCGTACGGGTGCCGAAGCTGCCGTTGTCGATCACGGCTTCGGCGTAGTGGGTCTCGTTCTCCACTATGGGGATTCTCCTCTTTCGTGCCGCCGGGCGTCTTCCCGGTGGCCGTCGGTGGAGGGGCGTCCCGCCGGGCCGGTCTTCGATCGAAGCCACCGGGACGTACGTGCTGCCCGGGGGCCACTACCGAGGACCGGCTCTGGTGGCGTTTAGGAGGACGCTCCCTCCGCATGCTCTATGGCGTTGTGTATGGGACCAGCCTACAAAGCTTCGGCCCCGCTCTCGCGCCCAGCGCGGTTCTCCACGTACGCCAAGGGAGCGGCCCCCGGACGGGAACCGCTCCCTCTAAGGCGACTCAGCGGGCGCCGGCCGCGCCGCGGCGGATGCCGAGGCGCTCGACGAGCGCACGGAAGCGCTGGATGTCCTTCTTGGCCAGGTACTGCAGCAGGCGGCGGCGCTGGCCGACCAGGATCAGCAGACCACGACGGGAGTGGTGGTCGTGCTTGTGGGTCTTGAGGTGCTCGGTCAGGTCCGAGATGCGGCGCGAGAGCAGCGCAACCTGGACCTCGGGGGAGCCGGTGTCGCCCTCCTTGGTGCCGAACTCGCCGATGATCTGCTTCTTCGTCGCGACGTCGAGCGACATGCGGTCTCCTTGTGGTCGGTGCCTTCGAGCGCCCCTGGTCTGTGTCACAGGGGAATCTGCGATGACTCGGAAGGCGGGACGCGCCGCACGGGGGCGGACGCATCGGTTACACAGAGTACCACCCCGGGCCCGGTGCGATGTCCGGGTCCGGGGCGGTGGGCAACCGGGGGCGGTCGGGTGCGCCCGGGTAGGGCGGGGGCTCAGCCGCTGGTCATGCCGCGGGCCTCGTTGTAGAGGTCGAGGACGGCGAGGCAGATCGGGATCAGCGACAGCAGAACCGCGGCCTCGGCCAGGTCCAGCAGCCGGCCCCAGAACGGGGTGACGCCCTTGCTCGGGACGACCAGCGCGATCGCGACGAGGAGTGCGGCCCCCAGGGCCACCGCGGCCGCCAGCCACACGGTGCGGATGTCGAGCGAGGAGTGGTTGCCGCGCAGCAGGTCGGTGAGGATGTCCGCCGGCAGGTTGAGCGCGAGGCCGATGACCAGCAGGCCGACGGTGACGACACCGGCGACCATCAGCGTCACGACCTGTGACGTGTAACGGAACAGCCGCGCGCGCATCAGCGTCGCCAGGCCCATGACCAGCGCGAGCAGCTGCGCCCAGGCGCTGTCGGAGAAGCCCAGCACGACGCCGGCGGAGCCGACGATCGCGGCGGCACAGCCGGCCACCAGGCCGAGCAGCAGCTCATGGCCGCGGCGGGCCTGGTTGGTGATCCGCTCGAAGTCGACCGGCTCCTCCTCGCCCTGCCGCTCTGCGTCGCCGCGGTGCCGGCCGGCGACCTGGTCGGGCGAGCGGAAGCCGATCGGCAGCCGCGCGAAGCGGGCCGACCAGCCGGGCAGGAAGCCGACCACGGCGATCATGACGACGGCGGTGACGGCAGCGGCCTCGCGCGGCGCGGCCTCGGTGAGGATCGCCACGAAGGTGGCCAGCGTGCCGACACCGGCGGTGAAGGACGCCGCGACGAACGGCGCGTCACCCTGCGGCAGCAGCAGCACGAGCAGGACGGACGCGATCAGCACCACGACGCAGCCGATGAGGAAGTGCAGCCGGCCCGGGCCCTCGCCCTTGGCCACGCCCATCACGCCGGAGCCGGCGACCAGGAGCAGCGGCAGCGAGGCCAGACCGAGCGCGACGGCGGAGTGCCGGTCGTCGTAGACCCGCGCGCGCACGCCCGCCAGGGCGACCAGCACCAGGCCCGTGGCGCCGGCGAGGATGCCGGGCAGGCCGTGCATGTCGTGCTTGACCGGCTCGGAGAACCACAGCACGAAGGCCATGAGGGCGAGCAGCACGACGCCGGCGGTGAGGCCGACGGCGCGCATCATGGCGTCGTTCCAGCTGCGCCGGTCGGTCTGGACGGCGGCGGCCACCGCGTCGACCACGTCGTCGAAGACGGCCGGCGGCAGCGAGTCGGCGAAGGGGCGCAGGAGAAGCAACTCGCCGTCGTGCACGCGCTGTTCGGCAAGCGAGAGGGTGCCGTCGAGCACCCTTCCGTCCCTGCGGACCAGGTTGTACCCGGTGGGCGCGGCTTCTTCCGGGGTCTGGCCCGACAGGCGCAGGATCTCCGGATGGATGTCGGAGAGCGGCACGTCCTCCGGGAGTGCCACGTCGATGCGGCTGTTCGGCGCCGCCACCGTGACTCTGCAGAAACCGGTTGCTGAGACCGTGCTCACCTGGAGTTGTCCCCCTCGTCCGGTGGTGGGTGGTTTGGGGTGGCGTCCACGCGGCCGTCCAGGGTCGGACCCCCGTCCGCGCTTCGCGATCCGTCACACTACCCCGTGGCCCAAGTCCCTTGTCCCCCAACCGCCCCACTGCCTCTGGGCTGTCATGCCCAGTAGGATCGCCACCTGCCTGTGGTCCCATGCCCGGCCCCCGAGGGGGGCCGGTGCGCGACCAGGACGCGTCATACGGGGGACCGTCGCCACGGGGGCGGCCCGAAACTGCGATTCGCGTGAAGGACTGGTGCATCGGTGAGCGTGGTCGTCATCAAGCGCCCGCCGCGGGTATACCCGCCGGAGGTGCCGAGTGAGGAGGTACGGCTCGTAGCCCCGCCCGAACTGCCGCGCGGCGAGGACCAGGGCCTGCTGATGAACCTGCTGCCCATGCTCGGCATGGGTTCGTCGGCGGCGTTCTTCTTCCTGCCCACGGGGAGCGGGGGCTCCGGCGGGTTCATGAAGATCATGGGTGTGCTCATGATGGGTTCCACCCTCGCGATGGTGGTGGCCCAGATCGTCCGCTCCCGCAAGGGCCCTTCCGGCCAGATGGCCGAGGCGCGCCGCGACTACCTCAAGTACCTGGCGCAGGTGCGGCGCGGGGTCCGCAAGACCGCCCGCAAGCAGCGGGACGCACAGTATTACCTGCACCCCGCTCCCGAGCAGTTGTGGGCGCTGGTCGCAGAGGGCTCGCGGGTGTGGGAACGCCGCGCCTCCGACGGGGACTTCGCGCAGGTGCGGGTCGGACTCGGACCGCAGCAGCTGTCCACCCCGATCGTCGCGCCGGAGACCGCTCCGGTGGACGAACTGGAGCCGCTGACCGCGCACTCGATGCAGCAGTTCATCGCCGCGCACGGCTCGCTGGACAACCTGCCGCTGGCGGTGGGGCTGCGCTCCTTCTACCACGTGACGATATCCGGCGACCCGGACACCGTGTACGGCCAGACCCGGTCCGTCGTCGGCCAGTTGTGCTCCCTGCACTCGCCCGAGGACCTGGTCCTCGCCGTGGTCGCGGCGCCGGGCGCGCAGTCGGAGTGGGAGTGGACGAAGTGGCTGCCGCACGCGCAGCACAAGGACCAGGACGGGGCCGGCTCGCGCCGGCTGGTCTGCGGCGACCTCGGCGAGGCCGAGGCACTGCTCGCCGACGAGCTGGACGGCCGCCCGCGCTTCAACCGCGACGGCCAGACGGTGCTCGACCAGCCGCACGTGGTGATCGTGCTCGACGGCGGCGGCGTCCCCGCGGACTCGGTGATCGCCTCGGCCGAGGGCCTGCAGGGCGTGACGATCCTGGAGGTCGTCCCCGGCGAACTCGACGAGATGCGCGGCTCGCTGTCGATCCAGGTGTGGCGGGACCAGCTCTACCTGGAGGCCGGCGCGGGCACCTTCGTGGGCACTCCGGACGTGCTGTCCCCGGTGCAGGCCGAGTCGCTGGCGCGGCAGCTGGCGCCGTTGCGCCTGGGCGCGGCCGACGCCGACGAACCGCTGCTGGCGAACCTGGACTTCACCGATCTGATGGGGATCGGCGACGCGTCCTCCGTGGACGTCTCGCGGACCTGGCGGCCGCGGACCCTGCACGAGCGGCTGCGCGTGCCGATCGGCCTGGGCGAGACCGGCGAAGCGGTCATGCTGGACGTCAAGGAGGCCTCGCAGGAGGGCATGGGCCCGCACGGCCTGTGCGTCGGCGCCACCGGTTCCGGCAAGTCGGAGCTGCTGCGCACGCTGGTGCTGGGCCTGGCGGTCACGCACTCCTCGGAGACGCTGAACTTCGTCCTCGCGGACTTCAAGGGCGGTGCGACCTTCACCGGCATGGGCACCATGCCGCATGTGTCGGCGGTCATCACCAACCTCGCCGACGAGCTGACCCTGGTGGACCGCATGCGCGACTCCATCACCGGTGAGCTGACCCGTCGCCAGGAACTGCTGCGGCAGTCCGGCAACTACGCCAACATCACGGACTACGAGAAGGCCCGCGCGGCCGGCGCGGCCCTGGACCCACTGCCGTCACTCGTCCTGATCATCGACGAGTTCTCCGAACTGCTCGCCGCCAAGCCCGACTTCATCGAGATGTTCATCCAGATAGGCCGCATCGGCCGGTCGCTGGGCGTGCACATGCTGCTCGCCTCGCAGCGCCTGGAGGAGGGCAAGCTGCGCGGCCTGGACACCTTCCTGTCGTACCGCATCGGTCTGCGCACCTTCTCCGCGGCCGAGTCGCGCACGGCGATCGGCGTGCCGGACGCGTACCACCTGCCCAATGTGCCCGGCGCCGGCATCCTGAAGTACGGCACCGACACGATGGTGCAGTTCAAGGCCGCGTACGTCTCGGGCGCCTACCGCGCGCCGGGCACGCGGACGGCCGGCGGGGCGCGCATCGACCGCTCCCCCGTGCTGTTCACCGCCGCGCCGGTGCCGGTGCGCATCCTCACCGAGCCGGAGCCGCAGGCGCGCTCTGGCGGCCAGGTGGACGACGCTCTGGCCGACACCGTCCTCGACGTGATCGTCGGCCGCCTGGAGGGCCAGGGCCCACCGGCCCACCAGGTGTGGCTGCCGCCGCTGGACGAGCCGTTCAGCGTCGACCAGTTGCTGCCGCCGCTGACCGTGAGCGCCGAGCGCGGCCTGCACGCCGACGGCTACACGGCCACCGGCAAGCTCACGGTGCCGGTCGGCCTGGTCGACAAGCCCTTCGAGCAGCGCCGTGACGTGATGTACGCCGACCTGTCGGGCTCCGGCGGTCACGCGCTGGTCGTCGGCGGCCCGCAGTCCGGCAAGTCCACGCTGGTGCGCTCGCTCATCGCGTCCTTCGCGCTGACCCACACCCCACGGGAGGTCCAGTTCTACGCGCTGGACTTCGGCGGTGGCGGCATGCTGGCCCTGGACGGGCTCGCGCACGTCGGCGGGGTCGCCTCGCGGCTGGACGCGGAGAAGGTCCGCCGCACCGTCGCCGAGGTGCACGGCATCCTCAACGCCCGCGAGGAGTTCTTCCGCAGCAACGTCATCGACTCGATGAACACCTTCCGCTCCCGGCGGGCGGCGGGGCACTTCCCGGACCAGCCGTGGGGCGACGTCTTCCTCGTCATCGACGGCTGGGGCACGTTCAAGACCGACTACGAGATGCTCGACCCGGTCATCAACGACATCGCCGCCCGTGGCCTCGGCTTCGGCATCCACCTGATCGTCACCGCCACCCGCTACACCGAGATCCGGCCCGCGCTGCGCGACCAGATCCTCAGCCGGCTGGAGCTGCGGCTCGGCGACCCGATGGAGTCCGAGTTCGACCGCCGGCGCGCGGAGAACGTGCCGGTCGGCAAGCCCGGCCGCGGCCTGTCCCCGGAGAAACTGGACTACCTGGCGGCGCTGCCGCGCGTCGACGCCTCCTCGTCGGTGGAGGATCTGTCCGAGGGCATGGCGCAGTTCGTCGCCCAGGTCAACTCCGGCTGGCCGGGACCGGTCGCGCCGAAGGTGCGGATGCTGCCGACGATGCTGCCGTCGACCGAACTCCCCAAGGGCGGGGACTTCTCCGACCGCGGCATCGCGATCGGCGTGGACGAGCTCACGCTCTCCCCGGTGTTCGTGGACTTCGAGACCGATCCGCTGATGGTGATCTACGGCGAGAGCGAGTCCGGCAAGTCCTCGCTGCTGCGGCTGATCGCCAAGCAGGTCAGTGAGCGCTACGAGTCCGGCAAGGCGCTGTTCGTGGTCTCCGACTTCCGCCGGGCGCTGCTCGGCCAGGTGCCGGAGAGCCACATGTACAAGTACTGCGCCTCCGGCCCGCAGTTGCAGGAGGTCATGGAGTCGCTGGCCGGCTCGATGGGCCGGCGGATGCCCGGCCAGGACGTGACGCCCGAGCAGCTGCGCAACCGCAGCTGGTACACCGAGCCGGACGCCTGGGTCTTCGTGGACGACTACGACCTGGTCGCGACCTCGATGGGCAACCCGATGCAGGTGCTGATGGAGTACCTGCCGTTCGCCCGCGACCTGGGCCTGCGCATCATCCTGTCGCGCAGCACCTCCGGGGCCTCGCGCTCCTCGTTCGAGCCGTTCCTCACCCGGACCAAGGAGCTCGGCGCGACCGGGATCATCCTGTCCGGGGACCCGGCCGAGGGGCCCGTCTTCGGCAACACCAAGGCGAGCAGGCTGCCTCCGGGGCGGGCGCAGTTCCTCACCCGGCGGCGCGGCAACCAGCTGATCCAGACGGGCTTCCTGCCGGAGAGCTGACGGCGGGCGGTACCGAGGCGGGGCGGGCCGTGCGCGGGGCATAGGGCCCGCGGGCGCGGCGGCTCAGTCGCGCCGGGTGGGCGGGCGGTAGGCGGGCGGGATGTCGCGGGGGTCGGCGGGGCGGGCTTCGGACCCGTCCTGGCCGGGCCGGCCGTTCTGGTCCTTCTGGTCGTCCGGCTGCCGGTCCTGCTGGTCGCGCTCCTGCTGCTCCTGCTGTTCCTGCTGCTCGAACCACCGCTCGGCGCGCTCGCGCGCCGCGGCGCGGTCCTCGGGCGTCATCTGCTGGTCGATCCGGTGCAGTTCGGCCATGCGGTCACCGACGGCACCGCGCCAGGCGGCGGAGTCCAGGGCCTCGTTCATGCCGAGGCGCCCGTTCAGGACCTCGCGCGCCATGTCCTTCAGCGGACCGGTCACGTTCGGGTTGCCGGCGAGCGTCCTGAGCGCCTTGTGCAGACGGCGGGCCTGCTCCGGGTCGGCGGCGACCTCCATCAGCTCGAAGTCGCTGATCTCCTTGCTCATCGGCTCGGTTCCCCCGGTCGTATGCGTCGCGAGAAGGGTGTGCAGGCCATCGTGCCACTGCCCGGGACGCCACGACCATGACCCCGTCGCTCCGGGGACGGGCGTTTCAGGAAGCGCCGGAGGACGGCTCGAAGGACGTGTCGATGACGCAGAAGCGGTTGCCCTCGGTGTCGGCGAGCACGACGAAGTCGGGGTCCTGCGGGTACAGGTCCCAGTCGACGCGCTCGGCCCCCAGTGCGATCAACCGCTCCACCTGCGCCGCCTGATCGGCGGCGTCCTCGGCGTACAGATCTAGGTGGACGCGCGGGTGCTCCTGGACGGGGGTCCCGCTCCGGCCCAGGGCGATGCCGGGGCCGCCGCCGGAGGCGGGGACCAGCACCGTCCAGTCGTCGTCCCCGGCGTCCCCGTCACGCGGCACATAGCCGAGTGCCGCACTCCAGAAGGCCGCGGCGCGAGGTACGTCCGCGGCGCCCAGCACGATCGTCCCGATGGTCAGCATGAAGTGATGATGACATTGGCCACCGACAGCGCCCTCGAACGCCCGGAACCGCTGCCACGATGAGCGACATGACCCTTCCGCCGACCCGCGGGACGCCCGGAATCCGCGTTGCCGTGGCCCACACCGCGGACCTGGACACCGCAGCCCTGGGCGCGGCGCGCGCCCTGCTCGTCGAGGCCTTCGACGGCGACCTCGACGACACGGACTGGGAGCACTCCCTCGGCGGCATGCACGCGCTGGTGTGGGAGGGCACCGATCTGATCGGGCACGCCGCCCTCGTCCGGCGCCGCGTGCTGCACACCGGGCGTGCCCTGCGCACCGGCTACGTCGAGGGCGTGGGCGTGCGCGCGGACCGGCGCGGGCACGGCCACGGCGCCGCCATGATGGACGCGCTGGAAGGCCTGGTGTGCCGCGCGTACGACCTGGGGGCGCTGGCCGCCGCCGACGGTGCCGGGGGCTTCTACGCGGCCCGCGGCTGGCGGCCGTGGCGGGGGCCGACCTCTGTGCTCACTCCGTCGGGCGTCGTACGCACCCCGGAGGACGACGACTGCGTGTACGTGCTGCCGGTGACCGCGCCGCTCGACCTCGCCGGTGACCTCGTGTGTGACTGGCGGGACGGCGACGCCTGGTAGACGGCGGCCGTCGGTACTTCAGTCCCCCGGCCCTTCAGCCGGAACCGGTGAGTTCCAGCCGCCAGTCGTTGCAGCGGATGGGGTTGCCCGCCGGGTACTCGAAGTCGCACTCCTCCACGAGCGTGAAGCCGAGCCTGCGGCAGATCGCGTTCGAGGACGGGTTGTCGACTTTGGGGTACGCGTGCAGGGAACGCGGCACGCTCCCCGTAGCCGCCGTAGCCAGCCCGATGACCTCCCGCCCGGCCGCTACCGCGATGCCGCGCCCCTGGTACTCCGGCAGGACGCTCCAGCCCGTCTCGTACACCGTCTCGCCCCGCCAGATCCGCTCCCAGTACCCGATGGTGCCCACCGGCTCACCCGTGGTCGGCAGCACGATGCGGAACATTCCCCCGCCGCTCTCGCCGCCCTGCAGCAGATACCGCCGGTGTCGCGCCTGCACCTGCTCCTCGGTCTCCGGGCCGCCCAGGTGCGTCATCATCTCGGGCGCGTTCGTGCGCCGCAGCAGGGCGAGATCCTCCTGCCCCCACGGCTCGATCCGTACCCCGACCGTCATCCCCGGCTCCCCTCGTCGCTCGCATCCGATGAGATCACGAGGGTCGGACATCAGGGTGCGACGCGACCGATGAGTCCGGGTCCCGGCGCCGGTCTGCCCCATCGTGAGAACGAGTGCGGCACACGCACTCCGCCGCCGTACCGAGGAAGGCATGCCTCCATGAACGACATCACCATCACCCGGGTCTTCGACGCGCCGCGCGCCAAGGTCTGGAAGGTGTGGACCGAGCGCGAGTACTTCGCCCAGTGGTTCGGCGCCCCGCTGCCGACCGTGGTCTGCGACGTACGCCCCGGTGGCGCGTGGAGCGCCACCGTCACCACCCCGCAGGGCGAGATGCCGCTGGGCGGCACCTACCGCGACGTCGTGCCGCACGAGCGACTGGTGTGGACGATGGGCGCCCCCGACGGCAGCGAGGTCGTCCTGGACGCCACGTTCACCGACCACGGCGACAAGACCGAGGTCGCCCTCCACCAGGCCGGCATTCCCGACGAACATCGCGCCGCGACCGAGGCCGGCGCCCACCACATCCTCGACAGCTTCGCCTCCGTCCTGGCGAAGGCGTGACGACCACGACCTACGCGCTGATCCCCGGGGCGGGCGGCGACAGCGGCTGGTACTGGCAGCTCGTGGTGGCGGAGTTGCGCCGCCGGGGCCACGAGGCCCTTGCGGTGGAACTCCCCGCCGCCGACGACTCGGCGGGGCTGGAGGAGTACGCGGACGCGGTCGCCGCCGGCGTCGGCGACCGCGCGCACCTGGTGCTGGTCGCCCAATCCATGGCCGGCTTCACCGCGCCACTGGTCTGCGACCGCCTCAAGGACCGGGTCGACCTGATCGTCCTGGTCAACGCGATGATCCCGGCCCCCGGCGAGACGGCCGGGGACTGGTGGGCCAACACGGGCCAGCCGGAGGCCCGGCGCGCCCTCGACCTCGCCGAGGGCCGTCCGGCGGACGCGGATTTCGACCCCCTGGTCACCTTCTTCCACGACCTGCCGCAGCCCCTGGTGGACCAGGCCCTGGCCCGGGAGCCTCGCCAGTCCGACACCCCGTTCGGCGACCCCTTCCCGCTGCCCGCCTGGCCGGACGTGCCCACCCGCGTCGTCGTCGGCCGCGACGACCGGCTCTTCCCCGAGGCCTTCCAGCGACGCGTCGCCCGCGACCGCCTCGGCATCGACGCCGACGTCCTGCCGGGCGGTCATCTGGTGGCGCTGAGCAACCCGGTGGGCCTGGCGGAGCTGCTGGTGCGCTATCGAACACACTGAGGCACGGCATCGGCTTCACACGGGAGCCGGCGTCACGACGGAGGCAGATGGCTCCCCGAGCGGAGTACGGCCTGGGCGTAGGCGATGCGGACGTCCAGTCGCCGTGGATCGAGGTCGTACACCGCGGTGCTGATGCCCCGTCGATCCAGCGCGGTGCCCGCGCCCGCCGTACGCCACCTCGTGCGCCGCGGGCCGTCGAGATCGACGGGGTCCGAGCCGCCGACCAGCGAGTACACCAGTTGGACGAGCCACAGGGGGAACCAGATCGGAGCGAGCAGCAGGTAGAACGTCCACGCGTACCAGGAACCGGCCTTGCCCACGGCCGGCGGTGAACCGTCGGCGGGCCGGATCGTCCAGCGGGTGCGTCGCGGCCAGGGCAGGACGCGGCCGGGACGGCGGCTGACGCGGGCGAGCGGCGCGCCCTCGGGGGTGTGCACCTCGTACTCCGCCCGCCCGACGGGGCGCACGACGCACAGCGGGCCGCCGTCCGACCCGCCGTGGATCCACAACGCGGCGGAGGACCCGGTGCCCGGGTTCTGCGGCACAGGCGACGCAGGCGATTGGTAGACGTACGCCAAGGCCGCGCCGTCACCTCGTCCGCCCGGCTGCCTGATCGCCAGGACCGGCCAGGATCCCTGTCGCTCCGGGTCGGCGGGGCCGGGCGGGGAGACCTGGAACACCAGCCGGGAGGCGGACCCGGGTGCGGAGAACGGCGTCTGATGAGCCGGGGCGGACCACCCCGGGTGACTGTTGCTCACGGCTATCCGAAGGGGTTGATGGTGTCGACGATCCGACCGGCCGTGGAACGGGCCTGGTCGATCTTTTCATGGACCTTGTCCGACGTGTACTGCACGTCCTCGGTCACGTGGCGCACGCCCTCCTTGTACAGATCCTTCGCGCCCATGGCGGCCTCGTACCCGCGTGCCGTCCACGACCGCGGGTCGATGTACTTCTCGACGACCGTGCCCGCCTCGTCGACGACCGGCCTGACGGAGTCCGCGAGGGCCGGGATGCGTGCCAGCGGGGTGCGCTCGATCAGCTCGGGCATGATCTTCCGGAACGGCGCGTCGAGAACGGACGTCCCCGCCCGGTAGAGCGTCGAGTCGCCGAACTCCTTGGCGACGGCGAGGGCGAACCGGTCCGCGAACTTGTCCGCGGTGACATGGATCGCGTGCGCCTTGTTGCCGAGGGAACTCCAGTTGCGCGCCACCCACTGCTCGGCGTCGTCGCCGAACTTGGCGGTCCCGCCGACCGCGTCGATGAGATCGCCGGCGCGCTTCCACGAATCGGCCGCCTTGGCACCGAAGTCCAGGACGTTCATCGGGATCTTGACGCCCTTCAGCGCGCCGACGGCGACCTTGCCGCCCCGGATGAAGTCGCCGAACGGCACGAACCCGACGATGTCGAGGCCGATGTCCATCCACGAACCGTTCTTGGCCCCCAGCGCCCAGCCTCCGGCGTGGAAGGCGAGCGCCCCGGCGTTCAGGACCATGCCGATGGCCTCGAACACCACGGCGCCCACGATGGTCTCGGAGAAGATGACCGCCAGGACGTCGCACGCCGCACTCGCGTACCCGAGCCAGTCGCCGATCTTGTAGAGCAGGTCGGCGTTGTTCTTCAGCCACTCCAGGACGTCGGCGGCGAGATCCTTGATCCTCTCGCCCAGATCCTTCAGGGAGTCGAGGAACCGGTCGAAGAGCCCCGGTTCGTCCGGGGCGCGTTCGGCCGCCTTGCGGATGGCCTCGGCCGCGGCGCGGGCCGCCGCCTCGTGGTCGCTCAGCAGGTCCTGGGCCTTCTTGATGACGGCGTTCAGCCCGTCCGTGGCCTCGTTGACCCGTTTGACGGCGAAGTCGAGGCGCCTCTGCGCCTCCTGCAGCGCCGCGTCGGTGTCGAAGGTCCGCCCCGCCAACTGCAGGTCCGGAGCGGACTGTGCCGAGGCCAGGTCCCGGCGGGCCTGCTCGGCCTCCGTCTCGAAGCGGACGGCGAGCGTCTGGAAGTCGGTGAGTTGCGACTGCCACCGGTGCAGGGCGTGCGCGGCGTCGATCAGCGAGCCGTGGCCGTCGGCCAGGTACTTCGGCAGTTCGCCGACCTTCTTGGCGAAGCCGTCCGCCGCGTCGCCCTCCCAGATGCCGTCGCTCTTGCCCAGCCGGGTCAGCGTGCCGTGCGCGTCGTTCAGCTGATTGCCGACCTTGCTCAGGGTGGTGACGAGCTGGGCCACGGACGCGGGGACCCCGGGCGCCGGGTCGAAACCGAGGGCGTCGTATGTCTGCGTGCTCATGCGTTCGCCGTCCCCTCATGGGCCTGTGCCGCGGTGCCCATCAAGGGCTCGGCGCCGGGGCCGGCGGCGTCACCGTTGCCGTCGTCCTCGCCTCCGAAGGTGATGGTGTCGGCGATGTCCGCGAGAACCGCCTGGTAGTGGAAGAGGTCCTGCGCGTCGGACGTGCTCAGGCAGAGCAGCAGCAGCCGGTTGTCCCGCGGGAACGGCAACCAGAGCTCGATCCGCACAAAGAACCGTTCCTGCTCGCCCTCCGGGAGCGCCCACACGGCGCGCGAGCCCGCGATGTTCACCACGGCGGGCCCCGCGGGAAGGGCGACGAGCTGGGCTTCGCCCCCGTCGTTGGTGCGCGCCAGTGTCTCCACGATCCCGGCAGTGGCAATCGCCGGATCCGGATTGTCCAGCTCCCGCACGCTGATCAACAGCGTGCAACGGCTGACCCGTTCCGGCGCCTGAGTGCCGTCGGCCGTTCCCCCGATGGGGAAGACGCCGAGCGCCTGGTAGACGGCGCCGTCGGCGGCGAGCTGCTGGGAGTTCGCGGCATGCACGGCTGTGAACATCCGGCGCAACGGCTCCAAGTCCTCCCGGTCGCCCCAGTAGTCGCGGGCGTACGCCCGCATCCGGTCCGTGAACGCCTCTTCGTCCAACCCGATGCCGAGGGGTATCTCATGGAACTCGGGCTGCACCTGGAACCGGAACGCCTCGGCCCCGGCCTCCGGCCCGCCCTCGGACGTCGACGTCACGTGGCCGCCCCCTTGCCGGACTGCGTGAAGGAGGCAGCGACCTGCTGCTCCAGGGTCTCGTACACCTTCCGGGTGTCGGCCAGCCCCTTGGTGACGCCTCCCGTCGCGTCCGCGATGAGCCCGATCCCGTACCCCCAGGCGTCCTGGAAGTCGTCGCAGGCCGCCTCCAGTTCCGCGAAGCCGGAGCCCTTCGGGCCGATGTCCTTCAGGACCTTCATCGCGGAGCGCATCTCGTCGGCGCAGTTCCCCAACTGCGTGCAGAGCTCCGCGAGAGCGTCGAGTTCCACCTTGTAGTAACCGGCCATGGCCGATGTCTTCTCCCCGTTGAATGTGTTGGAGTGCGAAAGCTGTTCGTTACGGGCGCCCCGACCCCCACGACGAGGGCGGCGGCGTTTGCGGCCGGCCCCCATAGGGGTTCTGCGCGTACGGATTGCCCTGCGGCTGGGGCTGGGGCTGATACTGCTGCGGCGCGTGCGGCTGCGGCTGCGGCTGCCCGTACTGCGGGTATCCGCCGCCGGGCGCGCCGGGGCCGCCCGACCCGCCGGGGCGGTTGTCGCCGCCCTTGTTGCGGCGGGCGATCTTGACGATCACGAAGATGATCAGGGCGAGGACGAGGAGGCCGACCAGGCCGATCACACTGAGGGCGATGACCTGCTTGCGGTCGGCGGCCGCCTGCTCGTCGTCGCTCATGGCACCGCCCGTGGCGTTCGGCGCGGCGGACGAGGGGTCGGCCGTGGCTCCCTGCCCGGTCTTCAGCGACTCCGGCACGGCGAGCGGGCCGTACGTGGGCCCGGCAGGGATGTCCCGGGTGAGCGCGGCGAGCGGCTGGATGAAGCCGTAGCCGTAGCGCTTGTCCGGCAGAGAGATGTCCTTCGCGGACGCGGGCAGTCCGGCGGACTTCGTCAGGCGGGTGACGATCTGCCCCGCCGTCAGGTCCGGAAATTCGGCGCGCAGAAGGGCTGCCGCGGCCGAGACGTAGGCGGTCGCGTCGGATGTCCCGGTTCCCGAGCGGTAGGCGGTGTCGGATTTCGACCCGGCGGCGACGATGAACGTCGCCGGCGCGGTGAGGAGAACCTCGGAGCCGTAATTGGAGTTCTCCCAGATCTCCGTATTGTTCTTCACACCGCCGACCGCCAACACGCCCGGATACCTGGCCGGATATCCCGCTCCGGTTCCTTCGTTACCCGATCCGGCCACCACCAGGACGTCTTTCTGCAACGCATAGGCGATTGCCTGCGCCTCCGCGGGGCGTGAGTCCGAGCCCTCCTGCGAAATGTTGATCACGGAGGCGCCGTGATCGACGGCGTAGCGGATCGACGACGCAAAGCCGTCGTCGTCGCCACCGTCGTCGCGAATGTCGAGGATCGTCGCTTCCGGGGCAAGGCCCATGACGCCGTCGGCCCCGCCGGGGCCGTGTCCATGGGCGGCGATGACCGAAGCCATGCCGGTGCCGTGGTCCTCGTCCGACTGCGGGGCCGTGGAGCCCCCGTCGATGAAGTCCTTGCCTTCTTTCACATTGCCTTTGAGGTCCACGTGATCGGCATTGACTCCGCTGTCGATGACAGCGACGGTAACGCCATGACCCTTCGTGATCTTCCAGATGGAAGCCGCGTCGAAGGCCTTCAGCGCCCATTGGTCCTGCCTGGTCTGATCCGCTGAAGCAACCGGTGCAGCGGCGAAGATCAGCGCACCTGCGAGCACAACGCCACCCGCTGAGCGCAGCGTCGGTTTGAAGGCCATTCCAAGTCCTCTCTCAGGCAGTGTGGGGGCTACGGCTTCGCCGGCCGAGCCCCCACACTGTTCTACAAGCTGCTGTGCGCCGCTACTCGATGACCCGAGGAGCGTTGTTGCGCTCAGGTGTCCACGTCTCCTCGTCCTCGACCAGGTAGTCGGGACGCTCGCCCTCGCGCCGCTCTTCCTCTTCCGCCTGACCGCTCTGACCGCGGCCCATCATGCGGTTCGCGCCCTTGCCGACATTGCTGCCGCCGCCCGCGCCGGCGGCGCCGCGGCTCCTGTGCAGGCCCGAGCCGCCAGGCGTACCGCGCGTGCCCGATCCGGTGCCCTTGGCGGCGCCCACGACACCGCCGCCGCGACGGGCGAGGCTGCCTCCGCGTCCGGCCGTGGCACCGCCCCTGCCGCCCGCTCCGGCGCCCGCACCGCCGGCACCGGGCATTCCGCCCCGACCGGCCGCTCCGGAACGTCCCGCCGTGCCGCCGGCGCCACCGCGCGCGGCCGCACCGCCCCGCGGGCCGAGTGCGGCACCGCCGACGCCGCCAGGGAGGCCGCCACCGCCGACGCCGCCTCCCGCCACTCCGCCGCCGACACCGACGCCGCCACCGCTTCCTGCGGCGCCACCGCCATGGCCGCCCGCTCCGCCCGCGCCTCCCGCGATCCCGTCGATGGCCGTGCCCACCTGGGGCTTGGTACTGACAGCGGGCTTCTGCACGCCACCGGTGATGCCCGATTCACGAGGCGACTTCACCTGGCCTGACGGGACCACAGGGCGGGTGGTCGTACCGCCGTTCCTGCCCTGGCTCGGCCCGTTCGAACGAGGGCTGACGACCTCGCCGGGAATCGGCATGGGCACCGGCGCGACACCACCCGGGTCACCGGGGTAGTCGTCGCTGTCGTCCACGCCGCTGCGAGGCGTCGGCTTCTTCGTCCACGACCCCATCGCGCGCGACTGGGCGTTGTACCCCGCGCCGAGCTGCTCCATCTTCACAGCCATCTCGAGCTGCGCTTCCTTGCCTGCCGACAGCGAACCGCGGCTGCGGTCGAGCGCGGACTCCGTGTCCATCCCGTTCGCGAGGTCGGAGTGCAGTTGCTCGTCGCTGCGGTCGAAACCGTCGCCGAGCGCATCGCCCCAGCTCGACAGGGTGCCGGGCTTCTCCATCGCGTCGACCTGCGGCTTGATCGTCTTGAGCACGGACGCCGCGTTGGTCATCGCCTGCGAGGTGTACTTCGCATACGTGGAGCAGTCCGTGATCATCTTGCTGATGATCGTGGCCTGTGCCCGGAACCCCTCGGCCGCGGCACCGTCCCAGTGCTGGGTGATGTGCTCGACAGCGGTGTCGAAGACGGACTTGGCGCTGCCGGATCCGGTGACCAGCTGGTCGTGCACCTGGAGCCAGCCCTTGGCGCAGGACTCGACCTCCACGTGGTCGGCGTTGGCGAGCATGGCCTTCATCTGGTCCATGTTCTTCGCGCCGGCGAAGTTCGTGGTGTGCTCCCCGGCATAGCACTGCGTCGGGGCCTGGTACTCGTAGTACGTTCCCTCGTCAGCCATGATTCCTGTCCCCCTTGGCGACCGGCACGACGTTCATCGATCCGCGCATGATGTGCTCACCCACCGCTGCCGGACATGCCGCCCTGCGCGTCGTATTCGGCGTCCGAGTAATGGCCGTGCACCTTCTTGGTCTTGCCGCCGAAGTCGTTCATGACGCCGTGGATGTAGGTCACAACCGACTCGATGTGCGTCTTCATGTCCTCATGCGCGCGGGCCAGTTCGTCGGCCTCTTCGAATCCGGATCCGAGCGCGCCGGGCGGCAGGTAGGTGTCGTTCTTGGCACAGACATTGGCGACACCCAATTGGCTGATCACACCGTTCAGCTTGGTGATCGTGTCCTCTAGCTCACTCAGATCGACCTTGTACTGGTCACTCATCGTGTGGCTCCCCGTTCCTACTCATGTGTTGATCCCTCGCTTGCGACGCAAGTCGCCGAGGACGACCCCGCCTCCCACCAGCAGGGCGATGCCCCCGGCCGCGCCGCCGACCGCGTAGACGGCGTAGCGCTCGGTGCGTTGCTGAGGGCTCTCGCCGAGGATGACCGTGGCGGCCTCGATCTTCTCGTGGCCACCGGGGTTGACGACCGGGTCGGGCGTCGGGGCGGCCTGGGGGGCTTCGGCGTCGTCGTTGACCGCGGCGACGGGGTCGATGACGCCCCAGCCGACGAAGTCGTCGCGGCCGGGCTTGCCGCGGTCGGCCGTCTGCTCGATCTGGGTGATGACCTGGCGGTAGCCCCAGTCGGGGTGCTTGGCCCGGATGAGGGCGGCGACACCGGAGACGTAGGGCGCGGAGAAACTGGTGCCCTGGTCGATGCAGTGGCCGCCGGAGGGAACGGTGGAGACCATGTCGACGCCCGGGGCGGCGACGCCCACGAACGGGCCCGGCTGCGAGAAGTTGGCGCGGGCGTTGTCGCGGTCGGACGCGCCGACGGCCAGGACACCGTCGTAGGAGGCGGGGTAGGTCAGCTTGACCTTGCCGTCGGCGCCGTCGTTGCCGGCGGCGGCGACGATGAGCACGTCATGGTCCTTGGCGTAGTCCACGGCCTGCTCCAGCGCCGAGTTGGGCGGCATTCTCGTCGCCGTGTCCTGCGAGATGTTGATGACCTTGGCGCCCTGCCGGACGGCGTAGCGGATGGCCTCGGACATCGTCTTGACGGTGCCGCCACCCTGGTTGTCGTTCTGCCGGATGGCGAGTATCGAGGCGCGCGGTGCGATGCCGACGAAGCCGGTGTCCGCGGCGGGGCGGGCGGCGATGATGCCGGCGACCTTGGTGCCGTGGCCGACCGGATCCTCGGTGCCGTCGTTCTCCTTGCGCCGATCGATCAGATCCTTGCCGGCGCGGAACTTTATGGCGGTGGCGAGTTGACTGTTCTTCTTGTCGACGCCCGTGTCGATGACGGCGACGATCACGCCGAGCCCCTGGGTGTCCTGCCAGAGCTGGTCCAGGACGATGCGCTGGAGCGACCAGGGCGTGCCCGCGATCGGGGCGGACGGGAAGGAGCACTGGGTGTCGTCGATCTGGAAGCGCTCCCCCGCGCCGCCGCCGTCCGCGAGGACGGTCCGTACGCCGTCGGCCGAGGCGCCGGCCACCGCGTCCCCGGCAGCGTCCCCGGAGGCCGGCAGGCCGAAGGCGGTGATCGCCGCGGCTGCGGCGATTGCGGCGGTGCGCCTCACGGCGTGCGATCCCACTGGTGTCCCGTCCTCCCGTTGTGCGCGGTCCGTGGGCCGAACCGCGCAGGAGGGCGAGCACGTACGTCGTCCGTACCCGCCCGCCCCCGTCGCGTACTACGCGCCAGGCGCGCAGTCAGCCCCAGATCTGCCGGTTCTTGTTCTCGGTGTCCTGGTAGTTCTGCGCCGCGGTGTCGAGCGCGCGGGCGATGGCCTCCAGCGTCTGGTGCAAGGAGGCGGCGCGCTGGTCCCACTCGGTCTGCTTGGCGCGGTAGGCCTCCTGCGCCGAGCCTTCCCACGTGGCGGCGATCTTCTTGACGCCGGACTCGAGGTCGTCCAGCTGGCGCTTGACGTTGTTGGCCGTCGTACGGACGTCCGTCGCGGCCTGGGAGATGGTCTGGAAGTTGACCAGGATCTGCCCGGACATGTGATGTCTCCTCAGATGTTGGATTCGGACAGGAACGGCGAGCGCTGCGTGCGCCGCCGCGCGCCCGTGACGGGCGGCGGGCACCGGCGCACAGGGCCGGTCATCCGAACGGGTTGGCACCCGGGGCGGAGATGCTCTGGATGGACGCGCGCTGCTCCTCCTCGGAGGCGGAGTAGTTCCGGGTGCTCGCGTCGACGGCTTCCTTGATGTCGCCCAGGATCTGGTTGATCTTGTTGGCGTCCTCGTTCACCTGCGTCTGCAGGTTGTTGTACGCCGTGGCAGCGGAGCCCTTCCAGCCGGAGGTGATCGTGTCGATCACGGTCTGGAGGCGGCGAATCTCGCCCTGGATCGAGGAGTTGACCGTGGAGATACGGCTGCTGAACGCAACCATCTCCTCCTCGGTCATGGTGAACTGCTGTCCAGCCATGTGTGGCATCCCCCATGAGACGTAGAAGATCCGGTATCCGATCGACAACGGTCGGGCGTTGTCGGCCCTCAACTCTAGCCAATACCCGTGACAAGGCGAACAGGTAACCGGTTTCGTATCGGGATCCTGACCGTCATCACCAAACCCTCACGTTACTAAGGGCGTTGAGGGGAAGGCGAGGGTATTGTTCCGGCCTTGATCAGGAACCCTGAGCCTGCTTGGCGGCACCTTCGTCGAGTGTCGGACCGGTCGCCAGAAGATCGGACCAGATCTTCGGCACGGGCACCGGGGAGTTCTTCCCGTACCCCAATTTGGTCTGGACGACACCGACTTGCTCGTCCTGCTTGGCGGCACCGCCGGCGTCGCTGTCCCCCGTCGTCGGCACCGAGTAGCGCAGACCGGTGTCGGTGACGAGGTAGATGGATCCGATGCGCTTGTCGGTGCCGTCGTACGCCCTGTAGAACAGGCCGCTGCCCGGGGAGACGTAGGTGTTCGTACCGCTCTGCGCGACGTCCCGGGGGAACTTCAGCCCGGCCCACATCGTCATCGCGGGCTGCTTGGTGAGCTTGTCGTCGGTGCCGCTGTAGACGCTGCAGGCGACCCGGCGGCCGGTCTTCTCGTCCTGGGTGTTGGCCTGGGTGACGGCCTTCTCGGGCCAGCCCAGATCGTCCAGATAGGTCTCGCTCGCCTGCGCCGAGGCGACCTCGCCGATGCCGACGGACGCGGGCTCCGGCGAACCGCTGTACAGCGAGGCCGCCTGGGGGCTGTTGAGCAGCAGCTTGGCCACGAAGTCCGTGACCCGCACGACCCGGTCCTTCTGCACCACGTACTGGTCGTTGTTGGCCTTGAGGACCAGGCCGACCTTCGCGTGCTCCGGGTTCAGGCCGGGCGCGGCGGAAGGGGCGCCGATGTCCGCGACGGGCGGGAAGTAGACGGCGCCGTGCCCGCCGCCCAGCGTCGACAGGAAGGCGGCGTCCACCTTCTGCGGCTGCGCGGAGGCGTCGAAGATCACCTGGCGCAGGAGGTTCACCGTGGCGGGGTCCTGCTTGCCGTCGGGGCCGCCCAGCAGAAAGGCGTTGCCCCTGTCCGTCACCAGGTACTGGGCGCCGCCGGGCACCTCGATGTAGAGCGCCTCGTCTGCGCGCAGCCGGTTCCGGCCGCCGACGAGCGCCGCCTCCTTGGGCTTCTGCTGGTTGATGACGAACACCGCGCGCTGCGACGCGGCGTTGACGCCGCCGCCCGGCGACTCGCACAGCGCCCAGGTCTTGGCCTTGCCGGCGTCGTCGGCGCTGGGCAGCCGGTCGGGGGCGTACGGGATGCCGATGGTGGTGCCCAGCGTCATGCCGCTGTTGTCCAGCACCGATTCCTTGACCTTGATGACCGCGAACTTCTGCGGGTCCAGGAGCAGCCGGGCGGAGGCGAGATTGAGCACGGGGTGCAACTGCGCCTCGCCGTTGGTCTTCAGCACCACATAGCGGGTGGTCGACTCGTCGCCGACGATGACCTTCTCGGCCGGCTTGTTCCAGCCGGTCGGCGCGGAGGGCTTGAGTATGCCCCAGAAGCCGAAGGCGACGACTATCAGCAGTGCCACGACGAGACTCGGGGCGACGGTCTTGAGCGGGCGCGGGGCCGCTTCCTCCGAACCGTGCGGCGAGGGCTGGAGAAACGCGGCCACCGTGCGCTTGCGTGCGAACGAGTAGGCGTTCAGCTCATCCCTGCGTGTCGCCATCCCTGCGTCAACTCCCCGTTGTTCGCTGCTGTGTTGTCATGCCCGACGCCGGGGCCCGCACCGCCGCGACGACGGCGGGGGCCAGTGGGACCCCTACTATGCCGTGTGACAATCGCACCGTACGGTACGGGGTAGGGTGATCGGCCCGCCAGCCACCGCCGGGAACGCCCCGTGGGACGACCGGGCCCCGGGGATCCAGGGGCGGACGCGGAGCGGCGGAGCAGACGTACGAAGCCGGCGTACGAACGGAAGCAGAGGGGTTGCACGGGGGATGACCACCGCGACCAGGTCCGGGCACGTGTCCGGGAACCAGCCACCGCCTTCGCGTTCCGGGCCGCCCGGGACCTCCGGTGGCGCCCCCCGCGGCCGGCGGGCCGGGGCGGCGGCCCCGGTGATGACCCGGCGGCCGGGGAGCATAGGCCCGGTGCGGGTGCAGCAACTCGTGCTGATCGAGCTGGCCCTCGCACTGCTGCTGGGCGGCTATCTGATCCACAGGGTGATGGGTCCGGTCGTCGCCGCCGTCGTCGCGCTGCCGCTGGTCCTCTTCGGCCTGCTGCGCAAGCGCGGCCGGCCGATGCCCGAATGGATGTCCGCCGCACGGGCGCTGAAAACCCGTCAGCGGCGCAACGCGGCCCCGGTGCCGCCGGGTACCGACCCCGGCTTCGTGCCCGCCGTCGAGTGCGACCCGGCACTGCGCACCTACGGCTTCACCGACGAACGCGAGCAGCGCGAGATCGGCATGGTCGGGGACGGCACCTTCCTGACCGCCGTGGTGCAGGTGCAGGCGATCGACGAACCGTTGCGGCCGGCGCGCGGCACGCGCTCGCTGCCGCTCGACCTGCTGCACGGCCTGCTGGAAGTGGACGACATCCGCCTGGCGTCCGTGCAGGTCGTCCAGCACACCCAGCCCGCGCCCGCGCCGCACCTGCCCCCCCAGGCGGTGGCCGCACGCTCGTACGCGCCGTTGCAGGCGCAGTCGCGGACCCCGGGGCTGCGGCTGACCTGGGTCGCCCTCAAGCTCGACCCGGAGCTGTGCCCCGAGGCCGTCAAGGCCCGCGGCGGCGGCATCGCCGGTGCCCGCCGGGCGCTGCTGCGCGCCGCCGACCACCTGACGAGCCGGCTGGTGGGCGCCGGGCTGCAGGCCCGCGTGCTGACCGAGCCCGAGATCATCGCCGCGGTGGCGACGTCGAGTTGTGTGAATCCGCTCGCCACCACGGGCGGCGCCGCGCTCGACGGCAGCCGCCAGGCGCGCCGCACCTCGGAGAGCCCGCGCGCCTGGCGCTGCGACGACCGCTGGCACACCACGTACTGGGTCAGCCGCTGGCCGCAATTGGGCCCCGAGGCGACCGGACTGCCGGACCTGGTCGGGCTGCTGACCTCCTCCCCCGCCCTGGCGAGCACCTTCTCGCTGGTCGTCACGCCGGGCGGGAGCCGGGCGTCGCTGCTGTCCGGCCACGTGCGGCTGACCGGCCGCAGCGAGAACGAACTCGTCGAGGCCCGGACGCAGTTGGAGCGCCAGGCGGCCGCGTCCAGAGTGGGTCTGGTGCGGCTGGACCGTGAGCAGGTGCCCGGCGTCCTCGCCACACTGCCCCTGGGAGGTACCCGCTGATGCCGGCCCCGACCACTCCCGCCTTCGGCGGACAGCGCCCCGGCGCCGGCTCCGGGTTCCCCGGCGGCGCCGAACCTCGTCCCTCGCACCTGCCGCTCGGCCCCGACCGCGGCGGCCCCGCGGGCGAGGGCACCGCGCGGCGTACCCTGCGTGCGGCCTTCGGCCTCCTCGGCCCGCGCCGCGACCGTCACACGATGGCGCCCGGGCAGTTGTCCGGCCTGTCCCTGCCGATCGGTGACGACGGCGTCGTCATCGGCGTCGACGCGACCAACCAGCCCGCGGTGCTGGCCCTGAGCCGGCCGGCCCGGCTGGACGTGCTGCTCGTCGGCAGCATGTGGCTGGCGCAGGTGCTGTCGCTGCGCGCCGCCGCGACCGGGGCGCGGGTGGCGGTGGAGACCGCCCGCCCGCAGTCCTGGGCGCCCATGGCGCAGGCGGCGGGCGGCGGCCAGCAGTGCGTGACGGTGCACGAGGTCGGCCGGATCGCGCCGCAGGGCCCGTCCGTGCACAGCCCGGTGGTCATCGTCCGGGACTGCGGCGCCCGCCCGCCGCGCAGCCGGGTCGCCGCGCAGTCCTGGCAGTCCGTCATGACGCTGGTCCCCTACCTCGGTCCGACCGCGCCCCGCCTGCTGAGCGGCGCGGACGTGGTCGGCCTCCAGCGGGTCTCCCCGCAGGAGGCCGAGGTCATCGGCCGGGTGATGGGGCTGTCGGACGCCGACGTCGCCGCGCTGCCGACACTCGGCGACAACGTGACGATGTGGTGCACGCGCAAGCACCGGCAGTTCGTCATGACGCAGCCCACGGACGCGGAGTCGGGTCTGCTGGGCCCGGCCCGCCGGATCGACCAGTAGTAGCCGTACGGTCCCGGACCCGGCGGCCTCCCTCGTCCGCCGGTCGTGAACGCGGGCCACACGCGCGTTTCCCGGCCCCGGTGGCGGGCATGGGGCACGGGGGCCCGGTGCGTGTACCGGGGCGTCAACTCACCGGGGGGCACGGTCCACGGGGCGGGACAAAGCAGGCATCACGTCATGGCGCGGACCGTGAGGCCAATGGCACTTGCCGTCCGCGCGGGGCGAGTGATTAGGCTCTTGCGGTGAGCCGCGAAAAGGCTCGCCGCCGAACTCCGTCACGGGGGGAAGCGTGTCCGTTCCCGGCGGGCCGGGCGCGTACATCAGTCGACCAGGAGGCACAGTGAGCAGCGATCAGGACGACATCCGCGCGGGCGGGGCCGCCCCGGACGGGGATCAGTCCGACGCGGACCTCACGGGTGAGTTCCAGATCGACTACGCGCCCCCGTCCTGGTACACGCAGCAGGCAGGCGGCGGTTCGGCGCCTGCCGCGGCCGCCACTCCGCCGCCGCCCGTGGGACCTCCCGTCGGCCCGCCGGTGGGAGCGCCCGTGACGGCTCCTCCGGCCGCCGAACCGTCCTGGAACGCCGCCCCCCGGCAGACTCCGCCCGCACCGCCCGCGCCCCAGGTTCCGGAGGCCGCGGCGTCGGGCTCCCCGACGCCGCGCCCCGCCGCCGAGCAGCCGCCCGCACCGCCCGCCCGCGAGTCCGCCGCCGCGGCGGTGTTCGCCGACCCGGAGCCCGCGCGCGCCGGGGAACCGGCGGAGCCGGCACGGGAGCAGCCGCCCGCGAACCCCCGACCGGCCCCGGAACAGCGCCCGGAGCAGGGCCAGGAGAGCGGGGAACCGGAGGCGGCCGCCGAGCCCGCGCCGCCCGTGGCCGAGCCGCCGGCCCCCATGCCCGCCCCCGCGCCGCAGTCCCACGTACCGCCCCTGCCGCCGGAGTACCAGCCCGCGGCCGCCGGGCAGCAACCCCCGCAACCGCCGCAGCCCCAGCAGGGTTACGGCTACCCGCCGCCCACCGAGGGCGCGCCCTGGGGCGACCCCAACGCGCCCCAGCCCCCGCAGCCCCCGTACGGCTACGGCTACCCGCAGCCCGTGCAGGGCGGTTACGGCTATCCGCCGCCCACCCAGGGGACGCCGTGGGGCGACCCCAACGCGCCCCAGCCCCCGCACCCGCAGCAGGGCTACGGCTATCCGCAACCCCCGGCTCCGCCGCAGCAGCCGCCGCTGCCCCACCCGCAGCAGGGCCTGCCGCCCTACCCCCAGCCGCCGGCACCCGGCCCGGCGCAGCCCGTGCCGCCGCAGGCCGGTCCCAACCCTCCTGCCCCGCAGCAGGGTTACGGCTATCCCCAGCCGCCCGCGCCGCAGCCGCTGCCCCAACCGCAGCAACCCCAGCAAGCCCAGGCCCAGCCGCAGGCGGACGACCAGCCGCAGCCCCCCGTCGATCCGCGGATCGCGGCCGGCTGGGGCGGCCAGGGTCCCGGCCAGGAGCAGCAGCAACGCGTCACGCACGGCGCCCCGCTCGGCTACAACGCGGCCGTCGAGCTGTCCTCGGACCGCCTGCTGCGCCAGCAGCCCAAGGCACGCAAGAACAACAACCAGCCGTCCCGCTTCAAGATCGGCGCCAAGAAGGAGGAGCAGGAGCGCCAGCGCAAGCTGGATCTGATCCGCACCCCGGTGCTGTCCTGCTACCGCATCGCGGTGATCAGCCTCAAGGGCGGCGTGGGCAAGACCACGACGACCACGGCCCTCGGCGCCACGCTCGCCTCCGAGCGGCAGGACAAGATCCTGGCCATCGACGCCAACCCGGACGCCGGCACCCTCGGCCGCCGCGTGCGCCGCGAGACCGGCGCGACCATCCGCGACCTGGTCCAGGCGCTGCCGCACCTCAACAGCTACATGGACATCCGCCGCTTCACCTCGCAGGCACCCTCCGGTCTGGAGATCATCGCCAACGACGTGGACCCGGCGGTCTCCACGACCTTCAACGACCAGGACTACCGGCGCGCCGTGGGCCTGCTCGGCCAGCAGTACCCGATCATCCTCACCGACTCGGGCACCGGTCTGCTCTACAGCGCCATGCGTGGCGTGCTCGACCTCGCGGACCAGCTGATCATCGTCTCCACCCCGTCCGTGGACGGCGCCAGCAGTGCGAGCACGACGCTGGACTGGCTCTCCGCGCACGGCTACGCGGACCTGGTGCAGCGCAGTCTCACCGTGATCTCGGGGGTCCGCGAGACCGGAAAGATGATCAAGGTGGAGGACATCGTCGCGCACTTCGAGACGCGCTGCCGCGGTGTCGTCGTCGTGCCCTTCGACGAGCACCTGGCCGCGGGCGCGGAGGTCGACCTCGACATGATGCGGCCCAAGACCCGCGAGGCGTACTTCAACCTCGCGGCGCTGGTCGCCGACGACTTCATGCGCGCGCAGCAGGCACAGGGCGTCTACCCGCACCAGCAGCAGATGCCGCAGCAAGGGAACTACCCGCCGCCGCAGGCCGGGCAGCCCTACCCGGGGCAGCCGATGCCGCCTCAGCAGGGCGGCTACCCGCCCCCGCCGCCGCACCAGCAGCCTTACGGGCAGCCGGCCCCGCCGCCCCCGCCCGCTCCGGGGGGCATGCCGCAGGGCTGGACCCAGCAGCCGCCCCCGCCGCCGCAGGCCCGGCAGGCGCCGCACCAGCAGCCCGAAGAGCCCGAGCAGCCGGGGCAGCAGGGCACGCCGGGCCCGATCCCGCCGGGCTGGACGCACCAGCAGTAGGAGAACGAGAGCACCAAGGCCGAGGGCCCGCTCCGCCGTCATGGCG
>NZ_JBHXSO010000069.1:10940-38641 GCF_042714775.1 Streptomyces sp. NPDC058691 | reverse complement strand
AGTCATGAGCTGCTGGCGCGGTCGGCCACGATCATCAGGTACTGGAAGCTGCCGTTCCTGTAGGCCGTCACGAATGCCTCCTCGATGCCCGTGACCAGGTGGTCGGCCTCACTGCGCAGCTCCCAGTACGGGAGCGTGGCCGGGGTCAGGTCCTCGACGTGGACGGGGACCAGGCGGTTGCGGGCCATGGCCCGGAAGTACTCCGAGCGGGGGTGGATGTCGCAGATGTAGTGGGCGTTGATGAGGGACACCTCGCGTGAGGCGCGCCCGTAGGTGTCGTTGTAGCAGCCGGTGATCACCACGTAGCGCCCGCCGCGGCGCAGCAGCCGGGCGTGTTCGGCGAAGAGCAGGTCCAGCTCGACGTACATCGTGGACTCGTTGTTCCAGGAGGCCGCGTACGCACCGGTGGTGAGGCCGGTGTCGAGCATGTTGCGGTGGTGGTACCGCACCTTGGCGTCGATGCCGCGCTGCCGGGCCTGGTCGTTGGCGAAGTCCGCCTGCTTGGCCGAGATGGTCACCCCGTCGGTGTGGCACCCGTACCGCTGGTGCGCGACCACGCTGCCGCCGCCCCGCCCGCATCCGGCGTCGAAGGCCCGGTCGTCCGGTGAGAGCGGTCCGAGACGGGAGGCGAGGAGTTCCGCCTGTGCCTGTTCCAGCCGGTGCAGTTCGCGGGTGATCAGCTCGCGGCGCAGGTCCGGGTCCGTCTCGTCCAGTACCGACCTGTCGGCGGCGCCGATGCCGTAGTGGTGGTGGTACAGGTCGTCGAGCTTCCCGAGTTCGAGATTGACCGGGTTCTCCTCGGCGTTCCAGTAGTCCGCGACGCGGCTCTGGTAGGTGGACTGCGTCGGAACCGGAACGGACTTGGTGCCGGCGTGCACAGTGGTCAACGGTGACTCCTTGCTCTGGGACATCCGATGGCCGGTCAGCTGTCGGGCGGCTGCCGGGATTTACCAGTAGTGCGGCAGGTGGTAGCGGTGGGTGTTGGTGGCGTGCCACTCGTGGTTGCCGGACACCCAGTCGGCCAGACCGTGGGCGTAGCGCTCGATCAGCGGCGAGGCGGCGGACACCACCGCCGACTCCGTCTCGAACGCCTCCATGATCTGGTTGTGGATCTCGACGCTCTTGAGATAGGCGGCCTTGAGCCCGCATTTCTCGTTCGCGGCGACCACTTGGGGCAGGTTGAGATGGTCGGGATCGCTGGCCAGCTCCTTGGTGAAGGAGTACAGGTCGTTGACGATCGTCGTGGCGTTGCAGGCCAGCGCCGTGATCCGCTGGATCTCGGGACGGGCGTAGAGCGCCTCGGGGAGTTCGTAGCCGTCGACGGCGTCGACGATGGACAGGCAGGGGCGGAAGTTGTTGAACTGCCGCATCACCAGGTACTCCCAGACCTCGGGCATGTGCCGTGTCTGCGCCCAGGAGGCCTCGGCGAGGTAGCCCAGGTGCAGCCGGGCGACATCGTGCACGAACCTGGCGGTCTGGCTGGGGCTGGCCAGGGCCGCGTAGTCCTGAAGGGCGTGGTGGTAGGCGCGCAGCGGGTTCTCGGCCTCGACCGCGCTGCGCCACTGCGCCTCGTGCTCCGGCGTGCTGTGGAGGGGGTCGAGAGCCGACTGCGCCACGACCAGCCTGCCGCCCAGGTGGCGCCGGGAGGCGCCCTTGCCCTCGTCCTCCTCGCAGTAGCAGCTGTCGACGATGTTCTCCGCGAGCAGCAGTTTGCCGGCGACGGTGAGGCGCTCCAGGTCGGCCGCCGCGGGGTGCTGCAGGGTCACGGCCCGGCCGCACTGGAACTGCGCGAAGTCCCCGCTCCATTCGGGAGGGAAGAGGTCAAGACCGCGGGCCCAGGTCTCCACCCTCCGGTCGATCTCCGCGGACTTCTCCGGGTCGGCGGGGACGGCGGGACGGTATCTCAGCCCGGGAATTGCGCCGGTGCGCCGGGCGGGCGTGGCCGGGGCGGTGTGGGGCGGGCCCGGCATGGTGAAACCGGCGGCGGTGTTCGCGGACGTGCTCATGGTTGTGTGCTCCACCGGGTCGGGTCGGGTCGGTTGGATCGGCCGGGTCAGTCCGCGGTCCGGCCGAGCTGGACGTTCTCCAGGATCCCGGCCGCGTCGGGGACGAGGATGGCCATCGAGTAGTAGGCGGTGAGCAGGTACTTGGAGACGGCCGCCTCGTCGATGCCCATGAACCGCACGTTCAGGCCCGGTTGGTACTCCTCGGGGATGCCGGTCTGGTACAGGCCGACCACTCCCTGGTCCGCCTCCCCGGTGCGCAGCGCGATGATGCTGCTGGTGTGCTCGTCGGTGACGGGGATCTTCCCGCATGGGAAGAACGGGACGCCGCGCCAGGCCGGGACGTCGTGCCCGTTCACGTTCGCGGTCCCCGGCGTGAGGCCGCGTCTGTTGCACTGCCGGAAGAACGCGGTGATCGCCTTCGGATGGGCGAGGAACAGCCGCGTCTTGCGGCGCATCGACAGCAGTTCGTCCATGTCGTCGGGGGTCGGCGGCCCGGTGAAGGTGCTGATGCGCTGGCCGTGGTCGACGTTGCTCAGCAGACCGAACTCCCGGTTGTTGACCAGCTCCCACTCCTGCCGCTCGCGGATCTCCTCCACCGTGAGGCGGATCTGCTGCCGGGTCTGGTCCATGGGGTCGTTGTAGAGATCGGCGACCCGGGTGTGCACCCGCAGCACGCTCTGGGTGAGGGACAACTCGTACTCGCGCGGCCTCAGTTCGTAGTCCACGAAGCCACCGGGCAGCGCCGGCTCACCGGTGTGCCCGGCCCTGACCGGCACGTCCGCCTCGCCCCTGCGGTTCACCGGCAGCCTCTGACGCTCCGCGTACGCCGTCAGATGAGCGGCCAGCGACGGTACGCGGTCGGCGAACTCCCGGATCACGGACGAGGGCAGGACCAGCACGACTCCCGATGTCTCGGCCCGTACCGAGGCCGGCCACAGCGGATCGGGCCGGGTGATCGCCTCGTCGCCCAGCTGGGCGCCGTCCGTGACGACGCCGAGCACCTCCTCCTGCCCGTACCGGCCGGCGGCGACGCGGGCGAACCGGCCGCGGACGACCAGGTACACCTCGGTGACGGGCTGCCCGGCCTCGACGAGGACCTGCCCGGCCCCGACCTCCCGGGGCCCGAACCGGCCGGCGAGCTCCTGAAGAACGTCCAGGTCCGCGTAGCCGCGCAGCGCGGGCAGTTCGGTCAGGGTCCGGGGGATCACCCTGATGTCGTCCGCGCCGTTGTGCTCGAAGTCGACACGGCCGCGCCCTGTGCGCAGTTGCAGGCGCCGGTTCACCCGGTAGGCGCCGCCCTTGACGTCCACCCACGGCAGCATCCGCAGCAGCCACCGCGAGGAGATGGCCTGCATCTGGGGCTCGGACTTGGTGGTGTCCGCCAGTTGACGCGCGGCCCGGGTACCGAGGCTGGTGGGCACGCGGTCCGTGGGCGGGTCGAGTACGGATCCGTCGGTGCCGGGACCGGCGGCGCTGTCGGGTACGGGCACGAGGCCTCCAGAGCAGTCAGCGGTGTGCGAGGAGCAGGCGGAACATCGACGTCACCACTGACGCCAGGCGGCACCTGCGGCCACACCAGCCAACAGCACCCCATGGCGTACGAGAAGTGCGCGAAGGGGTCGCTTTCATGCGCAAAGGGTGCAAACCTCTTGATCGAGGATCATGAGGGAAGCGCGAATGGGTACGCGCGGGTGGCGTGATCCAAAGCGCCGGTTTGGCCTCGCCGAATCCGGGGCGGGGCCGGCCGTCACGCGAAGGTGATCAGACCTCGACCGGATGGGGGAGCACCGCCGGGGTTTGCGCAGGGAGGCGTCGTACGGCCGGGACGAACAGCAGCGCGAGGGAGGCGGGCACCGCGACGAGGGTCATGGCGAGCAGGGTGGGCCGCACGCCGAGGGACGCCGACACCGGCCCGGCAAGGGCCAGCCCGAGCGGCATGAGCCCTGACGACAGCAGGAAGTCGTACGAACTGACGCGGGACAGGACCGCTTCGGGCACATGCGTCTGCAGCGCCGTCTCCCACAGGGTGAAGAAGACGGAGACGGCGACGCCGGTGACCGCCTCGAGCACCGCGATCAGGGTGAGCGATCCGCCGGATCCGATGATCACGGCCTGGCAGGACGCCACGGCGAGCGCCGCCGCGGCAACGGCCATGGGGCGCGCGACCCTGAGCCGGTAGGCGCACACGTCCCCGGCGATGGCACCGACGCCGAAGGCCGCCACCACGACCGACCAGCTCGCCACACCGCCCCACTCGCGTTCGGCCAGGACGGGTCCCAGCACGAACACCGAGGGCAGCACGACGACGTGGTAGACCCCGATGGCAGCCATCCCGGACCACACCCACGTACTGCTCCGCACATACGCCCAGCCGGCCCGCAGTTCCCCGAAGAAGGTCCCGCCGGCAGCGGGCGGTGCCGTCTCGGGGGCGCCCGCACGAGGCCTCAGCCGGGCCAGGAACGCGGCGCTGACCGCGAAGCTCAGGGCGTCCACGGCCAGGGCGCCGCCCGGTCCGGCCAGGGCGATCAGGCCACCGGCCAGGGCAGGGCCGAGCACGAGACCGGAGGACTGGACGAAGCCGCGCAGGGCGTTCGCCTCCCGCAGCCGGTCGGCACCGACGACCAGGGGCAGCAGCCCGGTCGAGGCGGGCAGGAAGAACGCGTCCGCCGTGCCGAACACGATCATCAGCACGACGAGATGCCGCACCTCGGCGACTCCGGTGAGCAGGAGCACGGCGATGAGCCCCTGGACGGCGAACCGCACCGCATCGGAGACCAGCATGATCCGGTGCCGTCGGAAGCGGTCCGCCCACACTCCTCCCACCAGCGTGAACAGCAGCATCGGCACCAGACCCGCGGCGGTCACCAGCCCGACGTCGGAGGCGGAACCGCCCACCGAGAGCACGGCGAAGGGCACGGCCACGAACGACACACGGTCGCCCAGCACGGACAGGGACTGCCCGATGAACAGGCGGGCGAACTGCCGCTCGTCACGCAGCACGGCAGGGACCAGGGATTTCACGCTGAGGCCGATCAGGAACAGGAGGGACGCGAGGGGGACGGACGCTCGATGATAGGTAAGCCGGGCTGTGTTGGTCGCCTGATTTTGTCCGGTCTCCCCCTCCCCTGCCTTCTGGTCTCCTTCTCCCTTACCTCCGAGGTCATCGACGCTCGGGCGGCCGACGCGGAGGATCGAGGGGCGGCAGCGCGCCGGACCGATGCCGGAGCACCGCACCGACCCTGGGAGCCGTCATGACCGCCTACGCCGTGGGCCACCTTCGTCCGGGACAGGTCGACGAGGAGGTCTTCAGCTACATCGAGCGCATTCAGGCCACCCTCGATCCGTTCGGCGGCCGCTTCATCGTGCACGGCGCGGCCGTGGAGGTGCTGGAGGGCCCGTGGCCGGGGACGGTCGTCATGATCGAGTTCCCTGGCATGGCCGAGGCCCGCGCCTGGTACGACTCCCCGGCGTACCAGGAGATCCTGCCGCTGCGCACCCGACACATCCCCGGGGAGGTGATCCTGGTCGAGGGCGTGGACCCGGGGTACGACGCGGCGCGCACCGCCGCGCGGATGCGGTCGGTGGCCGCGTCCGGTTAGTCCGGCTAGTCCTCGGTCGCCGCGAGGCGGCGCAGCTGCTGGGCACGGGCGGCGGCGTCGCCGGGACCGCCGCGGGCGGCCAGGCGGTCACTCACGCTCTGCCGCATGACCCGCGGCCTGTTGCCGCCGAACTTGAACTTGGCCCGGACGTCCGTGACTTCGAGCCGCAGCCCGCGGATGCCGGGCAGCATCCGGCCGTAGGGCGCCTCGCCAGGGGCGACGTGGGCGTAGTCGCCCTGCGGCTGGAAGTGCGCGAGTTGGAGGTGCAGGAGGTCCGCCTTCTCCTGGGGGTCGTCGATGATGTGGGCACGGCAGACCAGCTGGACGGCGGCGTAGTAGCTGGTGGGGGTGCCGTGCTCGGGCGGGGCGTCGTCGGGGGCGTGCCAGGGGGCGGGGATGTAGGTGTAGTCGTCGACCACGCTGAGTATCGCCTCCGGCCGGGCCTCCAGCGCGCGCCACAGCGGGTTGGGGCGGGCGAGGTGGGTGACGGCCTCGTGTCGTTCCGTGTCGTACGCGAAATGCAGCGGCTGCACGAAGGGTGCTTCGCCGGGAAGGCCGTTCACGGCGAGCTGCCCGAAGTCGTGTGCGGCGAGCCAGTCCTGCCACTCGGCGTCGTCGCGGGCGGCGTCCCAGGGGTGGATGAGCATGGCGGGGCCTCCGTTCAGCGGGCGGCGAGGTAGCCGGGGAGAGCGATCGAGGGGTCGAGGTCGTCGGCGGGGACGGGGGTGCCGTAGCCGCGGGAGACGGGCAGGACGCCGGTCCAGTGGGGGAGGGACAGGTCCTCGGGGTCGTCGGAGGGGCCGCCCGTGCGGATCTTGGCGGAGACCTCGTCCAGGTCGAGCGCGATGACCGCGGTGGCGGCCAGTTCCCTGGCGTTCGCGGGTCGGGAGTCGGCGGCGCGGCCCGGCAGGACGTGGTCGACCAGGGCGTCCAGGGCGGCCGCGCGCTCCGTCGGGTCGGTCACCGGGCGGGCGGTGCCGTGCACCATCACGGAGCGGTAGTTGATGGAGTGGTGGAAGGCGGACCGGGCCAGGACGAGTCCGTCCACGTGCGTCACGGTCAGGCACACCGCGAGCCCGGGGTCCTCGCCGGCGCCGCGCAGCGGGCGCGAGCCGGTGGAGCCGTGCACGTACAGCCGCTCGCCCACGCGCGCGTACAGCGTCGGCAGGACGACCGGCGCGCCGTCCCGGACGAAGCCCAGGTGGCAGACGTAGTCGGCGTCGAGGATCGCGTGCACGACGTCGCGGTCGTACGAGGCCCGCTCGCGGCTTCGGGTCGGGACGGTCCGGTCGGTGGCGGTGTAGGAGGCGGTCTCGGGTGAGGCGGCCTCGGGCGAGGGGGCTCCGGGTGAGGGGGCGGAGGACGGCGGCGGGGCGGGCATGGCGCAATCCTTTGCACTAGTGCATAATGACGTTTGTGCTAGGAGAGTACATGTTCACCGGACAGGGCGCAGCCGAGATCGCGGCCGATGTCGAACGGGCGGTAGGGCAGGGCGCGTTGGTGCCCGGGGCGGCTCTGCCGCCGCTGCGGGAACTCGCCGCGCGGCTCGGGGTCAACCCCAATACGGTCGCCGCCGCCTACCGCCTGCTGCGCGACCGCGGGGTGATCGAGACCGCCGGACGGCGCGGCAGCCGGGTCCGGCCCCGCCCGGTGACCACCGCGCGCGACGAGATCCGCCCGGCCGTGCCGGCCGGCGTGCGGGACCTCTCCACCGGCAACCCGGACCTCGCGTTGCTGCCCCCGTTCGGTCCGGCGCTGGCCGCGGCCGCCGCGCGTCACGCCGAGCGGCCGGCGCTCTACGGCGCCCCGCCCGTCGACGAGGAACTGGCAGCGCAGGCCCGCGCCGCCTTCGACGCCGACGGGGTGCCCGACGGGCCGGTCGCGGTGACCTCCGGGTCGCTCGACGCGATCGAGCGCGCGCTCGTGGGCCACCTGCGGCCCGGCGACACGATCGCGGTGGAGGACCCGGGCTGGGGCAGCGTCTTCGACCTCGTCCCGGCCCTCGGGATGCGCGCGGTGCCGGTAGGCGTCGACGACGACGGACCGCGGCCGGAGGGCGTGGAGCGTGCGCTGCGGCAGGGCGCGCGGGCGCTGATCGTGACCGACCGGGGGCAGAACCCCACCGGTGCGACGATCTCCGCCGTGCGGGCGCGGGAGTTGCGGACCGTCCTCGCGGCGCACCCCGAGGTGCTGGTGATCGACGACGACCACGTCCACGGGCTGACCGAACTCCTGCTGCACCCGCTGGCCGGCAGTACCCGGCACTGGATGCTGGTCCGCTCCACCGCCAAGGCCTACGGGCCCGACCTGCGGCTTGCCGTGCTCACCGGTGACCCGGTCACCGTGGACCGGGTGCGCGGCCGGCTCCGGCTGGGCCCCGGCTGGGTCAGCCACCTGCTCCAGCACACCGTCGCCCACCTCTGGCGCACCGGCGCGGTCGACGTGCCCGCCGTCTCGGCCGGCTACGCGGCACGGCGCGACGCGCTGGTCGGCGCGCTCGCCGACCGCGGGGTGGCCGCGCACGGCCGCAGCGGCATGAACGTCTGGGTGCCGGTGCCCGACGAGACCGGTGCGGTCACCCGCCTGCTCCACGCGGGCTGGGCGGTCGCACCCGGCGCCCGCTTCCGCCTCGCCTCCCCGCCCGGCATCCGGATCACGGTCTCGCCGGTCGCGGCGGCGGAGGTGCCGGCTCTGGCCGACGCCGTCGCCGACGCGGTGCGCCCGCGCCGGACCGGCCGCTACGGCTGACGGGCGCCTCGGCCCGGTGGTCCGCGGTCAGCCCTTCGGGCGGCGCTGCGTGAGCGCGGCCCCGGCGAGCACGACGACCGCGCCGACCGGCTCGTTCCAGCTCAGCCGCTCGTCGAGCAGCGCGACGCCGGCCGCGGTGGCGATGACCGGGATGAGGTAGGTGACCATCGTGGCGATCGTCGGGCCTTTCTCCGCGACGATCCCGTACTGCAGGAGGAACGCGATGCCCGTGCCCAGCGCGCCGAGCGCGACGACCGACAGCGTGGGCCACAGCGGCCAGCCGTCCGGGGTTGAGGTGAACAACGGCGTCAGCACGGCCAGTTGGACGGTGCCGAGCAGCAGTTGCGCGAAGGACATGGACAGCGCCGAGTTGCCGCTGCCGCTGAGGGTCCGGCGGACGTAGATCCAGCCGACCGCGTAGCTCGCCGACGCGCCGAGCGCCATCGCGGTGCCCGACGGGTCCGTCCCCGAGAAGCCCTGCCACGCGCCGAGCACGGTCAGCACACCGACGAAGCCGATGCCGACGCCCGCGACACGCTGCCGGGTGGGCTTGTCGTCCGACAGGGCCACCACCGAGAGCAGCATGCTCCACAGCGGGGTGGTGGCGTTGCAGATGCCGGCCAGCGTCGAGGGGATCGTCAGCTCCGCGTACGCGAACAGCGAGAACGGCAGCGTGTTGAGGAGCAGCGCGGCGACGGCCATGTGGCCCCAGGTGCGCGCGCCGCGCGGCAACCGCTGCCGCCTGGCCGCGAAGGCCACGGCCAGCACCAGCGTGCCGAAGACCATCCGGCCCAGGGCGACCTGCAGCGGGGCGTAGGCCTCCGTGCCGACCTTGATGAACAGGAAGCTGAAGCCCCATATGAGGGCGAGGACCGCCCAGCTGACCCGCCAGTCGAGCGCGGGGCGGCGGGCCGGAGCGGCGGGGGAGACGGGGGAGGCGGCCGGGGTGAGGCCGGCGCCGGCCGGGCGGGCGGTTGCGCTCATGGCCCACACGATGACGGATGCAACCTCTTAGCACAAGGGAGTTTCACTCCGAGGAATCCCGTAGCATCGCTTACATGTTGAACCTGGAGCGGCTGCGCATCCTGCACGCGATCTCCGCCTACGGCTCGGTGAGCGCGGCGGCCGACGTCCTGCACGTCACGACCTCGGCGGTCTCGCAGCAGATGACCAAGCTGGAGCGGGAGACCGGGCAGGCCCTGCTGGTCAAGAACGGCCGCGGGGTGCGGCTCACCGATGCCGGCCGGCTGCTGTCAGGGCACGCCGACCGCATCCTGTCCCTGGTCGAGCTCGCCCACTCCGACCTGGAGGCGCACCGCGGGGCGCCGGTCGGCGAGCTGCGCATGGGGTCCTTCCCGACCGCCGTCCGCGGCCTCTTCCCGCAGGCGCTGATGTCCCTGCGGAGCGACTTCCCCGCGCTGCGGGCCATGATCCAGGAGATGGAGCCGCAGCCCGCGCTGGGCCGCCTGGTGCGCGGGGACATCGACCTCGCGGTCGTCCTCGACTGGTACAACAAACCGCTCTCGCTGCCCGGCGGACTGGCGAAGGAGCCGCTGCTCGACGACATCGCCGACGTCGTCGTCCCGGTCGGGCACCCGCTCGCCGGGCGCGCGGAGGTGGACCTAGCCGAGTTCGCCGGCGACGACTGGATCGCCTGGCCCGACGGCGGCTTCTGCCATGAATGGCTGCTGTTCACCCTGCGCGGCAAGGGCGTCGAACCGCGCATCGCCCACCACGCCGAGGAGCACCCGACCGTGCTCGCCCTCGTCGCCGCGGGGCTCGGGGTCGCCGTCGTCCCCCGCCTCGGCCGCGGCCTGCTGCCGGCCGGCGTGCGGGCGCTGCCCGTCCGGCACACCATGCGCCGCCACATCTACGCCGTATGGCGCGCGGACGCCGACCGCCGCCCCGCGATCCGCGCCGCCGTCGAGGCCCTGCGCGCGGCGGGCGCGAAGGTGGCGGCGGCCGACGCCTGAGATCATCCCCACGTGGCTGAATGGGCGACGTACGTCATAGCGCGCGAAGACGGCGGACACGAGGTGTACGAGGCCCGCTTCGGGGCGGTCGGCCTCGACCTCGATCTGCTCGCGGGGCCTGATGTGCTGGTGCCGCTGCTGCGGTCCCGCGGTGTCGCGGAATGGCGGGACGAGGGGCTGTGCCAGGCCGCGGCGCTGATCGATCTGCGGAGCAGGACACTGCTGTTTTTCGCGTGGGAGGGTCCGATCACGCAGATGCGCCACCGGGCCGTGATGTGGGACGCCCTGCGGGGCGCGTGGCCGGGCTGGGAGCTTCTCTGGACGTACGACGGCCCCGCGGAACTGCGCACCCACCTCGGCCTCGACCCCGAAGACGTCCGGTACCGCGGCGGCCGCACGATTCCGGACGCCGCCCTCGGGGTGGACGACGAGGAACTGGCGGAGCGCGATCCCATGGTCCGTGTCGTCACCGTCGGCGCGGACCGCTGCTACGTGCTGTCCGCAGGCAACGACCATCCGGTGGCCGAGGGGCCGGCTGTCCTCGAACGTCTCGCGGGAGCCCCCGACCACCACCGCTGCGAGGTCGCCGCGGAGTCGGGCCTCCATGTCGATCCGGACCGACGCCGGGTGGGCTGGTGGCTCCTCGGAGCTGCCGCGCGAGCACCGGAGATGGCGTCGCGGTGGCCGGGGTGGACGGTCGAGTTCTGGCAGGACCGCTGGGAGGAGCACATCCGGGCGTCAGCCGGACGGTTCTCCCCTCCCGCCGCGATCCGGTGGCGTGCGCTCGCGGAACTGCGGAACGAGGCACGGGAACGCCGGTCCGCGCTGGGAGCGGCCGTGCTGCGCACGCCCTGAACCGATTCCGCGGCCTTGCCCGGCACCGGCGGGGCACCGTGGTCACCGGGCGCGGGTGTGCCGGACGTCGTCCGGCGCACCCGCGCGGTGCGGCTCAGGCGAGGGTGATGGAGTCGCCCTGCACGGTGACGGTCGCGGCCGGGAGGGGCTGGGTCGCGGGACCGGCGGCGACGCTGCCGTCGGTGACGTTGAACTTGCTGCCGTGGCAAGGGCAGTTGATCGTGCCGTTCGCCACGTCCTTGACCGCGCAGCCCTGGTGCGTGCAGATCGCCGAGAAGGCCTTGAACTGGCCCGCCGTCGGCTGGCACACGACCACCTTCTTGTCCGCGAAGACGGTGCCGCCGCCGACCGGGATGTCGGAGGTCTTCGCCAGCGGCTGAGCCCCCCCGTTCCCGCTCTCCTGCCCGCCGGTGGCGGCGCCGCTCTGCTGGGGGGCCGCGGAGTTGTACGCGCCGGAGGAGTCGTTCGAGTCGCCGCACGCGGCCAGCGCGGCCGCCAGCCCCGCCGCACCCACTCCGGCGACTACGACGCGGCGGGTGGGAGCTCCTGCGATGCCAGTCGTCTCGGCCATGCCTCACACTTCCTGTTGCCTCGTTCGTTCCGGGCCGGCGTCGTGCCCGCCCGGCGGCGTGAGATCACGCTCTGCACAGGCATACGGAGGGGTCCCGAGGTTGGTTCAATGCGCGACGAAACTATTTTTTCGTGACCTTTCCGTGTCCCGCGGCGGCGTCGTGCCGGAGCGCGACGGCGACGGCGAGCACCGCGCCGGCGGAGAGGACCGCGCCGAAGCCGATCATGGTCGAGACGAGTGCGGCATGCCGGATGACGACGCTGAACGCGATGGACGGCAGGCCCATGCCGGCATAGGCGATGACGAAGAAGGCGGCCAGCACGCCCGCACGCGAGGCGGGATCGGCGGCGCGGGCGCTCTGGGCGACCGCGCCCTTGAACAGCAGGCCCGCGCTTCCGCCGGCGAGGGCGGCGGCGAGGAGGAAGAGCCAGAGCGCAGGGTGGTCGAGTGCCAGTGCGGTGAGGGCGAGGCCGACGGGGAAGGCCGCGGAGCCGATGACGAGCTGGCGGCGCGGGGGCAGGGCGTCCAGGGCGAGCTGGGCCACCGCCGAGGCGGCGAACACCGTGAAGGGGGCCAGCCCGACGACGAACGTGGACGTGATGCCGAGCCGGCCGCGGACCATGACGGCGCCGAGGCTGGAGAAGAGACCCATCAGCGCGAAGGCGAAGAAGCCCAGGCTCGCCGCCGCGACGAAGACGCCGCCCTGGCCGGGACGCAGGGCGAAGCGGGTGGGGCGGTCCCGGGCCGTGAGGCGGGTGTCGACCGTCTCGGGAGTGCGGAGCACCAGCAGGAGCACTGCCGCCATGACGGCGGCGAAGACGAGATAGCAGGTGGTCAAGGGTGCGGGAGCCCATTGCGCGAGGGCACCCGAGACGAGCGGTCCCAGGGCCAGGCCGCCGAGGTTGACGGCACTGGCGACCAGCGCCGGCATCGGCGAACCCGCGCGGTGGGGACGGGCCTGGTGGTGGAGATCGGAGAGGTACGCGGTGGCCGTGGACGCCATCAGCCCCACCGCGACACCCGTGAGCACCCGACCCACGATGAGGCCGGGCAGGCCGGGCCATGCCGCGAGCACGCCGGCCGAGGCGATGGCGACGAGCAGCGCGGGGACGATGACGCGACGCCGGCCGAGACGGTCGGAGAGATGGCCGAGCAGGCCGAAGCTGAACGCCGCGCCGACCACCATGACGGCGAAGGCGATGGTGACCGCGGTCGCGCCGAAGTGATCGCGCGCCTGGTACAGCGGCCACAGCGGGGTCGGCACCGTACCGAAGGCCATCAGGAACAGGAACGCCGCCGCGACGAACCAGAAACCGTGGGCATGCCGGCCCCGGGACGGGCGGCCGGCCGTGGCCGTGGCCAGGGGTGCGGAAGGGAGAGTGGTCATCTGGGTCCTTCGGTGACGGATCGGAGAGGTGTACCGCGGCCGGAAACGCCTGCCGCGTACGACCACAACAGGCGCCGGCCCGAACCCCGTGTCAGCTCCCGGAGATCCGGAACAGATGGTTTCCATCTCCATGAGAGATGATGTGCGTATGGAGCTTCGCAATCTGCGGCACTTCGTCGCGCTGGCCGACGAGCGCAGTTTCACCCGGGCCGCGGCCCGCGAGCTGATCGTCCAGTCGGGCCTGTCCTCCTCGGTCCGCACGCTGGAGAAGGAGGTGGGAGCCCTGCTCTTCGTGCGCGGCACCCGCCCGGTCCGGCTGACCTCCGAGGGCGAGGCGCTGGTGCCCGCGGCACGGCAGGCCCTCGATGCCGCGGAGGCCGCCCGGCAGGCCGTACGCGACGCGCGCGGTGTCCTGTCCGGGCGGCTGCGGGTGGGCGCCATGCACACCATCGGTCACACGCTGCCCTTCACCTCGTGGATCGCCCGGTTCGCGCTGGCCCACCCCGGCGTGGACGTCACGGTCTGCCAGCTGCCCGCCGTCCGGATGCTGGAGATGGTCGCCGGCGGCGAACTCGACTGCGCCCTCGTGCCGTTGGTGCCCTCGCACAGCGAGGGCCTCGATGTCGTCCCGCTCGTCGCGGAACCGGTCGTGCTGGCGTGCCCACCGGACCATCCGCTCGCCGGCGGGGAGCCCGTCACGATCGACCGCCTCGCCGCGGAGCGCTTCGTGGACACCCCGCCCGGCTGGGCGATCCGCGTCCAGGCCGACCGGGCCTTCCGGGACGCCGGCCTCACCCGCCGGACCGTGTGCGAGGTCGGGGAATGGCCCATGGTGCTCGACCTGGTGGCGGTGGGCGTGGGTGTGGCGCTCGTACCGGACGGGCTGGACTTCTCCCGGCACGCGCGCCCCGCCGGCGCGCTGCGGCTCGTCCCGCTGGCGGATGCCGGCCTGGAACGCCGCGTCGACCTCGTCCTGCCCAAGGGGCACGCGGCGAGTCCCGCCGCCCGGCGCTTCGTCGAGCTGGTCCGGCGCGACCGCTCGGCCCCGGAGGGGACGTGACGCCGTCCGTGCCACCGGGCCGCGACCGGGGCACCGTGTCCGGCCGGGCGCGCGCGGCCTCTTAGGATGCGCACATGGAGGAAGTGACCGGGATCCGGTACGTGACGCCGCTGCGCGAGGGCGGATCGGTGCCAGGGGTTGTCGAGGCCGACGACCTCGGCACCTACGTCGTGAAGTTCGTCGGTGCCGCACAGGGCCGCAAGGCACTGGTCGCGGAGGTGGTCGCCGGGGAGCTGGCCCGGCGGCTGGGGCTGCGGGTGCCGGTGCTGGTGCGGTTCCAGTTCGACCCGGTGATCGGGCTCGGCGAGCCCGACCAGGAGATCCAGGACCTGCTCAAGGCCAGTGGCGGCCTCAACCTCGGCATGGACTTCCTGCCCGGCGCGCTCGGCTTCGACCCGCTGGTCTTCGACGTGGAGTCCGGGGAGGCGGGCCGGATCGTGTGGTTCGACGCGCTCATCGGCAACGTCGACCGCTCCTGGCGCAACCCGAACATGCTGGTCTGGCACAAGGACCTCTGGCTGATCGACCACGGCGCCTCGCTGATCTTCCATCACAACTGGAAGAGCGCCGACCAGGCCGCCGACAAGCCCTACGACGCCGCCGACCACGCGCTGGCCCGGTTCGCCCCGGACATCGAGGCCGCCGCGCGCGACCTCGCCCCGCGTGTGGACGAGGCGCTGCTGCGCGAGGTCACGGCGCAGATCCCCGATGAGTGGCTGGTGGACGAGCCCGGCTTCGACGGCCCCGACGACGTGCGGCGCGCCTACGAGCGGGTGCTGCTGGCCCGCGCCGGGACGGTGGGGGAGCGCATCACTCTCGCCCCGAAGCAGCAGGAGAAGCAGGCGCCGCCGGAGTGGCTGCGCACCTGGGTCGAGGGGAAGGCCGCGAAGTGAGCACGGCGAACGGGCGCGACGTCTTCGAGTACGCGCTGGTGCGCGTGATGCCACGGATCGAGCGCGGCGAACTGATCAACGCCGGCGTGCTGGTGTACTGCCGCGCCAAGTCCTTCGTCGGCGCCCGGGTCCATCTGGACGAGACCCGGCTGCGCTGCCTGGACCCGGAGGTCGACGTGGCGGGCGTACAGGCCGCCCTGCGCGGCTACGAGGGCATCTGCGCGGGCGGCGAGCGCGCCGGGCAGGCGGCGGAGGACGACCCCGGCCGGCGCTTCCGGTGGCTGACGGCGCCGCGCAGCACGATCGTGCAGCCCGGCCCGATCCACACCGGGCTGACCGCCGATCCGCAGGCCGAGGTGGACCGCCTGCTCGAGCTTCTGGTGCGCTGAACCACATCGGCGCGGTGGGCGTTGACACAGGGTCACTGCGCTCCTACGGTTTCGACTGCGGGACGTACTAAGCGGTCGCTCACCTGCGCGACCGGACCCCACAGGGCTGAGGAGAACAGATGTCGACCACCGAGCAGCGCGTAGCGATCGTCACCGGGGCGGCGCGCGGCATCGGCGCCGCCACCGCCGTGCGTCTGGCCGCCGAGGGCCGCGCCGTGGCCGTGCTGGACCTCGACGAGGTCGCGTGCAAGGACACCGTCGAGCAGATCACCAAGGCCGGCGGCCGGGCCATCGCCGTCGGCGCCGACGTCTCCGACGAGGCGCAGGTCGAGGCCGCGGTCGCGCGGGTCGCCGAGGAGCTCGGTGCGCCGACGATCCTGGTCAACAACGCCGGCGTGCTCCGCGACAACCTGCTCTTCAAGATGAGCGCGTCCGACTGGGACACGGTCATGAACGTCCACCTGCGCGGCGCCTTCCTGATGACCCGCGCCGTCCAGAAGCACATGGTGGACGCGAAGTTCGGCCGCGTGGTCAACCTGTCCTCGTCCTCCGCGCTCGGCAACCGCGGCCAGGCCAACTACTCGGCCGCCAAGGCCGGTCTGCAGGGCCTCACCAAGACCCTCGCCCACGAGCTCGGCAAGTTCGGCGTCACCGCCAACGCCGTGGCCCCCGGCTTCATCGCCACCGACATGACCGCCGCGACCGCCGCCCGCATCGGCATGGGCTTCGAGGAGTTCCAGGCCGCCGCCGCCACCCAGATCCCGGTCCAGCGCGTCGGCAACCCGGACGACGTCGCCAACGCCATCGCCTTCTTCACCGGCGACGCCGCGGGCTTTGTGTCCGGCCAGGTCCTGTACGTGGCCGGCGGCCCGCTCAACTGACCCGCGACAGGAGACCCGCACCCATGAGCACCCAGCCCGACAGCGGCCGCGTCGCGATCGTGACCGGCGCCAGCCGCGGCATCGGCTACGGCATCGCCGAGGCCCTGGTCGCCCGCGGCGACCGCGTCGTCGTCACCGGCCGCAACGAGGACGCGCTGAAGGAGGCCGTAGAGCGGCTCGGCGCCGACCGCGCGCTCGGCGTCGCCGGCAAGGCCCACGACGAGGCCCACCAGGCCGAGGTCGTCGAGCGCACGATGGAGGCCTTCGGCCGCGTCGACTACCTCGCCAACAACGCCGGCACCAACCCGGTCTTCGGCCCGCTCTCCGACCTCGACCTCGGTGTCGCCCGCAAGGTCTTCGAGACCAACGTGATCTCCGCGCTCGGCTTCGCCCAGCAGACCTACAAGGCGTGGATGAAGGACAACGGCGGCGCGATCGTCAACATCGCCTCCGTCGCGGGCATCAGCGCCTCCCCCTTCATAGGCGCCTACGGCATGAGCAAGGCCGCCATGGTCAACCTCACGCTGCAGCTGGCCTCCGAGATGGCTCCCGGCATCCGGGCCAACGCCATCGCGCCGGCGGTCGTGAAGACCAAGTTCGCCGCCGCCCTGTACGAGGGCCGCGAGGAGGAGGCGGCGTCGGCGTACCCGCTCAAGCGTCTCGGTGTCCCCGAGGACATCGGCGGCGCCGCGGCCTTCCTGCTCTCCGACGCGGCGGCCTGGATCACCGGCCAGACCCTCGTCGTGGACGGCGGCATCTTCCTCAACGCCAGCGTCGGCCACTGATCCCTGCGCGCTGAGCGCTGAGCGCCCGGGTCCGTCCGCGCTCCCACGTGCACAGTCCCTGGTCCCGCCCGCGAAACGGCGGCCGGTGCCAGGGACTTCACGTGCCCGTGCCCGGGGCGATCCCCCGCGCGGAGCGACTGTCAGAGGGGAACGGTACGTTCGTCCCAGTAACGGATCGCGTACCGGAGGTTCCTGACGTGCCCATCACGCTGCCCGAGTCCTGGCAGGCCGTCCTCGGCGAGGAGTTGGCGAAGCCCTACTTCACCCAGCTCACCGAGTTCGTCGACGAGGAGCGCGGGAGCCACCGGATCTACCCGCCGCGGGAGCAGGTCTTCGCGGCGCTGGAGGCCACGCCGTACGACAAGGTCAAGGTCCTCGTCCTCGGCCAGGACCCCTACCACGGCGAGGGCCAGGGGCACGGACTGTGCTTCTCGGTGCTGCCGGGGGTGAAGACCCCGCCCTCCCTGCGGAACATCTTCAAGGAGCTGAAGGACGAGTACGGACACCCCGTCCCGGACAACGGCTACCTCATGCCGTGGGCCGAGCAGGGCGTCCTGCTGCTCAACGCGGTGCTGACCGTGCGCGAGGGCGAGGCCAACTCGCACAAGGGCAAGGGCTGGGAGAAGTTCACGGACGCCGTCATCAAGGCCGTGGCGTCCCGCCCCGACCCGGCGGTCTTCGTCCTGTGGGGCAACTACGCCAAGAAGAAGCTGCCCCTGATCGACACCGAGCGGCACGCGGTCGTGCAGGGCGCCCACCCCTCGCCCCTGTCCGCCAAGCTCTTCCTCGGCAGCCGGCCCTTCACGCAGATCGACGAGGCGCTCAAGGCCCAGGGCCACGACCCCGTCGACTGGCGCATCCCGGACCTCGCCGGCCACTGATCCGCCCGCGTGGACCGGCGGGCCCGCTCAACGGCCGTAGGTGTCCCGGCAGATGTGCGCCGCGTCGCCGCTCGGCGCCCAGCCGCCGTACCGCTCCCCCCAGGCGCACACGTTCGCGCCCCCGGCCCGTGTGGCGGCCGGGGACGCGGTGCGGTGCGGGGCCGCCGCGGGGGCGGCGGGATGGCGGGTGCGCGGGGTGGCCGGGTAGGCGGACGGCTCGGGGCCCACGGTGGTCAGGGCCTCCAGAGCGGGCTCCTGGACCACGGGTACGGGTACGTCGGCGGCCGACGCGGCGGGGGCCGGGAGCGGCATCCGGGGCTGCCGCTCGGGGACGGTCACACATCCCGGGACGGCGACCATCGCCGCAAGGGCCACCACTGCCACCGCACATCGACGCACCCTCACAACTCTCGTGCGGTGGCGCGCCCTTGGCCATTCCCCGTAGGGGTGATCAGTCGCCGGTCACGCCGTCGACACGCTCGCGGATGAGGTCGGCGTGCCCGTTGTGGCGGGCGTATTCCTCGATCATGTGGACGTAGATCCACCGCAGCGAGACGGGGTTCTTGCGCCGGCCCAGGCCGATGTCGTCCAGAGAGCGACCGCGGGCCAGCTCGCGGGCGTGCGCGATCTCGGCGCGCCAGGTGGCGAACGACTCGGCGGTGTCGGCCTTGTCGAGGTCGTGGAACTCCCCGTCCGGGTCCTCCTCGGTGTAATACAGCGGCGTCGCCTCCTCGCCCGCGAGGGCGTTGCGGAACCAGCCGCGCTCCACCTCGGCCATGTGACGGACCAGACCGAGGAGGGTGAGCCCGGACGGCGGCACGCTGGCGGTGCGCAGCTGTTCGTCGTCCAGGTCGGCGCACTTGAGCGCCAGGGTGTCGCGGTGGAAGTCGAGCCAGGTGTCGAGCATCGTGCGCTCGTCGGCGACGTGGGGTGGATCGGTGCGTTCGGGTGTCGTTGTCATGGCGGCCATGATGGCGGCGGGGGGCGATGGCGTCGACGCATTATCTGTTGGGCAGGTTTTTTCCCCGCCCGCCCTCCCGTGTGCCCTGTGAAGTCAGTGACCCCGGCGCGCGTTGCGGGGTGGGCCGGGTGCGGGGCCTCCGGGGCTGGGCATTCTGGACAGCACATTTTGGTGCCTCGGGCACTCTCTGTTGGTTACTCCGGGTTGTGCACCCAAATATGCTCCACAGTCCAGAACGCCCACCCCTACGACCCCGCCCCCTCCGTAGTGTTCGCGCCTGATCCCCAGTGGGGGGTATGGAGGCGGACCGGGGCGACCGCGGATGCCTGGGCACCCCACCGGTGTGTGTGGGCGGTGACGCCTGGGCGGCCGATGTGCCGCCGCACCAGCAGTGGGCCTGTGCCATGGGCGCCTTCCACCCCCTACTGGGGATCAGGCGCATGACGAGACGGAGGGGGCGGGGTCGTAGGGGTGGATGTTCTGGACGCTGCGGCATATTTGTGTGCGGCATCCGGGCCGGGACGGGATGGGCAGGTGCCCGTCACGCACGTAAATATGCCAGTCCGGGACGTGCAGCCCCGGAGGCCCCGCACCCGGCCCACCCCGCACGCGCGCCGGGGTGCGTGACTTCACAGGGCTGGGGGCACCCCCGGCCGAAGGTTGGGGGAGGGCGGGAGGGCGGGGAAAGAACCTACCCGGAACGAAAGCGTATGCTGCCAGCGGAAACGACCGGGCACCGCAGGCGGGAGCACACATGGAACCCCTGAAAATCGGGGTGATCGGACTCGGTGACATAGCGCGCAAGGCGTATCTCCCGGTGCTCGCCGCCCAGCCGGGACTGGAACTCCACCTCCACACCCGCACCCCCGCCACGCTCGACGAGGTCGGCGACCGCTACCGCCTGCCGCACCGCCACACCACCCTTGACGCGCTGCTCGACCAAGGCCTGGACGCCGCGTTCGTGCACGCCTCCACCCTCAGCCACGTCGCCATCACCGAGCGGCTGATCGAGGCCGGGGTGCCCGCGTACGTCGACAAGCCGTTCGCCCCCGACCTCGCGGGCGCCGAGTACCTCGTCCGCCTGGCCGAGGAGCGGGGCGTCGGCCTCATGGCCGGCTTCAACCGCCGCTACGCGCCCGGTTACACGCAGTGCCTGGAGCACGCGCGCGACCTGATCGTGCTGCAGAAGAACCGCATCGGCCTGGCCGAGGACCCGCGCGGTGTGGTCTTCGACGACTTCATCCACGTCGTGGACACCCTCCGCTTCCTCGTGCCCGGCCCGATCGAGCACACCGACGTGCGCGCGCGGGTCCGCGACGGCCTGCTGCACCACGTGCTGCTGCAACTGTCGGGCGACGGCTTCACCGCGATCGGTGTCATGAACCGCATGAACGGTTCCACCGAGGAGGTGCTGGAGGTCATGGGCCAGGACTCCAAGCGCCAGGTGGTCAACCTCGCCGAGGTGATCGACCACAAGGGCCAGCCGACGCTGCGCCGGCGCGGCGACTGGGTGCCGGTCGCCCGCCAGCGCGGCATCGAGCAGATCACCCTGGCCTTCCTCGACGCCGTGCGGCACGGCAAGCCGCTCGACGCCCGAGACGCGCTGCGCACCCACGAACTGTGCGAACGCATCGTCACCGCGGTGGCCGAGCAGACCTCCTGAGCGCGTACACGCCCGCCCCGGCCAGCAGCAGCACCGCCAGCCGGGGCACCCAGTCGCCCAGCCGGTCGTACAGGGTGCGCCCGGCGGCCAGCGGTACCTCGTAGACCTGCGTACCGCTGCGGGACGTGCCCAGCCACGGTCCGGTCGGCCGCCCCTCGGAGTCGTAGCCCGCGCTGATCCCGGTGAGCGTGGCGTGCACCACCGGCCGTCCGGTCTCGGCCGCGCGCAGCGCCGCGAGCGAGGCGTGCTGCGCCGGGGCCCAGCTGTGCTGGAACGACGAGGTCGAGGACTGCGCCACCAGCAACTGCGCGCCGTCGTCGGCGAGATGGCGGCTCATGTCGGGGAACGCCGACTCGAAGCACACCAGCGGGCCAAGACGTACGGTGCCCGTGTCCATGACCACCTGGTGGTCGCCCCGGATCCGGTCCTCACCCGCCGCCCTGCCCACCGAGGTGGCCCAGCCCAGCAGCCCGCGGGCCGGCACGTACTCGCCGAAGGGCACCAGCCGCATCTTGTCGTACGCCTCGCCGACCGGGCCGTCCGGGCCGATGAGGAGGGAGGTCTTGGAGATGCCCCCGCCGTTCGCGCGGCGCGCGTCCACGTTGACCAGTACGTCCGCGCCGACGAGCGAGGAGAGCGCGGCCAGCCGGTTCGCCAGGTCGGGCCGCGCCGACAGGTCGAAGCCGACGCTGCTCTCCCCCCACACCACCAGGTCAACGTCCCGGCCGGCGAGGGAACGTGTCAGCCGCTCGCCCAGGTCGAAACGGTTCTGAGCCCCCACGACCACTCCGGGCTGCACCACCGCCACGCGTACCGAGGTCCCCGTGCGTGAGGGCACCGGCGCCCACAGCCACACCGCGGCCGTCGCCACGGCGGACACGACGAGCACCGCCCCCGCGCGCGCCCGCCACCGGGGTACGGCGATGAGTGCCGTCAGCGCCGTGTTCACCGCCACCAGGAGGAAGCTGACCAGCCACACGCCGCCGACCGAAGCCAGCCGCAGCGCCGGCGCGACCTGCCACTGGCTCGCCCCGAGCAGCCCCCAGGGCCCGCCCAGGGACTCCCATGACCGCACCAGCTCGACCAGCAGCCATGCGCACGGCACCAGCACCGTCGCCGCCACCACCGAGCGCCCGCCGGGTCTCCCGCCGAGCAGCCGGCGCACCAGCCAGCCCCAGGGCGCCCACAGCGCCCCGAGCAGCAGCGCCAGCACCACGATGAACACATGCAGGCTCGGCACCAGCCAGTGGTGCACCGCGACCATGAACCCGGCTCCGCCGAGCCAGCCGTCCAGCGCCGCCCGCCGCCCCGTCGGGGCCGACCGGGCGAGCAGCATCCACGGCACCAGGGCCCCGTACGCCAGCCACCACAGGGACGGTGCCGGGAAGGCGAGCGCCGGCAAGGCCCCCGCCGCCGCGGCGGCCGCGCCCCGGACCCAGGGCGAGGCGGGCCGGGAGGTCCGGGCCGGCGCGCTGTCGACCTTCACCGTCACCTGCGCTCCTCTTGGTCGTCTGCCTCCAGTCTCGGCCGTGCGCTCCGCCTGGGACAGGGGGCGACACGGCGTTCACCTGGCGTGTCGCGGCGGTCGCGGGCTGCCGCGATCCGCCCGCAGGCCGTTGGAGACCGTTCGAGAGCGTCAGGAGGAGAGGTCGTCATCCCGCTGCTGGGCCGCACTGCTGATGCCGGACATCCCGGCTGCCGCCGTGGACTTTTTTGAGGGTCCGTCAGCGCCGCATGCCCGCGCTCTCAGCGCTTGCCGTCGTCCTGGCCGCCGCGGTGCTCGCCGGGCCCGAAGCCCCTGCCGTTCCCGTGACCCTGGCCGTGACCGTTCCCCTGGCCCTGGCCCGCGCCGTAGCCCGCGGAGTGCTGCCCGCCGTGCTGCTGGTGGCCGCCCGTGCGGTGCCGGCCGCGGTGCTGACCGTGCTCGGAGTGGTGGTGCGCGGAAGCGGTGCGGATGACCGCCTCCTCCCAGTCCTGGGTGTCCCAGCCGCCGTTGGGGCGCGCGTGCCGGGGGGTGTCCTTGGTGTCGTCCGAGTCGTCGGCGGTGGTCTGCACGGCGTCGTGCACGGTGGCGGTGCCGCCCGTGCCGGTGTTCGTCACCGCGGCCGTCGTCACCACGGTGTCCGTGTCCTCCGCGCGCGCGGAGGCGGTCGCCCCGGCGGCCGGAGGCGCGGCGGCGTCCTTGACCTCGGTGTCCGGCAGCGCGACCACCGGCTCTTGCGCCCCACCGGCGACCGTGCCGGCGGAACCGTGTGGCATCAGCAGCGACAGGCCGGCGACGGCGCCGGTCGCCGACAGCACCGCGGTGCCCAGCGAACCCCGTCCGGGGACCCGGCGGGCGCCCCGGTGGCGGCCACCGACGACCTCCCCGCTGATGATCCTGACCGACTCGGCCTCACCCGCCTCCACCGGCTGCGGGCGCGGGATCACCTCGGTGGGGTCCAGCGCCGCGGTGTCCGGGAGCGGCACCTCGGGGGGCAGGGGGAGAGATTCGGCCATGGGTCCCGATCATTCATACAAGAGCCCCCGCTGTCCAGTTGTTCCGATCATCCAACTCTGTGTTCACGTCGTGGTATTGGGATGTAAACCGGACAGAACCGGGCGGATGCCGGTCGCATGTCGTCACCGCGCGCGGCACACTGGTCGCATGCCGGAACTGCCTGAAGTGGAGGCCCTGGCCGGATTCCTCACCGGCCGGATGACCGGGCACCAGGTCGGCCGGGTGATGCCGGTCGCGGTCAGCGTCCTCAAGACGTACGACCCCCCGCTGGACGCCCTGGTGGGACGCACCGTCACCGCGGTCGGGCGACGCGGCAAGTTCCTCGTGTTCACCACCGACGACGGCGACGGGCCGTACCTCGCCGTCCACCTCGCCCGCGGCGGCTGGCTGCGCTGGAAGGACGACCTGCCCACGCTCCCGCCGCGCCCCGGGAAGGGGCCGCTCGCCCTGCGGCTGCTCCTCGCCGAGCCCGAGGGAGCCGGCTTCGACCTCACCGAGGCCGGGACCCAGAAGCGCCTGGCCGTGTACTGCGTCGGCGACCCCCAGGACGTCCCCGGCATCGCCCGGCTCGGCCCCGACCCCCTCGATTCCGCCTTCGGCCGGGACGCCTTCGCCGCGCTGCTCGCCGGTGAGCGCCGCCGCGTCAAGGGCGTCCTGCGCGACCAGGGCGTCATCGCCGGGGTGGGCAACGCGTACTCGGACGAGGTGCTGCACGCGGCGAAGATGTCGCCCTACGCCATCGCCGCGAACCTCTCCGAGGAGGACGTGAGCCGTTTGTACCAAGCCCTGCGGACCACCCTGGAGGACGCCGTCGAGCGCTCACGCGGCCTGGCCGCCGGAGAACTGAAGGGCGAGAAGAAGACCGGTCTGCGTGTCCACGGCCGCACCGGCGAGCCCTGCCCCGTCTGCGGCGACACCATCCGAGAGGTCTCCTTCAGCGACTCCTCCCTTCAGTACTGCCCCACCTGCCAGACCGGCGGCAAGCCCCTTGCCGACCGCCGGATGTCGCGCCTGCTGAAGTAGCCGCGCCCCGCGTGGTGCCCGAGGATGACGGTGACCGGACACCGAAAGGGGCCACCATGTCCGACGCCGCCGGCGACCGGGCCCGCGCGCCCGAGCGCGCGACCCGGGAGCGCCGCTGACATGCGCCTCGCCGTCTTCGGAGCCACCGGCCACCTCGGGCGCCGGCTCGTCCCCCTCGCCCTGGCCGCCGGCCACGAGGTCACCGTCCTCGTACGGAACCCCGTCGGCCTTTCCGGGCGTGCGGGACTGCGGATCCTTCCCGGGGACGTGCGCGACGCTCAGGCCGTCGACCGGGTCGTCGACGGCGCCGACGCGGTGCTCAGCGCCCTCGGGACGCGGTCGCCGCGCGGCGGGGCCATCTGCGCCGAGGGCATGCGGCGCATCCTCCCGGCCATGCGCCGGCACGGGGTACGGCGGCTGGTCGTGGTCGGCGCCTACGGCACGGGACAGGGACACCGCGGCGCCTACCGCGCGGTGATGTCCCTCGTGATCCCCGCCGTCATGCGCGACAAGGACGACCAGGACGCCCTGGTCCGCGCCGAGGGCGACCTCTGGACGATCGTGCAGCCGGCGATCCTCACCGGCGGCCGCTACTCCGGCGTCTACCGGACCGGGACCGACCTGCGGCTCGGACTCGCCTCCCGGGTCAGCCGCGCCGACGTCGCCGACTTCATGCTCCGCGCGGCGGGCTCCGAGGACTGCGTGCGGCGGGCCGTGGCGATCACGTCCTGACGACCTGCGCCCCCGGACGGCCCAGCGCGGGCGGGCGCTCCGCCCGGCGCCCCCCGAGACTGGGGAGGAGTCCTGCTCCGGCGCACCGGGGCGCCACCGCGGCGAACAGGAGCCGGCCATGCCGCTGAACCACCGCAAGGACATCGCACTGCTCGCGCTGCGCGTCGGGCTCGGCGGGGTGCTCGTCGCCCACGGCTCGCAGAAGCTCTTCGGCTGGTTCGGCGGCCAAGGGCTTGAGGGCTCCGCGGGATTCATGGAGTCCATGGGCTTCGAGCCCGGCAAGGCCGCCGCCCTGGCCTCGGGGCTCGGCGAGGCGGGCGGCGGCACGCTGCTGGCCCTGGGCCTCGCCACTCCGGCGGCCGGGGCGGCGGCGGCCGGAGCGATGGCGGGGGCCGTCTCCGTCCACGTGCCCGCGGGCTTTTTCGCCACCTCCGGCGGCTTCGAGTACCCGTGCTTCCTCGGGTTCACCGCCGCGTGCCTCGCCGTCGCCGGCCCCGGGCGGTATTCGCTCGACCACGTGACCGGAGGCTGCCTCGACCGCCCGTGGACGCTGGCCCTCGGCTTCCTCGGCAGCGCGGTAGCCGCCGCGACGGTCATCACCCGCCGCAATTGCGTCGTACGCGCCCGGATGGCACGGGAGTTGCCCGACGCCTGAACCGACCTGACGGTGGACGCGGCGGCCCGGCCCTGACACAGTCCTCACGCGGACGAGAGACGGGACCACGCATGGCCGACCGGGCGGACTACCAGTACGAGATCTACCTCAACGGGATGGCCGGCCAGCGGCCCTCGCTCCCCACGGACCTGACGCGGCTGGAGGAACTGGCCGCGGAGCGGCTCGGCCCCGAGGCCTTCGGCTACGTCGCGGGCAGCGCCGGCAGCGGACGCACCGCGCGCGCCAACCGCGAGGCGCTGGACCGCGCGCGGATCGTCCCTCGCATGCTGCGCGACGTCACCGGGCGCGATCTGACGACCGAGGTGCTGGGGCGCCGGATTCCGGCACCGCTCGCGCTGGCCCCCGTCGGCGTGCTCTCGATCGTCCACCCCGACGCCGAACCGGCCGCAGCGCGGGCGGCGGCAGCGCAGGGTGTGCCCTTCGTGGCCTCTTCGGCGTCCAGCACGCCCATGGAGGAGGTCGCCGCGGCCATGGGCGACGCGGAACGCTGGTTCCAGCTCTACTGGGCCAAGGACCGCGAGGTGACGGCCAGTTTCCTGCGCCGGGCCCAAGCCGCGGGCTACACCGCCCTGTTCGTCACCCTCGACACGCCGCTGCTCGCCTGGCGGCCGCGCGACCTCGACCAGGCGTACCTGCCGTTCCTCCAGGGCATCGGCACCGCCAACTACTTCACCGACCCCGCGTTCCGGGCGGGGCTCGCCAAGCCGGTGGAGGAGGATCCGAACGCCGCGGTGCTGCACTTCGTCGGCATGTTCGCGGACCCGGGCAAGAGCTGGCCGGACCTGGCGTTCCTGCGCGAGCACTGGGCGGGTCCCATCGTGCTCAAGGGCATCCAGCACCCCGACGATGCGCGCATGGCCGCCGACGCGGGCATGGACGGCGTCGTCGTCTCCAACCACGGCGGCCGCCAGGTCAACGGCGCGATCGGCGCGGCGGAGGTCCTGCCGGCCGTCGTCCGGGCCGTCGGCGACCGCCTCGACGTCCTCTTCGACAGCGGCGTCCGCACGGGCGACGACGTCTTCAAGGCCCTCGCCCTCGGCGCCCGCGCCGTCCTGCTCGGCCGCCCCTACGCGTACGGCCTCGGCCTCGGCGGCCAGAGCGGCGTGGAGCACGTGATCCGTTGTCTGCTGGCCGAGTTCGATCTCACCCTCGCCCTCTCCGGGCACCGCCGCCCGGCCGACCTCGGTCCCGCCGCGCTGTCGTTGGGGGAGACGGCGGGGCCGAAGGGCTGAAGATCGCGGGGGTCGACGGCGGACGGGCCCGCGGAGCGGGTAGACCGGTGGGGTGCCGGAGGACGTGGAGGCCGCGACGGAGCGGCTCAAGGAGCGGATCTACGCCACCATCACCATGATCTCCGTCGTCGTCGGCCTCTCCGCGAGCGACGAGGTCGAATCGGCGGGCGCCGCGGCCTCGATCGCCACCGCCGCGCTCGGTGTGTGGCTGGCGGCCTTGGTCGCCGACCAGCAGGCGCACCACACGGTGGCCGGCCGCCTCGCCACGGGGCGTGAGCTGCGCAGGCTCCTGCACGTCAGCAGCCCGCTGCTGCTCGCCGCGGTGGGCCCGCTCATCCTCGTCGGTGTGGCCGCGCTCGGGGCCATGCCGCTCACGACCGCGCTCCTGACCTCCGCCGTCGTCGACATCGCGGCGCTCTTCGGCTGGGGCTGCCTCGGCGGCCTGCGCATGGGCGGCGGGCTGCCGACCGCCCTGATCGCGGGCGTCGTGGACGCGGCCATCGGCACGGCCGTCGCGACGGTGAAGGCCCTTGCGGGGCATTGAGGCGTTGCCGTGCGTTCGCGTTCGCCTTCGTGTTCGGTGCGGGTGTGTGGGGGCTGGTCGCGCAGTTCCCCGCGCCCCTTGGGGGTTGGCGTGGACGTCGCCCGGATCGGCCGGGGCGGCCGTGCCATGGCCGTTGGGCGGCGGGGCGGTTTGTGGCCGGGCGTCGGAGGTCCGGTGTGTTCGGTGCGGGTGTGTGGGGGCTGGTCGCGCAGTTCCCCGCGCCCCTGTGGGGGTTGTCGTGGACGTTGCCCGGATCGGCCGGGGCGGCCGTGCCATGGCCGTTGGGCGGCGGGGCGGTTTGTGGCCGGGCGTCGGAGGTCCGGTGTGTTCGGTGCGGGTGTG
>NZ_JBHXSO010000069.1:0-10840 GCF_042714775.1 Streptomyces sp. NPDC058691 | reverse complement strand
TGGGGGCTGGTCGCGCAGTTCCCCGCGCCCCTGTGGGGGTGGCGGTCGTGGCCGCCGTCCGGGTGTCTGACTGATGCGGGTCGGTTGCGGTGGGTGGCGCAGTTCCGCGCGCCCCTTGGGGGCGGGGTCATTGCGGGGTCTGGGGGGCTTCGGGGGCGGGGGCTGGGCGGAGGCGGAGGGTGAACCAGACGGTCTTGCCGTCGCTGGAGGGCCGGGTGCCCCAGCCGGCGGCGAGCGCTTCGACGAGCAGCAGGCCGCGGCCGGACTCGTCTGCGAGGTCGGCGGGGCGGCGCTGGGGGATGTGCGTGCTGTGGTCGGAGACCTCGACGGTGACGTCCAGCGCGGTGCGGTGCAGACGCAGGCCGAGCGGTCCCTGGGCGTGGCGCACGGCGTTGGTGAGGACCTCGGAGGCCAGCAGGCAGGCCGAGTCCGACACGTGGCCGCACTCCCAGGCGTGCAGGGTCTCGTGGACGAACCGCCGCCCCTCGGCGACGGCGGACGGCACCGCGTCGATCTCCGTCGCGGTGGCCGCGAGCGGCGCCTCGGGCAGCCGGGCCAGCAGCAGGGTGACGTCGTCGGCGTGCCCGTCGGCGTCCGGGCGCAGCGCGGCCAGCACCAGGTCGGCGGCCTCCTCGAGCTCGGCGGAGCGCGCGAAGGCACAGCTCAGCTCGGCGCTGAGGCGCTCCAGTTGCTCGTCGATGTCGGAACGCGGGGTCTCCACCAGCCCATCGGTGTACAGCACCAGCGTGGAACCGGCCGCCACCGGCACGCAGACCTGCTGGTGCGGCACGTCGCCCACCCCGAGCGGCACGCTGATCGGCGCGGGCAGCGGCCGCACCGGCGCTTCGGGCCCGGGGCCGACCAGCAGCACCGGCAGATGTCCCGCGGAACACACCGTCACCTCGCCCGCGTCGGAGTCGACGACCAGGTAGCAGCACGTGACGAGCTGATCGGGCAGGTCGTGGACGAAGGCGTCCAGCCCCTGGATCAACTGGCGCGGCGGGATGCCGGTCTTGGCCAAGGCCCGAGCGGCCGAGCGCAACTGCCCCATCACGGCGGCCGCTTCCAGCCCGCGTCCCATCACGTCCCCGATCAGGACGCCGACCTGGCCCCCGCCCAGCGGGATCAGGTCGAACCAGTCGCCACCCACGCCCGCGCCCTGCGTCGCGGGGAAGTAGCGGCTGGCCGTGCGCATCCCGGGCGGTTCGGCGGGCGAGCCCATGAGGCTGCGCTGAAGGGTGAGCGCGATGTGCCGCTGCTGCCGGTACAGCTCGGTCAGCTCCTCCTCGGCGCGCCGCAGGTCGGCGATGTCGCGGACGATGGAGCAGGCGCCGACGATGGCGCCGTCCCGCCCCCGGATCGGCCACAGGGTGACGTCGACGTCCAGCAGGCGCCCGGAGCTGGTGACCCGCAGCGTCTCGAAGTGCTCGACCCGCTCGCCCCGCCCCAGGCGGCCGAGCAGGGCGGCGATCTCCTCCTTGAGTTCCGCCGGGGCGAGCATCGACACGTGCTGCCCGATCGCCTCGTCCGCCGCGTAGCCGTACAGCCGCTGCGCGGCCGCGTTCCAGTACGTGATCCGGCCGTCGAGGGTCTTGGCCAGGATCGCGTCCTGGGAGGACTCGACCAGTACGGCCAGTTCGTTGATCCGCTCCTCGGCCGCCTTGCGCTCGCTGACGTCCCGTACGGCCGCCGAGATGAGCAGGCCGTCGGCGGTCTGCAGAGGGCTCAGGCTGATCTCGACGGGGAACTCGCGGCCGTCCTTGCGCAGCCCGTACAGATCGAGCCCGGCGCCCATGGGCCGCACCTGCTGGTTGCCCGCGTAGCCGTGCCGGTACGCCGGGTGGTGACCGTGGAAGCGCCGGGGGACCAGCACCTCCACCGGGCGGCCCAGCAGCTCCTCGCGGGTGTGCCCGAACATGGACTCCGTCTGGGCGTTGACCAGCCGTATGGTGCCGGTGTCGTCCACGATGACCATGGCGTCGGGAGCCGACTCCAGCAGGGCCCGGAACATCTCCTCGGCGGTGCTGTCGCCCTCGGCGGGGCGAACGGCCGTCCGCTGGTCCCCGGTCGTGTGCATCGTGCTCTCCCCTGTCCCTCGAGCGGTCCGTACAGGGCCGTGGCCGGGACGTTAGGGCCTGTCCGCGGGCGGCTGCCGGGGATGCGCCGAAAGCGGTCCTGTTCGCACGGAACTGCTCAATCGGCGGTCTCCGATGTCGTTCCGGCAGCCCATCGCCACCGGATGACCTCTCCCGCCCGACCGCGACAGCGACTTCCGGACGACCTGCGGCCGGGGCCGTGCCGCACTGGCGCGCGGGCCCGCCGGTACCGGATGTGCTGGTGATCTTCCGTCCGATGTCAGCCGAGGAGATCGATTTCGACGTCGACCTTCGCGAGCTGCAGGGCCAGGCCGGGGTGGACACCCTGTGCGGCTTTCTGTGTGCGGTCGGCCGTCGGCCGGCTACGACCGTGTGGTGCCGCCGGCGGATCCTCGGCTCATCGCGCCGGCCGGCGGCGACGGGTAGAACGCCACGGCGCCGACCCGGCGGGACGACCACGGTGGCCGCAGCAGCCGCTCGGGTCGGCGAGTGGTTCAGAGGCGGCGAGGCCCACCGGAATCCGCAGGGCCGCCGCGACCGCGCGGAAGCGGGGCCCCGCGGGCCTGTCGGCACGGCCGGCGGCGACATCGCTGCGGGGCGGGATGTCGGCCAAGGGGCGCTCTGGCGCGGTGACTTGGTGGTGTCGACGACCGCGGTGGCGGCGCGGGCGGGCGAGTGATTCGGCTGCGGTGAGCCCGGTGGCCCCACCGGAGTCCGCGAGGACGTAGGCGCCGCGTCCAGCGCGAACAGCGGTACCGCCCGCCAGGCGACGTGTTCCGGTGCGAAACCCGCGACTGGGCGAGCCCTAAGCGGCACTCCGCCGTTCCCATGGGCACGGTGGCGCCGCCGGTCAGCCGATGCCGGACTGCGCGCCGAAGGCGATGAGCAGCGCAGCCACTCCCACCGTGAGCCACGTGACGTAGTCGCCGGGCAGTCCGGAGTGCAGCCGGCGCAGCGGTACGACGGCCCCGCGGGTGACCGCCGCCGCAACGGAACGGGCCCGTCCGGGCAGTGCGCCCGTGAGGCCCGGGCCCCACACCGCCGCCGCGGCGACCGCGACGGCCAGTCCCGTGGAGAGCAGGCCGAGCAGCACCCCGGCGGTGTTCCAGTGCGCGGGTGGTGCCGGCCCGGCGGGAACGGCGGCGGACGCCGGGCCGAACGCGGCGGCGACATAGCCCGGGTGGTCGGTGAAGACGGCCGCGGCGGAGGCGAGGGCGGCGCCGGCGGACGGGAGTGCGCCGACCGCGAGGCTGCCGAGCAGCAGCAACGCGGGCACCGCGAGCATGGGGGCCGGGAGCGGCCGCCGCGGGTCGCGGATCTCGGGCTCCTCGCCCTCGCCGCTCGTCTCCGGCTCCCACGGCCGGGCCCGCGGCCGTGGCCCCGCGCCGTGGAAGACGCGCAGCGCCGCCCGCAGGACGGCGCCGCCGGTCAGTGCGGAGGCCAGGACGAAGACGGCCGGCAGCCAGCCCTGCCAGTGACCGGCGGCCTCCTCGGCCAGCGCCTTGCCCAGCCCGGTACCGAACGGCGGCAGTCCCGCGAGCACCAGCCCGCCGAGGACGTACAGCGCCCCGGGCAGGACGAGCCCGCGGGCCCGGCCGTGCAGCCCGTGCTCGTCGACCGAGCCGTACCGGTCCAGCAGCACGCCGGTCAGGCCGAACAGCGCCGCCTTGGCGCCCGCGTGCCCGGCGACGTACACGGCGGTCCCGGCCGTGCCGAGCGGCGTCAGGGTCGCCAGGCCCACCAGGAACAGGCCGACGTGCGAGATCGTGGAGAAGGCCAGCAGCCGTTTCAGGTGCCGTTGCTGCCAGCACATCACAGCGCCCACCAGGGCGGTCAGCACCCCCGCCGCCGTGAGCGTGTCCCGCAGCGCGTGGTGCGGGATGCCGCCGGGGCCGGCGAAGACCGCCCAGTAGACGCGGGCCACCCCGTACACGCCCAGCTCCACCATCACCCCGGACAGCAGCATGCACACCGGGGTCGGCGCGACCGCGTGCGCGTCCGGCAGCCACAGATGGAAGGGGACCACGGCGGCCTTCACCAGCAGTCCGGTCATCACCAGGACGAAACCGCACACCACCAGCGCGTCCGGCCCGCCCTCCCGGGCCAGTTCGCGCGCGATCGCCGCGAAGCCCAGTTCGCCGGTGCGCGCGTAGAGCAGCGCGATGCCCATCAACGAGGCGTACGCGGCCAGCGAGTTGACGAGTCCGAAGGCCAGCGCGCCCTGCAGCGGCCGCTGGTCCTCGATCCGGTAGCCGGTGAGCGAGTACGCGACCACGCCCATCAGCTCGAAGAAGACGAAGGCGTTGAAGAGGTCGCCGGTGAGCGCGAAGCCGCACATGCCCGCCTCGAAGAGCAGCAGCAGTGCCGGGAAGGCGCCCGCGTTGTCGCCGCCCGGCTCCTCGAAGTACCGCCAGGAGTACGTCAAAACCGCCAGCACCAGCACGGCGACCAGCAGCGCCATGCCGCCGCCCACGCGGTCCGCCTCCAGCACGATGCCCACGCCGTGCCCGCCGGGACCCTCCGGCCGCCACCCGCCCAGCCACGTCACCGCGCGGCCGTCGCCGGTGCGCGCCCACAGTGTCGCCACACACGCGACCTCGGCCGCCGCGCAGGCCGTGGCCAGCACATCGCAGCCCAGCCGCGGCAGCCACCGGCCGGCGACGGCCAGCAGCACCGCGCCCAGCAGCGGGACGGCGACGGCCAGCGGCAGCAGGACGTACGCCCCCGCCACGTCCGTACCCACGCCCGCCCCTCAGCCCTTCAGGCCGGTCAGCGACTCGGGGTCGAGGGTCCCGTGCCGTTTGCGGAGCTGGATGACGAGGCTGAGCAGCAGGGCCGTCACGACGGCGCCCACCACGATGTCGGTCAGCGTCAAAGCCTGCACGACGGGGTCGACGACGGGTGTGCGGACGGGGGCGTCGGAGTACACCGGCGCGGTCCCGCCGCGCCGGTAGCCGACGGCGAGCAGCAGCACATAGGTGCCCGACTGCGCGACGCTCAGGCAGCCCACGGACTGGATGAGGTCGCGGCTGGTCACCAGCCCGTACACGCCCGCCAGGAAGACCCACCCGGCCACGAGGTAGGGCAGCACGCTCATTTCTCGGTCACCTCCACGGCCTGGTCGAGGAACGAGGCCAGCAGCACGACGACGCCCGAGCCGACCTCGATCCCCACCGCGGCGTTGATCAGCGGCACCAGGCCTCCGGAGGCCAGGTCACGGAAGGTGCCCAGCGGCAGCACGTTCTCCAGGTACGCGCCCCCCACGGCCAGGCCCACCAGGCCCAGCGCGGTGAAGGTGGCGGCCGCCAGCGCGTCCGTCACGTCGAGCGCGGCCAGCGGGCGCACCCGGCCGAGCACCCGGTAGTCGGCGGCCACGTAGGCGAGATGGAGCCCCGAGGCGAGGATCACCCCGCCCTGGAAGCCCCCGCCCGGACTGAGCTGGCCGTGGGCGACGACGTACCAGCCGGTCAGCATCGTCAACGGCAGCAGCAGCGCACCGAACAGCCGGGTCGGCGGCAGGACCCGCTGCGCCGCGGGGGCCGCCTTGCGCTCGTCCCGGGCGAGCCGGAGCAGCACGGTCGCGCCCAGCACCGCCGCGAAGAGCACCGACTCCTCGCCGAGCGTGTCGAAGGCGCGCTGGTCGAAGTTGACCGATGAGACGACGTTGGCGGTGCGCTGTTCCAGCGCCGCGGCGACGGCCCGCTCCCCGTACGGGTGCGACGTGCCGCCGAACGGCGGCAGTTGGACGCAGGCGAGGGCGAACCCGGCGAAGACGACGGCCGCGGCCACCAGGAACAGGCGGAGCCGGGTGGTGCGGCTCACCGGCGCCGCCTCTTGGCCGCGCCACGTTCCCCGGCCGGCCCGCGGCGCACCCGGCGCACCGTCAGAAGGATCAGCAGCGGTGTCAGCACCGACCCCACGCCGAGTTGCGACAGGGCCACGTCCGGTGCCTGCAGCAGCGTGAACAGCACCGCGAACTCCAGGCCGAGCATGGCCAGGACGACGGACTGCCGCACGGGGTCGCGGGTCAGCACCGCGGCGGTCGCGGTGACCGCCACCAGCAGCAGGGCGACGGCGATCAGGACGTCGCCCGCGGTCGTTCCCGTCATGCGGCCGGGTCCTTTCCCTCGTCGAGCCGCGTCGTCAGCCGGCCGATCGCCATCGTGGTCACCGGTCCCGCGGCTGCCAGCAGGGCGCCGATCAGGAGCAGTTTCAGCGCCGCCCGGCCCGGTCCGGTCTCCACCGCGACCGCGAGCGCGATCAGCGGGGCGCCCAATGACGCCGCGGGCGACAGAGCGTGCAGGCGGGCGTAGGGGCCGGGCAGCAGGACCATCGCCACGGCGGAGAGCAGCAGCACGGCGCTGCCGGCGACCAGCAGCGCGAGTGCGAGACCGTGACGGACCGTCATGTCGCGGGTCCGCCGCCCTCATGCGGCTCGCCTGCCAGGAACCGCGTGAACACCAGCGTGCCGACCGGGCCGACCACCGCGAGCACCAGCGCCAGATCGACGTAGGAGCTGCGCCCGAAGCCCTGCGCCAGCAGCAGGAACTCGACCGCCACCAGCGTCGTCGCCAGATTCACCCCGGCCAGGCGGGTGTGCGCGGCACCGCGCAGCGCCAGCCATGCGCACGGTCCCAGGCCCGCGGCCAGCAGCACCCCCGCCGCGATGAGCCACGCGTTCACGCCTCGGCCTCCTCGACGCCCCGCACGCCCAGCGCGCGTTCCAGACCTGACGTGGCGTCACCGAGGCGGTGCACCGTCAGGACCCGCTCGTCCTCCTCGCCGAAGGCCACGACGTACGCCCCCGGCGTCGCCGACAGCACCGCCGCCGCCCACGCCGCCCCGACGCCGTCGGGCAGCCGCACCTGCCCGAAGCCGCCCCGCGGGCGCCGCGCGCCGAGGACCGCCCGTGCCAGTTGCCATGTCTCCGAGAGCAGCGCGCCCGGCCAGGCCAGGGCCGCCCGCACCGCGTACCGGGCGCCTCCGGGTGCCGCCCCCGACGCCACGCGCACGGCGTCGGCCGCGATTGCCGCCAGCAGCGCACCGGCCGCCCCGACCACGGCCTCCAGCACGGTCACCGGGCCGATCAGGACCACGTACAGCGCCTCCAGCACGAGCAGCCACCCCGCGACCCCGGCCGCCCTGCGCCCCATCGCTGCCTCCCCGTCCGACCACGCCGCCAGCCAGGTCTACCGGCCCGGCCGGCACCCGCAGCGCCCGCGCGCCGCCCACGCGGGCGCTGCCACCCGTTCGCCACACCGGGTTGGCTCGCGTCTACCCGGCCCCGGCCCCCTGATGCGGTGCTCCCGCGCGGGAGTCAGGCGTCGAGGTAGCGGTACGCCGGGCCGGCCGGCCCGACAGTGCCGTGACGTGGGCCCCGTCCTCGTCGGCAGCGGGATCTGCGCGACGGCGCGCATCAACTCCGAGATGTTGCCGAGGGCGCTCTCCCGGACGTCGGCACCATGGAAGGCGTATGAGGTCCAGTTGTGGTGGACGAAGGGGAATGGAACCCGGGGCCGCCGACGTCCCTCGCGCGGGGAGGTGTTCCCCCCCCCCTTGACGGCCTGTCACCCCACGCGGCGCGACGCCGCCCGGCTTCGGCGTTTCGCGGGGTGGCCCGGGTAGGGTCGGGGTCCGTGTGCGGGCTCCCCGGGACCGGGGCGGCCGGGCCGGTGCCACGGAACGCGCGACGACCCGGACCTCGCCGCGCGGGGCCGGGGTGGAGGATGTCGAGGTATGAAGCTCACGATTCTCGGCGGAGGCGGGTTCCGCGTCCCGCTGGTCCACCGCGCCCTGCTGCGGGACCGCGCCGAGGGGCGGGTTACCCACGTCACCCTGCACGACCTCGACGGCGCGCGCCTCGACGCCGTCGTGCGGGTGCTCCGCGAGATGTCCGAGGACCACGCGGACGCGCCCGCCCTCACCGTCACCACCGACCTGGACGAGGCCGTCACCGGCGCCGACTTCGTCTTCTCCGCCATCCGTGTCGGCGGCCTCGCCGGCCGCGTCGTCGACGAGCGCGTCGCACTGGACGAGGGCGTACTCGGCCAGGAGACCGTGGGCCCCGGCGGCATCGCCTTCGGCCTGCGGACGATCCCCGTCGCCGTCGACATCGCCCGCCGTGTCGCGCGGCTCGCACCGCGCGCATGGGTCATCAACTTCACCAACCCCGCGGGCATGGTCACCGAGGCCATGTCGCATCACCTGGGCGATCGCGTCATCGGCATCTGCGACTCACCCGTGGGCCTCGGCCGGCGCGTCTCGCACGCGCTCGGCGTCGATCCCGGGCGGGCGCGGCTGGAGTACGCGGGCCTGAACCATCTGGGATGGCTGCGCGCCGTCCGCGTGGACGGTGTCGATCTGCTGCCCCGCCTGCTCGCCGACGACGAGGCGCTCGCCTCCTTCGAGGAGGGCCGGCTCTTCGGCGCCGACTGGCTGCGCACCCTCGGCGCGGTCCCCAACGAGTACCTGCACTATTACTACTTCCAGCGCGAGGCCGTCGCCGCCGCCCAGGCCGCGGAGCAGACCCGCGGCGCCTTCCTCCTGGACCAGCAGCGGAGCTTCTACGACCGCATGCGGGTGCCCGGCACCCCGCCTTTCGCGACCTGGGACGCGACCCGGCTGGAGCGCGAGGCCACCTACGGGGCGGACGTCCGCGAGGCGGCGGGCGCGGGCGAACGGGACGCCGCCGACCTGGAGTCGGGCGGCTACGAGCGCGTGGCGCTCGCCCTGATGCGGGCCATCGCGCGGGACGAGCGTACGACGCTGATCCTCAACGTCCGCAACCGCCGCGTCCTGGAATCCCTGGACGCCGACGCGATCGTCGAGGTCCCCTGCCACGTGGACGCGGGCGGCGCGCGCCCCATCGCGGGCGACCCGCTGCCCGGCCACGCGGCCGGCCTGGTGACCGCCGTCAAGTCCGTGGAACGGGACGTCATCCTGGCCGCCACCACCGGCGACCGCGCCGCGGCGCTGCGGGCTTTCGCCCTGCATCCGCTCGTCGACTCCGTCGCCGTCGCGCGGCGCCTGCTGCGGGGCTATCTCGACCGGGCTCCCGGCCTCGGGTACCTGCGCGGCTGACGCGGTGCCGGCCGGGGAGTGCCGGCCGGTGACGGGCAGTCCTGACGGCGGGTCACGGAGGCCTGGATTCCGTAATGGTGCAGACCATTGACCGTATTGGTCTAGTCCTCCTAGGGTGTCCCCGCACCTCGCGCGCCCATCACCCGCTTCCGACCCGAGGTAACCGCATGCCCAGACAGCAGGGATCACGCGTCCGCAGAACCCTTGTCGGCCTCGTCGCCGCAGGAACCGCGCTGCTCACGGCGGGCCTGGTCACCGGCCCCGCCGCGGCCCAGCCCGCGAGCGCTCCCGTGGCCTCCCAGCGACACACGGACGGCCACGGCCACGGTCAGGGCCAGGGACACGGCCACCACGACAACCATGACCGGTCGAAAGTCGTCGGCTACTTCATCGACTGGGGTGTCTACGCCCGCAATTACCACGTCAAGGACGTGGCCACCTCCGGCTCCGCCGCCCAACTCACGCACATCAACTACGCCTTCGGCAATGTGACGGACGGCAAGTGCGCCGTCGGCGACTCCTGGGCCGACTACGAGCAGCCGTACGACGCGGCGGGCAGTGTCGACGGTGTCGCCGACAGCACCGAGGACGGCACGCTGCACGGCAACTTCGGCCAGCTGCGGAAGCTCAAGAAGCAGTACCCGAACCTCAAGATCCTCTGGTCCTTCGGCGGCTTCAGCTGGTCCGGCGGATTCGGCCAGGCGGCCGCCGACCCCGAGGCCTTCGCCGACTCCTGCTACAAGCTCGTCGAGGACCCGCGGTGGGCCGACGTCTTCGACGGCATCGACATCGACTGGGAGTACCCGGGCGCCTGCGGCCTGACCTGCGACACCAGCGCCCGCTCCGCGTACCCGGACCTGATGCGCGCGCTCCGCGACCGCTTCGGGCGCAAGAACCTGCTCACCGCGGCCCTCACCGCCGACGCCTCGCCGGGCGGCAAGCTCGAGGCGGCCGACTACGGGCGCGCCGCGAAGTACGTCGACTGGTACAACCCGATGACCTACGACTACTTCGGCACCTGGTCGGCCACCGGCCCCACGGCCCCGCACTCCCCGCTCACCGCGTACCGCGGCATCCCCGAGCGGACCTTCAACGCCGCGGACACCGTGCAGAAGCTCCGCCGGCTCGGCGTCCCCGCCGGCAAGCTGCTCCTCGGGGTCGGCTTCTACGGCCGCGGCTGGACCGGGGTGACGCAGTCGGCGCCCGGCGGCAGCGCGACCGGCCCGGCCCCCGGCACGTGGGAGGCGGGCAGCGAGGACTACAAGGTGCTCAAGACCCGCTGCCCGGTCACCGGCACGGTCGCGGGCACCGCGTACGCCCGTTGCGGCGACGAGTGGTGGAGCTACGACACGCCGCGCACCCTGCGGGGCAAGGCCGCCTGGGCCAAGGACCAGGGGCTCGGCGGTGCCTTCTTCTGGGAGCTGAGCGGGGACACCCCCGACGGCGAGCTGATCACCGCCCTGGGGCGCGGGCTGCGCTGACCGGCACCCCGCCGTACCCCGTACCCCGTACCCCTTACTCCGTGCACACGCCGAGGGGCGGGGGGGGGGGCGGCGGCGGGGCCCCCCGGGGGGGCCGCCCCGCGGGGGCGGGCCGGGGGGGGGGGGGGAGGGGGCCGGGGGGGGGCGGGCCCCGCCCCCCGGGGGGGGGGGGGGGGGGCGGGG
>NZ_JBHXSO010000068.1:0-39109 GCF_042714775.1 Streptomyces sp. NPDC058691 | reverse complement strand
CGCCCGGCCCTTGCGGGCGGGGCGGGAGACCGCCGGGGCTCGCGCCCTATGCCGGGGCGGTGAACCACGTCAGGATCTCCTCGGTGTGGAAACCCGCCGACGCGTACACGGGCACACCCATCGCGCTGGAGTAGAGATAGGCGGTCGTGGCGCCGGCCTCGTGGCCCACGCGCACGATCTCCGTCGTGATGGCCCGTCCGTGGCCCTGCCGCCGGTGGTCCGGGAGTACGGAGATGTTGAAGACACCCAGCAGATCACCGTGGATCGCGGCCATTCCCGTCCCCACGGGCACGCCGTCCACCTCCGCCAGGTAGAAGGTGAATCCCTCCGCCTCGGCCAGGGCCGGGTCGGCGAAGATCTCGAACATCTCGTGGGGTACCTCGAAGCCCTCCGCCATGATCTTGGCGTACAGGCCGAGTTCGTCGCCCTGCACGGCGCGCACACGCAAGGCACCGGCGGCCGGCCGCGGCGGTATCCCCGCGTCAGGCCGCCTCACCATCAGCGGCTGCGCGCTGACCTCGGTCAGCCCGTGACGTGCCGCCACCGCGCTGATCCGCTGCGCCGGGACGCAGCGCACCTGGATGCTCCACGGGAGTCCTCGCAGGCTTTCGCTCCCGGCCAGGGCCTCGACGACATCGGGGTCCGGCTCCAGGTCCGGGCTGATGACGCCGTTCAGCCCGGCGATCGGGGCGCCGGAGACGGCCAAGACGGTGCCGTCCGGTTCTCTGCCGCTGCGACCGGTCGCCACGGCCGACAACGTCTCCCGGACAGCCGAGTACGCGAACACGACCGGTCTGAGCGGGTCGTTCGTATGCATCAATGTGATTCCTTCCGGTCGCCGGATCTCTTCGGCGAGCCGTTGAGACGTACGGGGGCACCGGACCGGCCACAACGCGCCGCGGGCGCGCCGGAGCCGCGGAACCCGGCCCCTGCTCCAACTCATCACGCCGCACCAGGGCGGGGATAGAACACGGGTGCCATACGGCCGGCCGCCGCCATGACCTGCGTCGCAGGTCAAAGGCCCCGCCGCCTTACCTCCGGGGTAATCGACGCCTCCGCGCCGCCCCGGCAGGGTGGACTCAACCGGGGACGGGGTGGCGCACTCCACCCCGTCCGCCGGGCCGATCACGACGAGGGAAGAGGAAGCGACATGGCGCAGAACCGGTACGAGACCGCGGTGGCCCGGTACTTCGAGGCCTGGAACGCCGGGAACGCAGAGGCGCGGGCCAAGGCCGTGGCCGCCGCGTGGACGGAGGACGGCGGGTACACCGACCCGCTGGCCGAGGCCACCGGGCACGAGGCCGTCAGCGCGCTGATCGGCGCGGTGGGGGAGAGGTTCCCGGGCTTCGTCTTCACGCTCACCGGGAGTGTGGACGGGCACCACGACATCGCGCGGTTCTCCTGGGAGCTGGGCCCGGAGGGCGCACCCGCGGGGACGGCGCCGATCGCCGGGTCCGATGTGATCACGCTGGCCGAGGACGGCCGGATCCGCTCGGTCAGCGGCTTCCTGGACCGCGTTCCGGAGGCGTGACGGACGGCGTCCCCGAGCGGAGGGCGGCGGCGGTCTCCGGGTCGGCGGGCAGGAAGGTCTCGATCGCCAGCTCGGAGACCGTCACGTCCATGGGGGTGTTGAAGGTGGCGGCCGTCGAGAGGAACGACAGCTCCCGGCCCCCGTGGGCGACGCGCAGCGGCAGCGCGAAGGGAGCGTGCGGGCCGTCCGCCGCCGGGGGCTCCGGGTGGGCGCCGTCCACCGGGTAGGACGTCAGCTCCTCGTGGAGCCGGCGCAGTGGCGCGTAGCCGCTCATCGTGATCTGGCGCTCGATGCGCTCCAGCAGATGGCCTCGCCACTCGCGGAAGTTGAGGATGCGCGGGGCGAGGCCCTGCGGGTGCAGGGTGATCCGCATCGCGTTCATCGGGGGCCGCAGCAGGTGCTCGGCGACGCCGTCGAGCAGGAGGGCGGCCCCGCGGTTGGCGGCCACGATGTCGTACATCCCGTCCAGGACCAGGGCGGGGTTCGGGTCGTACGCGGCCAGCAGCCGGTCCAGGCTGTCGCGCAGCGGGTCCATGGCCGGGTCGCGCAGCGGCGTCTCGGAGTAGGCGGGAGCGTAACCGGCCGCCAGCAGCAGGGCGTTGCGCTCCCGCACCGGTACGTCCAGGTGCTCGGCCAGCCGCAGCACCATGGTCTGGCTGGGACGCGAGCGGCCGGTCTCGATGAAGCTGATGTGCCGGGCGGAGCTGTCGGCCCGCAGCGCGAGTTCCAGCTGGCTGATCCGCCGCCGTTCCCGCCAGCCGCGGAGCAGGGCGCCCACCCCCGCGCCCGACGGGGCCGCGCCGGTCGTGGTCGTCGTCATGGGCCGACGGTAACGCAGGTGCGGGGCGCGGGCGGTCGTGCTGTGATGCGGGGATGGAGCGGGAACCGCAGATCGACATCGGGGAGCACGAGGGACCGACGCCTTGGGCGGACCGGGAGTGGCGGCAGGCTGCCCTCGCCTGGGCGGAGGAGGCCATCGCCGGGCGGGCCCTGCGACCGCGCGCTCGGGAGGAGTGGCTGGCCCGGCTGCGCCCCTGGTCGGTGGTGGTGCGCATCCCCACCGTGTCAGGGGAGACGGTGTGGTTCAAGGCGAACCCGCCCGGCTCCGCATTCGAGCCCGCGCTGACCCGGGCGCTGCACGGGTGGGTGCCGGGCCGGGTGCTGGCCCCGCTGGCCGTGGACACCGCGCGGGCCTGGGCGCTGCTGCCGGACGGCGGGCCGCTGCTGGCCGGCACCGCGGACCGGCCCGGGGGCAGCCCCTACTACTGGGAGGCCCCGCTGCGCGCGTACGCCGCGTTGCAGCGCGCCACCGCGCACCGCGCGGAGGAGATGGCCGCGCTCGGCGTCCCCGACCTGCGGCCGGCGCGGCTGCCGGAACTGCTGGACGAGCTGATCGAGCGTACGGACGCGCCCGCGGAGGTCCGGGCCGTGCGCCCGCGTTTCGCCGACTGGTGCGCGGAGCTGGACGGGTCCGGTATCGGCGCGACGCTCGACCACGCCGATCTGCACGAGGACCAGGTCTTCCACCGCGGCGACGCCTATGTCTTCTTCGACTGGGGCGACGCGGCCCTCGCCCACCCCTTCACCAGCCTGCTCGTGACCGCCCGTATGGCGCACCAGCGGTACGGCGCGGACGGCCCGGAGGTGGTGGCCCGGTTGCGCGACCGCTATCTGGAGTCCTGGGGCGGCGAGGGCCACGACCTGCCCGCGCTGCGCCGGCTGGCGAGCCTTGCCTGCCGGGCCGGCGCGGTCGGCCGGGCGCACACCTGGGGACGGGTCTTCCCGGCCGTGGGCGGCGGCGGCAGCGGCACCGTGCCGGTCGAACGCATGGCGCGGTGGCTGAACGAACTGCTCAACGAGCCGCCGTTGTAAGGGAGCCCGAGTCCTTGGCGAGGGCGATCAGCCGGTAGACCGGGTCGGGGCGCGGCCGGTCCGGGTCCGGCAGCGCGGCCAGCCGTCCGGCCAGCGCGTCGGCGTCCCCCTCGCCCAGCGCGAGCGCGGACGCGAACTGGCCGGCGGCGATGCGTACGGCCAGGTCGCGGGGTGTCCGGCCCTGTCCGTGGCCGGTGAAGCGGGTCTCCCGTGCCGGGCGCAGGCCGTGCGCGGCGGCGCGCCGCAGCACCCGCTCCTCGGCGTCGTGCGCCACGCGCCGTGCGAAGGGCCGCAGCAGCGCGTCGATGTCGCTGTCCACGTCGTGCCCGGCGTCCTTGTCGACGGTCGTGACCAGCACCCCGCCGGGCCGCAGTACCCGCGCGCACTCGGCGATCACCTCCGGTGCGAACGGCAGCAGGTGCAGCACCCACACCGTCGACACGGCGTCCAGCGAACCCGCCGCGAACGGCAGCCGGCGGACGTCGGCGACCACGACGCCCGGTCCGACGCGGGCCCTGGCCATCCGTGCCATGGCGGCCGCGCCGTCCACCCCCAGCACCCGCAGCCCGGGCCGCACACAGCGTTCCGTCACCAGGCCCGTCCCGCATCCCGCGTCCAGCAGGGTGCGCGCCTCGCCGGGCACCAGCCCGAGCACCGCCGCGGCGGCGGCCCGGGCCCGCGGTATCCCGCCCCGGGTGGCGTCGTACCGTGCGGCCTCGCTCTCGTAGTCCAGCACGACCGCAGGCTAGTCCCGCGCCGTTGCGTGCGGGAGGGCGGCGGCCCGGATCTCCGTGCCGCCGCCCTCCCGCTGTGCGAGGAACGTCAGTTGAACGCGGCCGGGTCGGGGCCCAGGCGGCCGCCGTTGTCGAGGGCGTCGATCGCCGCCAGGTCCTCGGCGTCCAGCTCGAAGCCGAAGACGTCGATGTTCTCCTTGATCCGCGCGGGGGTCACGGACTTGGGGATGACGACGTTGCCGAGCTGGAGGTGCCAGCGCAGCACGATCTGCGCCGGGCTCTTGCCGTGCTTGGCGGCGATCGCGGCGAGTGCCGGCTCTTCGAGCAGGCCGCGGCCCTGGCCGAGCGGTGACCATGCCTCGGTGGCGATGCCGTGGGCCGCGTCGAAGGCGCGCAGCTCCGCCTGCGGGAGGTTGGGGTGCAGCTCGATCTGGTTGACGGCGGGCACGATGCCGCCCTCGTCGAGCAGGTGACGCAGCTGCTCGACGGGGAAGTTCGAGACGCCGATGGCCCGGGCCCGGCCGTCGGCGTGGATCTTCTCCAGGGCGCGCCAGGTCTCCAGGTACAGGCCGCGGGCGGGCGTCGGCCAGTGGATCAGGTAGAGGTCGACGTAGTCGAGGCCGAGCTTGGCCAGGGAGGTGTCGAAGGCGCGCAGCGCGTTGTCGTGGCCCTGGTCGGTGTTCCACAGCTTGGTGGTGACGAACAGGTCCTCGCGGGCGATGCCGGAGGCGGCGATGGCGCGGCCGGTGCCCTGCTCGTTGCGGTACAGCGCGGCGGTGTCGATGCTGCGGTAGCCGGCCTCCAGGGCCGTGCCGACCGCGTCCGCCGCCTCGTCGTCCGGCACCTGCCAGACGCCGAAGCCGAGTTGCGGCATCGTGACGCCGTTGTTGAGAGTGATGTCGGGGACCGTGCTCACAGGCGGCTGATCCTTAGGTCGTCGATCGGAATGGGCACAACCCCCACTACAGCGGTCACGACCGGGCGCGCATTCCCGGGCGGTTTCCGGTGCCGCTTTCCGGGCCGTCTCCGGCCGTCCCCGCTCAGTGCCGGTACAGCGCGTCGATCTCCCGTGTGTAGGCCTTCTCTATCGCCTTCCGCTTCAGCTTCAGCGACGGCGTGAGCAGCCCTTCCTGCTCGGAGAACTGGCCGGCCAGGATGCGGAAGGTGCGGATCGACTCGGCCTGCGAGACCAGGGTGTTCGCGGCGACCACGGCCCGGCGGATCTCGGTCTCCAGGTCGGCGTCGTGGATCAGTTTGGCGATCGGCAGCTGCGGCTTGCCCCGCATGGTCAGCCAGTGCCCGAGGCCCTCCGTGTCGAGGGTGATGAGCGCGGCGATGAACGGGCGGTCGTTGCCGACCACGACGCACTGCGACACCAGCGGATGGGACCGCACCCGGTCCTCCAGCACCACCGGGGAGACGGACTTGCCGCCGCTGGTGACCAGGATCTCCTTCTTCCGGCCGGTGATGGTCAGATAGCCGTCCTCGTCGAGCGCGCCGAGGTCGCCGGTGGCCAGCCAGCCGTCGTGCAGGACCTCCGCGGTGGCCTTGGGGTTGTTGAGGTACTCGGAGAAGACCTGGCCGCCGTGCACCCACACCTCGCCGTCGTCCGCGATGTGCACGGTGGTGCCGGGTATGGGCAGGCCGACGGTGCCGAAACGTGTCTGCTCGGGGGGATTGGCCACGGCGGCGGCCGTCGTCTCGGTCAGCCCGTAGCCCTCGAAGATCCGCACGCCCGCGCCGTCGAAGAACAGCCCGAGCTGCCGGTCCATCGCGGAGCCGCCGGAGAAGGCGTGCCGGACCTTGCCGCCGAGGGCCGCGCGCACCTTGCCGTAGACCAGCTTCTCGTACAGCTGGTGCTGCATCCGCAGTCCGGTGCTCGGGCCCGGGCCGGTGCCGAAGGCGCGGGCCTCCATCGCCTCCGCGTGCCGTACCGCGATCTCGACGGCCTTCTCGAAGGGCCCGAGCTTGCCGCCCGCCTCGGCCTTGCGGCGGGCGCCCTGGAAGACCTTCTCGAAGACGTACGGGACCGCGAGCACGAAGGTCGGCTTGAAGGAGGCCATCGCCGGCAGCAGTTCGGCGGCGGCCAGATTCGGCTGGTGCCCCAGCCGCACCCGGGCACGCACCGCCGCGACCTCCACCATGCGGCCGAAGACGTGGGCGAGCGGCAGGAAGAGCAGGGTGGACGCCTCGTCGCCGGGCTTGGAATGGAAGACCGGCTCGTACTTGGCGATGACGTTGTCGGCCTCGGCCATGAAATGGGCGTGCGTGATCACACAGCCCTTGGGCCGGCCGGTGGTGCCCGAGGTGTAGATGACGGTGGCCGGGCCGTTCGGGGTGACGGCCATCCGGTGCCGGTGGACCAGGTCGTCGTCGACCTCGGCGCCGTCCCGGGCCAGCTCCGTGAGCGCGTCGGAGTCCAGCTGCCACAGCCGGGCCAGCCGGGGGAGTTCGTCGATGACCGCGCCGATGGTCATCGCGTGGTCCTCGTGCTCCACGACGCAGGCGACCGCGCCCGAGTCGAGCAGCATCCAGCGCACCTGCTCGGAGGAGGACGTCGGGTAGATCGGCACCGGCTGGGCGCCGATCGTCCACAGCGCGTAGTCCAGCACGGTCCACTCGTAGCGGGTGCGGGACATCAGGCCGACCCGGTCGCCGAAGCGGATGCCGTGTGCCAGCAGGCCCTTGGCCACCGCGACGACCTCGTCCCGGAAGCGGGCGGCCGTGACGTCCTCCCACTCCGCGCCCTCCGGACCGGACCGGCGGGCGAGCACGACACGGTCCGGCTCCTCGGCGGCGGCGGCGAACACGGAGTCCGCCAGACCACCGACTTGGGGTGCCGTCACCAGTGGGGGGATGGTGAACTCGCGCAACGTCGCTCCTCGACCGCTTGGGCGGTTGCAGAAGCTACCCGATGGCGCGACGCCGCGGGAGGGGTGCGGAAACCGGGTGTGTGGGTCCCCGGAGGGGTTCCCGCACCCCGGTGACGAGCGGATTCCCTGTTACCGCAAGGAACATGAGTCCGGAAGGGCGCGCCCGGGCGGAGCGGACCCCGCCCGGATCTGCACCAAATCCACTCGCGGGGATCACCCTCGCTCTACAGCGGCCACCGGCTCCGGAACCTCCGGTTCCGGCGCTGTCGCCTGCGGCTTCGACCGTACGAGGACGAGCACGACCGCGCCCGCGACCAGTCCCGCCGCCCCGGCCGTCAGGGCGGCCGCGTTCAGCCCGGAGGCGAAGGCGGCGTGCAGCGCGTGGTCGGTGGCGGCGCGCCGCGCCTCGGGCACCCGGGCCAGCAGTTCCCGTGCCCCGCCGCCCGCGAGCACCCGGGCGGTGGCGTGCGGGTCGGGCACGCCCGAGTCGCGCAGCGAGTGCTCCATGCGGCCGGTGAGCAGCGTGCCGAAGACGGCGACCGCCAGCGCGTAGCCGAGTTGGCGGAAGGTGTTGACCGCGCCGCCCGCCATGCCCGCCCGCCGGGCCGGCACGGAGGCCAGCGCCGCACCCGCGATCGCCGGGTTGACCAGGCCCACGCCGAGCCCGGCCACGACCAGGCCCACGGTCAGCGAGGCCCACCCGGAGTCCGCGTCCAGCACCGCCTGCGCCAGCGCCCCGGCGCCGATCAGCACCAGCCCGCCGCCGATCACCAGCCGGTACGGCGCGCCGTGCAGGAGCCGGCCGCCCAGCGCCGAGGCCACGAAGGCCGCCAGCGCCAGGGGGATCAGCACCAGTCCGCCGCGCACCGGGCTCAGCCCCAGCAGGGTCTGCAACCACAGCGAGGTGTAGGCCAGGACGCCGAACGCCGTGCCCGCGAGCGCGAAAGCCCCGACCATGACGGCGGTGAAGGAGCGGTCCCGGAACAGCGCGAGGTCCAGCATCGGGTGTGCGGAACGCCGCTCCACCAGGACGAAGACGGCCAGTGCCGCCGCCGCGCCGGCGAAGGTCGCCGCCGTGCGCGCCGAGGCCCAACCGGCCTCGTCGGCGCGGATCACCGCGAAGGTGGTGAGTCCCGCGAAGCCGGTGAAGGACGCCGTGCCCGGCCAGTCGATCCGCGCGCCGCCGTGGCCCTTCGACTCGCCGACCACGCGCAGCGTCATCGCGATGGCGACGACGCTCACCGGAAGGTTGACGAAGAAGATCCACCGCCAGTCCAGTGCCTGCGTCAGCAGGCCGCCCAGCACCGGGCCCAGCGCGGCCGCCGCGCCGCTGACCGCGCCCCACACGCCGAGCGCCACCGAGCGGTCACGCCCCTGGTAGGCCGCGCCGAGCAGCGAGATCGTGGTGGCGAACATCGCGGTCGCCCCCACCCCCTGCACGGCGCGCATCGCCACCAGCCAGCCCGCTCCCGGAGCCAGGCCGCAGGCGAGCGACGCGGCGGCGAACAGCGCGGTCCCCGCCACGTACATCCGGCGCCGGCCGATCACGTCGGCCGCCGAGCCGGCGCCCAGCAGGAGGGCGGCCAGGGCCAGCGCGTATATGTCGATCATCCACTGGAGGTCGGACAGCGAGGCGTTCAGCGCGTCCGCGATGTCCGGCAGTGCGACGATCACGATCGTCACGTCGATCAGCAGCATGAAGGTGCCGAGACAGACCGCGACCAGCGGTCCCCATTTGCGCATCGTCTTCCCTGTTCTCCGTAGGTGTTCGTCAAGACCGTTCTTCCGTACCATCGCGAAGGGTGGCCCGGTTCTTCCAGCCACAAGCCGGGATGCGCCGGATTCCGACATGACGAAGGGGAGGGTGATGGATTCCCACACGCTCGACGAGCTCGACCTGCGGTTGCTGCACGCCCTGCAGCTCGACGGCCGCGCCCCCTTCAGCCGGATCGCCGACGTGCTGGGCGTCTCCGACCAGACCGTGGCGCGCCGCTACCGCCGCCTGTACGCCGACTTCGGGATGCGCGTACTGGGCCTGCCCGAGCAGGAACTGCTCGGCAGGACGCGCTGGGCGCTGCGCCTGCGCAGCACGCCGGAGGCCGCCGAGTCGCTGGCCAAGGCACTGGCCCGGCGCGAGGACACCGCGTGGATCTCGCTGATGTCCGGCGGCACCGAGGTCATGTGCATCACCCGGCCCCGCAGCCACGGCGAGCACGACGCGCTGGTGCTGGGACGGTTGCCGCGCACCCCGAGCATCGTGGAGATCGGCGCCCACAGCATCCTGCACACCTTCTACGGCGGCGCGATGGGGTGGTTCACCAAGCGGGACGCGCTCACCGAGCAGGAGGCCGACGCCCTGCGACTGCCCCCGTCCGAGCCCCCGGAGTCCGGCACCGTCGTCCTCGACGCCGCCGACGAGGCCCTGTTCGCCGCCCTCGCGCGTGACGGGCGCGCGAGCTACCCCGAACTGCACCGGGCCACCGGGCTGTCGGAGTCCGCGGTCAAGCGCCGGCTGGAGCAGTTGCGCGGCTCGGGCGTGCTCTACACCGACGTACAGCTGGACACGGCGTGGACCGGCCACGACACCCGGGCGCTGTTCTGGATCACCGCGGCCCCCTCCGCGCTCCACTCCGTCGGCACGGCGCTGGCCGCCCATCGGCAGACCGCCTACGTCGCGGCGACCACCGGCTCGTCCAACCTCGTCGCGGTGGTCATCTGCCGGGACGCCGCCGAGATGTACCGCTACCTGAGCGAGCAGGTCGGCGCCCTGGAGGGCGTCCGGCACGTGGAGACCGTGCCCTCGCTGCGCCTGGTGAAGCAGATCACGACCGAAGGGATCCACTGAGGATCGCCGCCGCCAGCGCGTCCGCCGCCTCGCGAGCCGCGGGCCGCCGGGCGCCGTGCAGCAGCACGAAGTCCACCCCGCCGAGTTCGGGCAGGCCCGCGCGGGCCGGCACCCGCACCAGGCCGGGCGGTACGAGCCCTTCGGCGTGCGCCATCACCCCGAGCCCCGCGCGGGCCGCGGCGACCAGTCCGCTCAGCGAGCCGCTGGTGCACGCGATCCGCCAGGACCGGGCGTGCCGTTCCATGACCTCCAGCGCCCGTGCCCGGGTGATCGCCGGGGCCGGGTAGAGGATCAGCGGCACCGGCCGCTGCGCGTCGAGCCGGAACCGCTCCCCGGCCACCCACACCAGCCGGTCCCGCCACACCAGTTCGCCGTGCGTGTCGCCGGCCGCGCGCTTGCCGAGCACCAGGTCCAGCCGCCCCGCGGCCAGCCGCCGGTGCAAGGTGGCCGACAGCTCGACCGTCAGCTCCAGGTCGACCTCCGGATGGTCGCGCCGGAAGCCCTCCAGGATCTCCGGCAGCCGGGTCTGGACGAAGTCCTCCGAGGCGCCCAGGCGCAGCCGCCCGCGCAGCCGGGTGCCCGCGAACCAGCCCGCCGCCCGCTCGTTGGCCTCCAGGATCGTGCGCGCGAAGCCCAGCATGGCCTCGCCGTCCTCGGTCAGCTCCACGCTGTGTGTGTCCCGCGCGAAGAACTGCCGTCCCGCCTCCTCCTCCAGCTTCCGCACGTGCTGGCTGACGGTCGACTGGCGCAGGCCCAGCCGCCGGGCGGCCTGCGTGAAGCTCAGGGTCCCCGCGACCGTGACGAAGGTCCGCAGCTGCACCGGATCGAACATGCCGCCAGCGTAGCGGCGCTGATCGCGAAACGTGATGGCAGTCAGCACGGTCACTGCCATTTACGATCGCCGGTGCAACGGGCATGCTGGGAAGGTCACGTCCGTGCACCGATGAGGAAGTCCATGCGCCGCCTGCGTTACCCGTCCTGGCTCCCCCTGGACCCCTACATCGCGGCGCTGCTCGGCACCGTCCTGCTGGCGGCCCTGCTGCCCGCACGGGGCGCGGCCGCGCCCGTGGCGGGAGGGGCGTCCACCGCGGCCGTGGCGCTGCTCTTCTTCCTGTACGGGGTGCGGCTGTCCACCCGTGAGGCGATGGACGGACTGCGTCACTGGCGGCTTCATGTGACGGTGCTGGCCTGCACGTTCGTCCTGTTCCCCGTCCTCGGGCTGGCGGCCCGCGGCCTGGTGCCGTACCTGCTCACGCCGCAGCTGTGGACCGGCTTGCTCTTCCTGTGCCTGGTGCCCTCCACCATCCAGTCCTCGATCGCCTTCACCTCCATCGCGCGCGGCAATGTCGCGGCGGCCATCTGCGCCGGCTCCTTCTCCAGCCTCGCCGGACTCGTGCTGACCCCGCTGCTCGCGGCGGTGCTGCTCCACGGCAGGGGCGCGGGCTTCTCGATGGACTCGGTGCTCGGGATCCTGGTGCAGCTGCTCGTGCCCTTCGTGGCCGGGCAGCTGCTGCGCCGGTGGATCGGCGGTTTCGTCCTGCGGCACAAGAAGGTGCTCGGGCTGGTCGACCGCGGCTCGATCCTGCTGGTCGTCTACACCGCCTTCAGCGAGGGCGTGGTCGGTGGCATCTGGCACCTGGTGACCCCGCTGCGGCTGCTCGGGCTGCTGCTGGCGGAGGCCCTGCTGCTGGCCGCGATGCTGGGGCTGACCTCGTACGGGGCGCGGCGGCTCGGCTTCGGCCGGGCGGACCGGATCACCATCGTCTTCGCCGGGTCGAAGAAGAGCCTCGCCGCCGGACTGCCCATGGCGACCGTGCTGTTCGGCGCGCAGGCCGGTCTCGCGGTGCTCCCGCTGATGCTCTTCCACCAGATGCAGCTCATGGTCTGCGCCGTCATCGCCAAGCGCTGGGGACGGCAGGCGGAGGCCGCGGCGGCCGGGGCGCCTGCCGCGCCCGCCGTGCCTGCCGCGACCGTACGCGGCGAAGGCGTCACGCGCGGCGTCCTGGTGCGCAGCGCCTCCGCGCCGGCACGCGGCGACGACAGGGCCTAGGCCCTGCCGTCAAATTCCCTCCCCCAGCTCCGCTGGGAGGTGCCCCCAGGCACGGCACTCCCCCAGCCTTCGGCTGGGGGTGCCCCCACGCTGCGTTGTCGAATCGTCCGAGTAGCCAACTACGAGGACGACTGCCGACTCTCCGCCTTGCGATGCACCGCACCAGACACCGCGGGGCCCGCCCTTCGGGCGGACGGCGTCAATTTGACGACACGCCCTAGCGCAGCGCGTTCACCACCAGCACGGCCAGGGCCATCGCGAGGAGGAGCAGGTAGGCGCCGAGCGCGCGTCCCCGGTCGCCGGCCCGGACCTGGCGGTGGAGCGTCCAGCCGAAGATCGCTGCCTCCAGTGCGGCCCCGGCGACGCCGAGGACGGGCCGCCACAGACCCGCGATCACGGCCGCGGCGCCGAGCGCGTGCAGCGTGCCGAGCAGGACCGGCACCGGGGGTGCCGGCCCTGGAGCACGCCGAGGCGGGTGAGTTCGTCGAGGCGTTCCAGACCCGGGCGGGCCCGGGCCGGCTGGGCGACGACCGAGGGGACGACCTCGAGCAGCAGCAGAACGGTCAGGGTCACGGCGACGGTGTGCATGTCCTGGGCCTACTGGCTAGTCCTGCCGGCAGATCACGAAGCCGGGATAGGGGTGGCGGCCGGGGCGGTCGCCGATCTCGTCGATCGCCCGCCGGATCTCGATCAGCTGACCGGCCGTCATCTCCAGGGGCGGTTCGTCCGGCTGGTAGGTGGTGCGCACGGGGTAGTCCACGCCGGGCTCGCGGCTCATCTCGATGTGGCAGCCCAGCACGTGGCTGACCGGCCGTTCCGCGGCGAAGGCGATGAGCCGGTCGACGGTGCGTCCGAAGGCGGCCCAGTCGGCGATGTACAGCCGGCCCGGATACACCGTGTCGCCGGTGAGCAGGAAGCCGGTGCGGGGGTCGTAGTAGGTGACGGCGGCCTCGTGGTGGCCGGGGGTCGCCAGGCACTCCAGGACCCGGCCGCCGAGGTCGACCCGGGCGACCCGGTCCGGGTCCGCGTCGAAGCCGAAGAAGGCCCACGCGCTGTCGCGGCCGGCCGGGACGACGACGGTGTCCGGGCGGTCCGCGAACTGCCCGTCGCCCGCGACGTGGTCGCCGTGCGCGTGCGTGTGCAGCACCAGCAGCCCGTACCCCTCCCGGGGATGGCGGGACAGCCACGCGTCGACCAGCTCGTCCACGACCCGGCGCAGCGGGAAGTGCGCGGCGGACTCCGTGGCCCCGGTGTCGATCAGCACCGCGCGCTCCTGCCCGAAGAGCAGGAAGAGGAAGGGCGCTTCGTAGTGGACCGCCTTGTTCTGGCGCAGCACGACGGTGTCCTCGGCGTACGCGAACACCTGGATGTCGGGGTCGGTGTTGTGCTTCGCGGACGGCGACCCGTGGATCCACCGCACGTCCAGGGGCTGTGTCGCGGGCGTCATCCGGCTCCTCGTTCCTCTGCGACGGCTCGGCGACCGGCAGCGTACGCGCCCCCTCCGCGGTGGTCACGACCACCCTGATCCGGCCGCCCCGGGAGCCGGCCGCCGCCCCCCGGGTGCCGGGCGTCGTTTTGTGCGTCCGCCCGGTCGGGAGGGACACTATGACCGTGACCTCAGAGGGCTCGGCGGAATCGTTCTTCCACCATATCGGCGTCTTCGCCGCGGACCACGAGGCCGGCCGGGCCTTCTACACGGCCGCGTTGGCGCCGCTCGGCGTGGTGATCGGCTATGAGACCGACGGTGTCGCCGAGTACTGGCACCCGGACCGCGACACCCCCTCGTTCGCCCTGGAGCGGGCCGACGGGCAGCCCACCCGCGGCGCCCACATCGCGTTCGCCGCGCCCGACCGGGCGGCCGTCGACGCCTTCCACTCCGCCGCGGTCGCCGCCGGGGGGACCTCGCGGCACGGCCCCCGGCACTGGCCCGAATACCGCGCCTACTGCGCTTTCGTCAGCGATCCCGACGGCAACAACATCGAAGCCGTCCACAAGGAGGTGGCTTCCTGATGGCCCCGCGCCTCGTCCTCGTCCGGCACGGACAGACAGAGTGGTCCAAGAGCGGCCAGCACACCGGCCGTACCGACATCCCGCTCACCGAGGAAGGGCGCGAGGCCGCGCGCCTGCTCGGCAAGCGCCTCGCCCGCGCGCCCTGGCACGACTTCCCCGGCGCCCGGGTCCGCACCAGCCCCTTGCAGCGCGCCCGCGAGACCTGCGAGCTGGCCGGCTTCGGCGACCGCGCGGAGCCCTGGGACGCCCTGCGGGAGTGGGATTACGGGGAGTACGAGGGCCGGACCTCGCCGGAGATCCGCGAGGAGCGGCCGGGCTGGGTGATCTGGCGCGACGGCGTCGTCGGCGGCGAGACCTCCTGGCAGGTCGCCAACCGCGCCGACGAGGTCGTGGCCTGGGCCAAGTCGGAGGACAGCGACGCCGTGGTCTTCGCCCACGGCCACTTCCTGCGCACCCTCGCCGCCCGGTGGCTGCGCCTGGACCCGATGCGGGGCATGGTGCTGAGCCTGGCGCCCGCCTCGCTCTCCGTCCTCGGCTGGGAGTACGGCGACCCCGCGATCATCTTCTGGAACGACACCGCGCACATGCAGTGAGGCCAGGCCCGCCCGCCTCGCCCGGACGGTGCTCCCGGCTCAGCGCGCCCACGGCGGGCTGAGCCGCGACCCGTCGGCCAGGGCCGCCTCCAGGCCGGTGCTCGTGGTCACCCACAGCGCGGCGGGCTCGTCCGCAGGGTTCTCCAGGACCAGGGAGCATCCGGCGGGCGCGATGGCCACGTCGCCGGGTGAGAGGTCGTGGCGCTCGCCGTCCAGCGACAGCCGGGGCGTGCCGCCGAGCACCAGGAAGACCTCCTCCCGGCTGATGACGTGCGCGGGACCGGCGGTGCGCGGCGGCACCTCGCCGCGCCAGGCGCAGATCTCGCGGCTGCCGGTGGCGGTCGCGGCGTACGAGACGAAGCGGACGCCGTGCAGGTCGTGCACGAGGGCGTCGGAGGCGCGGACGACGGGCATGGGGACTCCTCACGAGGTACATATGGGCAAGTGGCTTGCGCAAGTTTCTTGCCCATATGCTCAAGCTGCTTGCGCACTGTGTCAAGGTGATTCCCATGAACGACGAAGAGGCCCTGGCCACGGCCCTGGGCGTCAACCTCCTGGCGGCCGCGGGCGCCCTCACCGCCGCCATCCACGACGGTGTCGTCGCCCGCGGCTTCACCGACCTGCGCCCCGCCCACGGCTTCGCCTTCGCCCGCATGGCCGCGGGCGGCGCCACCGTCACCGAGCTCGCCGCGCACCTCGGGGTGACCCGTCAGGGCGCCGGTCAGCTCGTCGACGAACTCGTCGCCAAGGGCTACGCCGAGCGCCGCCCGCACCCCGACGACGCCCGCGCCCGGCTCGTGGTCCTCACCGACCGGGGCCACGCCTGCACCCGCGCCGCCGAGGCCGCCGCCGCCGAGGCCGTCCGCCCCTGGACCTCCTCCCTCGGCCGTGCCCGTCTGCGCGCGCTGGCCGAGGACCTCGCCCGCGTCGCCCCGGGCGGCCCGGTCCGGCCCGCCTGGTGATCCCCGGCCGCGGCGCGCGGTGCGCCGCGGCTCCCGGGCGTACGCTCGCACCCGTGGCAGCAGCACCCGAGGCCGAACCGGTGTATCTCACCTACCAGCGCGGCGCCCTGCACGATCTGCCCGACGACGCGGACGCCTACGACGCCGTGCTCGCGCGCGTCGCCGAGGAGGCGCTCGCCCGGATCACTCCGGACGGCAATCTGGAGCGCCCCGGCTGCGTCCTCGACGTCGGCGACACCTCACTGGGCGTCACCTCGCTGCTGGCGCTGGCCTTCCGGCGATCCGGCGGCGGCCTGGAGCACCTTGCCGAGCCGGTCCGCCGCAGTCTCGACTTCCATCTGCGCGAGCGCGTCTACGTCCACGACAACCCGGGCTACCCCAACCTGCGGGTCCGTGACTCCGGTGTGCCGTACGCCCGTTACTCCCTCGGCGACGGCGAGCACCCCCTCGGGGACTGGCCCAGCACCGTGTGGGCGCTGCTCCAGGCCGTCAACCTCCTCGACGCCGCCGACGGGCTGCTCGGCGCCGCGCACCGCGCCGCCCTCACCGGGCTGGCGCGCGGCTACTGGCGCCGGCTCACCGAGATCACCTGGTTCAACCCCCAGGACGCCACCAACCAGGCCATCGGCTGCGTCGTGGGCGGCCTCATGCTCGCCCGCCACCTGCCCCCGGCGGACGGTGCGGCGGTACGGGCCACCGCCATGGAGCTGTACGGGCGGGAGGTGCGCGCCCGCCGCCTCCCCGACCGGGGCGCGCTGCTGCCCGCGGAGCACGGCGGCGCCTACGACAACAACTACGGCCCGATCTCACTGTCCTTCCTCGCCCAGGCCCACCGGATCAGCGGCGAAGAGGTCTTCCTGGAGGACGGCGACGAGATCGCCCGCTACATCGACGCCCGGCTCTCCTCCTGCGGCTACGACGTCGGCGGCCCCCGCTACAGCGAGCAGCACTGCGGCTTCGAAGCCGTCCTGGGGCTGCGCCACTTCAGCCGCCGCGTCGGCTGCGACCTCGGCCGCTACCTCGGCGACACCCGCTGGGCCCGGCACGCCGCGGGCCCCGACGGCGCCCTCGACGGGCACTTCGCCTTCATGCTGGTCTGGCAGACCCAGGACCCCGCGCGCTGGCACCGCACCCCGCGCGAGGGGGCGGCGCGGCACCAGTTGCGCCACGAGGGCGTCAGCGTCTCCTTCGACGACCGCCTCACGCCCGCCGTCGTCGAGGCGGGGCGCACGGTGCTGCTGCCCGCCGCCGTCGACCGCCGGCACGGCATCGGCCCCGTCGAGGACGGCTTCCTGCTCACCCGGCCGTTCGGCCGCGTGCGCGTGCGGGACGTCACCGCCGCGCCCGGCCTCGCGGCGAAACTGGTCACCAAGCCCGTGGTCACCCGGGGCGGGGACCTGGTCCACACCCGGTCCCTGTACGTCACCGACGGCACGCGCCTCTGGCTCGTCGTCGCCGTCGACCGCCGCCCTGGCGCGCCCTATCTGCTGGCCGGCCTCCCGTACGCCACCGCCCACGGCGACCGCCTCGCCAAGCTCCGGCACGCCGCCGGCGTCGACTTCGCCGCGAAGGGCCTGCGGCACACGACCGACGGCGCGCTCGTCCTCGGCGGCATGGCCGTCGCGGGCGCGGCCGGGCTCCGCCTCACCACGCCGGACTTCCCCGGCACGGACGGCGCCGCCTACTTCAGCAGCGCCACCACGATCGACCTCACCCAGGAGCAGGCGGCCTTCCGTCTCGCCGCCGACCCCCGCGGCTTCGGCAACCCCGACGAGGGCTGGCGTCACATCGCCGCCACCACCGCCGTCGAGGCTCCCGCCGTCCGCAACGGCCCGGACGACCTCCACCTGTTCGCCGTCCGCTACGGCCCGGCCGCCACCGCCGCCGAGCCGTTCACCCCGTCCTTCGGCCGGGCGGGCCCCGATCTCGTCGTGGGGACACGGGAGTTCACCGCCGTGGTCGGCCCGCCCTCGGGTGACCGCGCCGGGGAGCCCACGCTGCACCTGCAAGGCCGCTGAGCCGACGGCTCCCGGTCGTCAGACGGCCTCCCACAGGCACACCAGTGTGCGGTCGGTGTCGGCGCCGGCCGTCCGGAAGCCGGCCTGCTGCAGGAACCCGAGGAGATCGGGGGAGCCAGGGGCCCAGGCGTCGGCGAGGTGCTTCGCGACCTCCGGCCGCCGGATCAGCTCCGCGGTCGCGCCGGTGCAGAGCACCAGCACGTCGCCCGGTCGCGTGTGCACGGACTGATGGCGCAGTTCGCATCCCGCGGGCAGAGCCCGGCCGGCCGGCCAGGCGGTGTCCGGGGCGAGTTCCAGCACCGGGTGCCAGGCCCCGTCGCGCAGGAGGAGCGCCACGCCGGCGCCGGTGCCGAGGACGAGGTGACGGCGGACGGAGGTCTCACCGAGCGGGGAGAGCACCGCCAGCACGTCCGCCGACACATCCCTGGTGTCCGCCTGATGCCGGTGGCCGAGCCGTTCCAGGCTGCTCGCCGTGCCGCGCAGGACCGTGCGCAGCAGATCGGTCACCGCGTCCGAGGACTCCCCTTCCGTCCCTTCCGTCAGCGCGGTGTCCAACGGCTTGGCGAAGGCGTCGAGTTGCGTGCCGAGGGACTCGCACAGCAACTCGGCCGCGGTCCGTGACCACAGGCCCAGCGGATTGCCCGCGGAGACCGCCGACAGCAGCGTGGGACGGGGGAACTCCGGGAGCGTCCGGGTCAGGAAGGCGTCGCGCCGGAAGCGCTGGTCGGCGCGGTGGCGACCGCCCCGCAGGGAGCCGCCCCGTACATGGAGCGAGCCGAGGTCGGCGCCGTCGACCACGGTGTCGTGCACGCCGTCCCGCCCCAGCGCGAGCCCGCCGGGCACGGCGGGCGGGAACGGTCCCGCGCCGAACTCCGGCGCGGGGCCCGCCCGTACGACGCGTTCGGGGCCGGGGACCTCGACGCGGACGATCCGCTCGGGTCCGGGGACCTCGACCTTGACCATGCGTTCCGGCCCCGGGACCTGGACGACGCGTTCGGGGCCGGGGACGTCGACGCGGACGATCCGCTCGGGTCCGGGGACCTCGACCCTGACCATGCGTTCCGGCCCCGGCACCTCCACGGGGGAACGGCGGCGGCGCAGCGCCCACAGCAGCAGCGCGTTGCCGGCGAGGGACACGCTCAGGACGACGTAGACGAGGGTTTCCACCGTGGTTCCTCCTGGAGTGCGCGGAGCGCGAGGGCGGTGAGCGGGGCGCAGGACGCGGCGAGGAAGCGGGTGCGCAACTCCGCCGCGTAGGACGGGTCGAGCAGACGCGCGGCATCCGGCGGGGAGACGTCCGGGACGGGACCGGCCGCGCGGGTGAAGCCCTGACGCGCGGAGCGCAGGGCGGCGGCGTAGCGCTGCCCCGACAGCCCGCGCACCGTGACGTCGGCCGAGGCGGTCCACGGGTGCAGCACCCGGTCGGCGAGCTCGGTCAGGCCCGCGGCGGTGCGCTCGCGCGCGGTCGCGGCCGCCGCCGCGTGGCCGGGGAGCACGGGCACCACGGTGAGGTGCGCGGCCGCCTCGCCGAGGGCGCGTCGGGCCGCCGCGGCCGACCACTCCCGCGACCGCGCCCGCGCGCCCGGCCCCAGCGCGTCCGCGCCCAGGACCACCACCGCCGTGCGGTCCCCGCCCACGGCGGCCAGGGCCGTCGGGAGGATGCCGCGCAGGGCCCGGGGCCGCGCCCCGAGCCGCGTGCCGGACCCCGGTCCGCGCGCGGCCGACTCCAGCGCCTCGTACTCCACCGCCATCAGCACGGCGTGCGCCTGCCGTACGACGCGTTCCGCGGCCCGCGCCGCCCCGCCGAGGGCCGCGGGACCCACGGGTGCGTCCAGCAGTTCATGGCGTACGAGCGGTCCTGCCCGGTGCGCGGGCAGCGCCGTCGCGGCCGCGCCGAGCAGCGCGTTCAGCACCTCGTGGAAGCCTGCGGGCAGCACGTCCGCGCGCACCAGGGCGATCCGGTGGCCCAGGGCGGCCGCGGAGGCCGGATCGCGTCCGACGTCCCGGGCGAGCGCCGGCCGGAGTCCGGCCCGCTCCCCGGTCGGGGTGGCGCCGAGGACCAGGGCCACACCGGCGGCCCAGGACGGCGGCGGGGGTTGCGGCCGGTGCCGGAGCGGGGCGGGCACGTCAGCCGTGCCCGCGCGGGGTCCAGATCACCCGTCCCGGCCGGAGCACGGCCGCGTCCTGACGGGTGATCACATACGGCAGCCGGATCCACCACAGGACCTCCGCGGTGTCGCCCCGCCCGTACACCGTGATCGAGTCCTGGACGAGACTGTCCAGGTTCTCCTTGGTCTGGTAGTTGGCGAAGCCGCCGCGCTGCTCGGCGCCTTCGGCCTTCAGCAGGATGCCCGCCTGCTCGACGGCCTCGCGCCGTCGCCTCTCCCACCAGCTGTCACGCGGTGGCACGGGGTCGGGCACGATCTGGGCGAGGACTTCGTCGAGCTGGACCAGGGCCTCGACATGGGCCTCCCGGCCGGGACCCGCGGCACGGCCGGGCGACTGACGGCGCAGCGTGCGCAGGCATTGGTACAAGCGCTTCTTCCAGCTCCTGACGCGCTGTTCGTCCAGTTGCCGGACCCCTTGGTCCCCCGCCGGCTGGTCGATGAGCGCCAGGCTGCCGCATCCGGTGCGGATGCTCTCGTCGACGACCGTGACGAGTTCCACCGCGCCCGCCACGATCCTGCCCAGCGCCCCGGTCTCCTCGGTGCTCTCCGTGTGGGGTGGCGAGGCGTCCTGCGGATCGGCCGCCGGGGCCACCAGCGCGATCAGCTCGGGCCACAGCGACGGCAGCAAGTCGCCCGCCTGCCCACTGCCGGGGATCGCGACGGCCTGGAGCACGTCGCCGCAGCCGGGCAGCAGCGCGTCCGCCGGGGAACGGGTGCCGAGCGCCTTCTCCAGGTCCCGCAGCGGCGACGCCTCGTCGCCCGGGTTCACCCGGAGCGCGTCCAGCCGCAGTCCCCGCGCCAGCCCTTCCGGGGTGCCGGCGTTCCTGAGCCGTTCCTTGGCCACCTTCGGGTGGAGGCCCGGGAGTTCCGGGTGGAACCGGGCGGGCCGCCGCTCCTCACCGGGCGCCTCGGGCCACCAGGCCTCGGTCAGCATCCTCAGCTCGGCGGGCACCGCGGCGCGGGACGCGCCCCGTCCCGGCGCGCGCGACGGGGCGGGGGCCCGCGGTGCCGGGTCGGCGGGTGCCCCCGGGGTGGCGGCCGGCGCGGGCGACACCTTCGCCGGCCGTTCCCCGGCCGCCGACGCGGAGGGCTGCTCCTCGGGAGCGGCCGTCCTGCCGTACTGGTGCTCCAGGACCGCCAGTTGGAGGTCGTCGAGCCGGCGGCCGAGCTTCACCAGGGCGATGCGGCGGGCGGGGTCCGCCGGGTCCGTGCCGCCGCAGACGTCGTGCAGACTCCGGACGGCGCCGTGCAGCCAGGCCAGCGCGTTCCTCTCGTCCTCCTCGTGCTCCAGCGCCGTCAAGACGTCGGCGAGGTGCTGCGCCGCCCGGCGTACTGCGTCTGCGGAGTCGTCCGGCATGCGGACCGCCTTCCTTGGGTCGGCCGCCCGTCCGGCGTCCGCTCGCGACAGCGGTTCAGTGTTCGCCACTGAAGGGGTTCCAGTCGGGGTAGAGGCTTTCCAGGTCCTGGCGCATGGGCGTGGTGTAGACCGCCCCGGGGTGCTCCTGCACCGCGCGGATGGTCTTGAACGTCAGATACGGGGGCCGGCCGCCGTGCACCCGCAGCCGCCCGCGGCTGTCGAGGCTGAGGAAGTGCTCGGTACCGGACCGCCGGCCGGCCGGCGCGGGGACGCTGCCGAGCGTGTGCGCCTCCCCGTCCTCGTCCACCACCTCGATCACGTACTCGCCGGAACCGGCGAGCGGCGGGAACGGGACCAGCAGCCCCGGCAACGCCTCGCCCGGGGCGCTGCGGTCGTGGTCCGCGTGGAAGGTCTCGGGCAGCCGCTCGGCGAGCGGCCCGCCGTCGTCCTGCCAGGGCCGGACGACCTCGACGGCCTCGGTCCGCTCACCCTGGCGGTTGACCCCGTACAGCCGGACGGTGCCGAGCAGGGCGGTGAGGTGGCCGTCGGCGCCGAACGCCGCGTGCCGGGTGCCGCTGAGCCCGGCCACCCGGCCGTCGGCCGTGCCGACCACGAGGTGCGCCCGGCGGCCGTGGCAGAAGTGGATGCGCGGTTCCAGGCGCTCGTCGATCTCCAACTGCATGCGGATGCCGGGCTTGACGCCCTCCGACAGCCGGCCCCACCACAGGTCCTCGTCCAGCTGCACGTCCTCGGCCAGGGCGGTGCGCAGCACCGAGAAGGACCCCCAGCTCATGCTGACCCGCCCGTTGAGCGGCCGGTGCAGGTCGAGCACCGGACTCGGCGCGCGCCAGCGCGAGCGCACGGCCAGCCGCTCGCCCTCGAGCGACTCGTACGGGGTGCCGACGGTGAAGACCTTCTCCAGGTCGTTGTTGGCGTCCACGAGGCTGAAGTCGCAGGGGAGGGTGGGGCAGATGTCGCCCACCACGATGTCCACCGAACTCGTCCGCGGCGCGCCGCCGGCACCGTCGGCCCACTGGTGCCGGGTGGCGCGGCTGCGGGCGTGCGCCCAGGCCGCGCCGATCGAGGTCGCCTGCTTGGCGAAGGGAGCCTCCACCTCGATGGCGGCCGGGTTGCGGAACAGCGGCTTGTCGTTGGGGAGGCTGCGCGGAGCGATCTCGTCGGCGACGGACTCCCGGGCGACCGGCATGGAGGTGCTGCGCCCGGAGAGGATGATGCGGTCCAGCGCGAGGGAGTCGTCGAGGGCGAAACGGCTCTGGACGAGCTCCACCGCGATGGTGGCGGCCTCCCGGAAGACGGGTGTCGCGAGCCGGTCGAACTGCGCTTTGCCCAGGGTGAGTACCTCCGGGTCGTCGATCTGCTCGACCAGGTCGAGTACATCGGGACCCGAGCCGTCGCCGGTCAGTCCGGAGAGCCACTTGATCACGTCGGGGCGCAGCGCGCGCCAGGAGTCGGCGCCCTCCCTGCCCAGATGGATCTTGGCGTCCTCCGCCGCCGCCCACAGGGCGTAGAAGACCGGGTTCTCCCGGGTGTCCCCCCGTTCCCACCCGGTCGGCAGCACATTGGCCAGCGCGGACCTGACGCTCTCCGGGGCCAGCCTCTTGGGCAGTTCCGAGCCGGACAGATGGGCGAGCACGGCCGCCGCCAGGCTGGGCGGGCCCGCGGAGCCGGTCAGCAGCGACTCGGGGATCAGGTCCAGCAGATGCCGGTAGGTCTCGGATCCCTGCGAGCCGCCCGCCTGGCCGGGGCCCGCCTCCTGGGCCTCGTACGCCTGCCGCACCAGGCGGTCGATGAGCGTGGCCTTGAGCAGGTAGTACACCCTCAGGGTGAGGTAGTCGCCGCCGAGGTCCGGGTGCCCGGTGGAGCCGAGCACCTCCGGGCGCAGCTCGTAGCGACGTCCGCGCGTCCTGGCCTCCTGCGCGGTCAGCTCACCGCTGTAGTCGGTGAGCGTGAGCCCGAGCAGGGCGATGTCGGTGGTGCCGCCGCCGATGTCGATGACCAGCATCGTCTGCTGCCAGGTCGGCCACGGCGTCCCGGGGACGGGACGGGCCGCGGCGCGCAGGGCCTCCACGCCGGAACCGGTGTTCCCGGAGAAGTCCCGCAGCACGAAGAACAGTCCGGCCGCGACCCCCTCGTCGTAGCTGACGAAGACCTGGCTCAGGCCCGCCTTCGACTGCAGCAGGTTCTCCAGCCGCCGCTGCACGTCCGGTGCCGTGGTCGTCGGATAGGTGACGACGATCTCGGTGAGGTGCCGGGGCTCCTGGGTCTGCGGATGACGTGTCCTGGTCTCGGCGGCCTCGATCAGGCGGACGAAGGCCAGCGCGATGAGGTCGTCGGAGTGGTGGGCGACTCCGTCGCCGAGCCGCGGCACGGCAACCCGCGTGGGGCGCCGCAGCATCCGCTTGAGTCCGCGCAGCGATCCGGAGTGCTGGTCGGACAGGTGCAGGGCGCCGTTCCTGACGTTGAGCGCGCTGGGCACCTCGTAGGTGTCCGTGGTCTCCCCGAAGTTGATCCGCTCCAGGCCGAGCCGCTTCAGGGGCGGCACGCGGAAGGCGCGGTTGTAGGCGCGGAAGAGGCGCGGCACCAGCCAGTCGCCGTGGTCCGCGGTGCGGGCCAGTCGCTCCAGCTCCTGGGCCGTGCGCTCGATGAGCCGGCGGTCCGGGCCCTCGCCTCCGACGGTGAGCAGATCGACCAGGTGGGCGCAGGTGCGTTCGTCCCCTGGCCGGTCGGACAGGACCTCCGCCGCGATCTCGTCCGCCGACTTCGACCAGCTCGGGGGCGACGTGTGCCCGGCGTCCCGGCGCAGCGTGGCCGCCAGTTCGACGGCGAGCGCGCGGCCCTGGTCGGGGTCGATGCGCCAGGTGGTGTTCTCCTCGCCGTTGTAGAGGGTCGCGGTCGAGCTGGTGTTGCCGAAGTCCACGGAGGCGAAGTGGACGAAGACCGGACGGTCCCCCACGTGCCGCGGAATGCCCTCCAGCAGCGGCGCCGCGGCGGGCGGTCCGTCCTCGGTGCTGAAGGTGAGCTCAACGGAGGCGAAGTCCTCGCCAGGGGCGCTTTTCTCGTCACGGAACGCCAGCTTCCAGCCGACGGTGACGCGGACGTCGCCTGCGGGCGTGCCGGCCGGCCGCACCACCTCCGCGGGGATGCTGAAGGCCGGGATCACCACCTGGCGCCCGTAGACCGGGTGCTTGCCCGTGAAGGCGCCGCAGACCCAGTTGTTCTCCAGCCACTGGCGCAACGGCGCGGGGCCGCCGCCGGTCTGGACCACGGTCAGGTCCCGCGGGTAGCCCAGCATGGCGTTGACGGAGTCCAGCGCCACCGCGGGCAGGGGATAGCGGCCCTCCTGCTCGACGCTGGTGAACGCCTGGTCGGTGCCGCCCAGCCCGGGCACCGGTTCGAAGGTGATCTGCAGGATGCTCATTTCCCGGCCTCCCAACGGCGCAGGACGGTACGCAGCGACTGCCGGGCGCCGTTCTCCTGCTCCTCGTCCTTCGCGTCGCCGCCGCGGGCGGCCGCGCTGATCATCTGTGCCACCTGGAGCGAGTCGGGCACGGCTTTGGCGTTCTCCTGGACCATGCCGATCATCTGGGCCAGGGCCGCCGCGAGCATGTCGGCGAACGCGGCGGCCGTCTGCTCGTACACCGAGGCGACCAGCCGGTCGCGGAACAGGGCGACGGTGTACTGGCTGCTCTCGGCGTTCCGCCGCTCGGGAGAGGGATCGTCCTCGTACTCGTGGCTCCACGGCAGGACGTGGCCCTCCAGTTGGGGGAAACCGCCGATGGCGCCCTCGGTGCGTGCCTCGGCCCGCCGCCGGGCGCCCCGTTCGGCGGCCGAGGCGAGCGCGGAGGTGCGGGCCAGCACCTTGAGCTGGGTCACCCGGAAGGACGGCGGCACGGCCCGGTCCGGCAGCTCGCCGAACAGGCCCTCCAGCCGTACGGCGGTCTCCTCCTCGGCGAGCCACGCCCCGGACTCCCCGAACGCCTCGTCCTGTTCGGCGGCCCACGACGCCGCCCACAGGGTCAGCTGCTCGAACGCGTCGTCGTACAGCGAGCGCACGGTCTTCTCGTACTGCTCGTGGAAGGCGGCCGTGGTGTCCGCCTGACGCTCCCGGGTACGGCCCTTGAGGTTGTCCAGGAACTCGTGCCGCTCCTCCTCCGGCAGGGCGTAGACCCACTCCGGGACGTCCTCCGGGTCCGCCTTGGGGGCCTTGGCGACCACGCCGTCCTGGAGGGTCGCGTACAGCTCGCCCCACAGCGGCCAGGTGAAGACCTGGGCGACGGCGCGTTCCTCCAGCCGTGCCAGCACCGAAGCGCCGCCGTCCCGGCGGGCCTTGGCCGGGTTGCGCAGCTCGTGCAGACCCGTCATCAGCCGTTCCGCCGCGGTGCGCAACTGCTCGAACCGCTGGATGATCCGGGCGTGTTCCGGGCTGCCGGCGGCGACGCCCCGGGCGCCGGCGCGCACGTCCACGGTGCGCCAGGCCCGGTGGGTGCGCAGGAACTGCTCCTTGATGGTCTGCCGCTTGAGCCGGGCGCCGTGCTCCTCGATGTGGCGGGCCAGCATGCCGCGGAGCGCCAGCAGCCCGCCGTCACGGGCGTACTCGCCGAGCTGGTCCACCCAGTGGTGGCCGGGATCGACGGCGGCGATGCGTCCGGCGAGCCGGCCCCAGGCCAGGCGCTTGCGGCCGAGCGTGGTGATGTCCTCCTCGCTCGGCGAGGTCAGGTCCCGCAGGGTGCAGTCGAGTCCGGTGCCCTCGGTGGTCAGGGCGGTGAACACGGAGAACGGCTGCATCCGGTCGCGCCGCTGGAACAGCAGCTTGGCTGCGTCGGTGCGCAGGGAGTGCAGGTCGTCGGAGTGCTCGGTGACCGCCTCGCCGGTCGCGGGGACGTCGTCTGGCAGGACCGGGACGTCGGCGCAGTCCCACTTGTTGAAGGCGACGAGGATGGAGTCGCGCAGCGCCGCCTGGTCGGGCCGCTGGGCCTCCATCATCCCGTAGAAGCTCGCGGCCAGGTCGGAGCCCATGATGTCGCCGCGTGCCACCACCAGGATCGTCTCGACGTTCTTGAGCTGCGACAGGCACAGGTAGTCGTCCCGCCGGCCGGCCGCCCCCAGGCCGGGGAAGTCCAGCAGCACCGCTCCGCCGTCGTCGGACTCGACGGGCGCCCAGGTGCCGGGACGGACGGAGACGTCCAGATTGATCCTGCGGATGAGGGGGGAGACCAGCCTGCGCCGTTCGATGTCCTTCTGCGGGTCCTTGGCGTCCGACCTCAGGACGCCGGCCAGCACCGCCGCGTCCAGGCGTTCCCGCGCGGGGGAGCGGCCCGGATACGGGGCGCCGGGCTCCTCGGGGCGCCCCATGTCGGCCAGCCCCAGCGCGTTCTCGGTCGGGAGGTCGACCGCGGTGCCGAAGAGCGCCGGTTCGGCACTCAGCACGGCCTCGCTCAGCGCGTGCAGTTCGCGGACCCGGCCGCGTATCTGCTCGTTGTCCTCCGGCCCGGACCACAGCGCGCCGCGGGCCCAGGTGTCGAACCGCTGCCAGGTCCGCGGATCCCGCCAGGCGGGCACCGCGGACGCGGAGCCGCCGGGAGTGGTGAGGGCCGCCAGGAACTCCTGCACGGGACGGCGGTCGACGGCGGGCTTGGACCGCCTCAGATCGTCCGTCAGCTTCTCGGCCATGTAGGTCAGGCAGGCCACCAGCTCCGCCGGGCTCAGCAGTTCCAGGGACGCCCCGGGGGCCAGGGCCGTGGGGACGCCGTCCGGCCCGGGGCGCAGCCGCAGCGCGGTGACCTGGGCCGTGGCGGCCCGGCGGGCGACCGGGAGGAGATCGGGTCTGCCCAGGATCGCGCCGATCACGCTGGACTTGCCGGCGGTGAACTCACCCACCACGCCGATGGTCACCGGGGTGGCGGCGACGGTCTCCAACTCGTTCGTCTGCTGTCCGGCGTTGGTGAAGTCGTCCACGGCGTCGTCGGGGATGTCCGGCCAGTCCCTGACGGCCTGGCGGACCTCCCGGACGAATCGCAGCGCCTGTGCCGGGTCGTCCCATGTCACCTGCGGTCTCCTCAACGGTCGTGCGCGGCGCCGGAGTCCCGGGCGGGCGGTCCGGCGGTGGGTCGTGGGCGGGGGCGCGCCGGCTCCGGGGCGGCGCTCACGCGTTGTAGAAGAAGACCTCCATGCGCAACGCCCCGGAGGCGCCGCTCAGGTCGATGTAGCCGCGGTAGAAGGCGGAGGCGCGGGGCAGCAGCCGGTGGCGGCCCCGCACGATCGCCTCCGCCGCCGCGTCGGCGTACCGGGAACTGAGGTCGGAGTTCGCCGTGCAGGCGGCGCATCCGCCGTCCGAGCCCCAGACGAAGATCATCGCCCCGCGGCGCTTCTCCCCGGCGAGCACCCGGTCCACCTCCTCGTTGATCCGGCGTCGCGCCGCGTCCCGGGCGTCCCCGGAGCCGCGCAGGCCGTCGGCCACGTCCTGGCTGACGAGCAGTTTCAGGCGCTTGCTGACCGGGTCCATGCCGGTCCTGCTTCGTGCCGAGGCCGAGGCCGAGGCCGACGCTGACGGGGACGCCGTGGCCGACGCCTTGGCGGAGGGCTCGGCGGAGGCCCTCGCGGCCGGTGAGGACTCCGGCGCCGCCGGTCCGACGTTCTGGATGGTCTGGCCGCCCAGCACGATCAGCACCAGGACGAGCAACAGGTCGGCGAACAGCCATCCGGCGAGGTGGGTCACCCCTGGGCCCTTCATGCGGCGCCGTCCGATCCGCCGTCCTGAGCCGCGTGGCCATGGGGCCGGCGCAGGAGCACCGTGCCGCCTGGTGGCGGCGGTTCCTCCCCGTCGGCGACGAGGACGTCTCCTGGCGGCGGCCGGTCCGCGGGGCCCGCGGGGACGGCGTCGGCGGGGGGTTCCTGCCGGGGGAGCGCGTGACGGCCGGGAGCGGGGGACGGATGGCCGGCGTCCCCGCCCGGCCCGTGGTCGTGGACCGCCGCGCCGGCCGGGCGCCGGAGGGCGCCGACCGTCCCCTCGAGCCTGCCGACCGCCTCGGTCAACCCGGCCAGGGCGCTCTCCACGCCGCCGCCGGCCTCGTGGAACCGCCTGCTGAGCTCGACGGCCGCGGTGGCGATGGCGAGTTCATAGGTGCGGGCGATCCGGTCGGCGCCCTCTCCGAGCGTGTACTCCAGCCACTCCGACAGACCGCCCCCGGCCGCGCCGAGCCGGGTGCTGGAGCGGTCGAGCGCGGCCGCGGCGACCCGTACCTCGTCCAGCAGCCGGGTCAGCGAGGCGCCCGCCTGGGCCGAGGCGTTGCCGACCAGACGGCCGCCCTGCTGCGCGGCCAGTTCGAGCGCCTTCTCGACCTGGCCGCCGATGTCCGTCATGCGCTGCGTGGCGGCGTCGGACAGGGCGGCGACCGTGCGGACCGCCTCGTCGCCGAGCGCCGTGATCCGCTGTGCCGAGACCTCCGACGCCCGCCGGATGTCGTCGGCGGTCGCGCCCGCCGCGTCTGCCAGTTCCGTGCGGGCCCGCTCGATGTCCTCCTTGACCAGCCGGCCCATCGCCTCCGCGGCCACGATGGTGCGTTCGGTCGTCGCGGCCATGCGGTCGCCCGAACCGTCCAGCCGGGCCGCGGCGGTGTCGAGCGCGGCCGCCGCGGAGGAGAGCTTCTCGATGTCCTGCTGGGCGGTGCGCAGCAGCGCGGCCGTGGTGTCGGCGACCCTGCGGCTCTCGGAGTGGGTGCGGTTCGCCGCCTCCAGCAGCGTGGTGAGGCGCGCGGCGGCTCCGCTCAGCTCGGCGGCGAACCTGGCGGGTGTCTCCAACCGCAGCGGGAGCAGATGGAGTTGGGTCTCCGTGAGCAGGGGCTGCAGCCGGGCGGCCGCCTCCTGCGCGTCTCGTTCCGCGGCCCCCTCCAGGCCGCGGCGCGTCAGGCCGGCCGCGAGTGTCGCCACGATCAGCAGACCGAGGGAGGCGATGGTCCACCACACCTGCGCGCCGAAGGTGAAGGCTCCGCTCAGATGGCCGCCGAAACCGTCCTGCCACAGGTCGAGGAAGGTGCGGCCGTCGGCGATGCGCCGTCCCTCGCCGGTGGAGCGCAGTTCCTGGTAGGCGTGGGTCGCCCGGCTCAGCCCGTACCAGGTGACCACCAGGGGGAGGAAGACCAGCAGGGAGGGGAGCAGGCCGAGCACGGTGCGCACACGCGCCTCGCGTGCCGACGGGCCCGGCGCCCGGTACGTCTCGGGCCGGCCGAACAGTGTGAACAGGTCGAGCTGCGCCCAGGCTTCGGCGTTCGCTTCCGGGACGGGCCCGCAGACGTCGCCGTGCGCGCTCCCCGCCGGCGGCACCGTGGCGGGGTCCGGGGGTGTCCGGCCCGCCTGCCGGTCGACGGCGGCGGCAAGGCCCCACAGCCCGGATCTGTGGACGGTCAGGGCGGGCAGCAGAGCCGCGGCCCGAAGCCGGTCGCCGAGACTTTTCGGCAGCTTGGTGTGACGCACAGTATTGTCCCCCCGGCCAACGAGGCCGGTATGCGCCCATTGGTGCCTCGCTGAGGGGACAAATATGAAGGCGCCGTGGAGGACAAGGCAAGGCAAAGACCGAAAAAGCCCTTTAATGCCCAGAGTTGCCCATGTGTCGGAACAGTGACCCGGCCGGCGGTGGCAGGGAGACGACTCCGAGCGCGGAGCCTGCCCGCCGGACCGCGGCGGCCCGCCGCTTCGGAGGGTGGGGGAGCGGCAGGATGGCTAGCATGCGGAGGAGAACGTGATCGCGCGCGAAGGAGGCGGCACCACCATGGCGGACGACCGTACGATCCCCGGTATCGACCCCACGTCCAAGCCGAGCGGCGAGGGCTGCGCCGGCTGCGGCGCGGGCGAGGGGCCGGGCTGGTGGCTGCACCTGCGCCGTTGCGCCGAGTGCGGGCGGATCGGCTGCTGCGACTCCTCGCCGTCCCAGCACGCCACGCGGCACGCCCGTGACGCGGGCCACCCGTTCCTCACCAGCTTCGAGCCCGGTGAGGACTGGTTCTGGAACGTCGAGACGGAGGAGTACTACGACGGTCCCGCCCTGCCCCCGCCGACCTCGCGCCCGGAAAGCCAGCCGTCACCGGGCCCGTCCGGCCAGGTGCCCGAGGACTGGCAGCAGCAACTGCACTGACGCCGCGGGCGCGCCGGTGGGGCAGCGGCGGCGGTGTTACGCCGTCTCCTCCAGTCGCACCCGTGCCAGCTGCCGCGACTGCGCCACGAGACGGCCCGCCGAGTCCCAGACCTCGGCGTCCTCCTCCATGTAGCCGTCGGCGAAGTTGCGCGTGGAGTGCTTCAGCCGCAGCCAGCCCGGCGCGGGCCGGGCCCGGATGTGGGCGGTCAGTTCCAGGGTGGGGGCCCAGCCCCTGATACCCAGGTCGAAGCTGACCGGCGGGAGCGTGTCGACGGCCAGCAGCAGCATCAGCGGGTCCGGCTCGCGGCCGTCGGGCAGTCGCAGCCAGCCCTGGATCAGCCCGCGCCCGGACGGCGCCCCGACCGCCCAGCCGACCGTGTCCGGGTCCAGCCGCAGCTCGACCCGGTCCAGCATCGGCGCGATCTTCAGGAAGTCGGGCGGCGCCATGTCGGTGCCGGCGCACCGCTCAGGCGGCGGCATCTGCGGAGGTGTCGCGGAGGTCCGCACGTCACCCGCGTGGTCGTGGCCGTCCAGGTCGCCGTAGGTGGCGATGGCGCGCAGCCGCTCCTGTCCGTCCTGCACGACGGACGCCGTGCCGGTGGAGACCGTGCGGCCGCGGCGCAGCGTCTCGGTGCGGACGGTGACCGGGCCGGGGAGTGAGGTCGACAGGTAGTACGCGCTGATCGAGAACGGGTCGCGGTGTCCCCGCTCGCCCCCGCCGAGTTCCGCGGCGAGCGCCCGTCCGGCGAGTGCCAGCAGCAGGCCGCCGTTGATGCCCATGCCGATCCGCCAGCCCTCGTGGAGCTCGGCGTCGTGGAGCGAGGGCTCGCCCGGGCGGGGGGTCAGCGCGGTCTCGCGGTCGAAACCGTAGGTCTGCGTCATCGTCAGCGTCCCTTGAGGTCGAACGAGGTGAACAGCGCGTCCAGCGCCGCGTCGACGGACGCCGCGCCGGTCGCGAGGGCGAGGGAGCCCCACAACCAGAGTTGCACCAGGCCGTGCAGTCCCGACCACAGTGCGCCGGTGAGCGCGCGGGGGTCGGCCGCCGGATGCCAGCCGTCCGTCTGCGCGGCCCGCACGAGCACGAGGAGCTCGTCGAAGGCCGACAGGCTCACCCGGCTCAGCTCCCTGTCCCGGGGGTCGAGCAGATCGTGCCGGAACATCAGCGTGAACATGGCGGGTTGCCCGAGCGCGTAGTGCACGTACCCGCGGGCCCCGGCCCGCAGCCGCGCCCTCGCCGACGCGTCGTCGGCGCAGTCCCGTACGGCGGCCTCCGCCGAGGCGTTGAGCTCCCGGAACCCGGCCGTCGCGACGGCCGACAGCAGCGCCGCGCGGTGCGGGAAGTGCTTGAGCGGCGCGCCGTGCGACACATCGGCCCGGCGCGCGATCGCCCGCAGGGTCAGCCCCTCAACGCCCTCCTCGTCGAGCACGGCGAGGGCGGCGCCGAGCAGGCGGGAACGGGGGTCGGTCGGCATGGTAGACAGTGTCCACCGCGCGGTGGACACTGTCTACCCCCCCCCGTACCGCGCCCCCACCCCTGGTATGGATTCGGCGACGGGAACCGACCGGCGCAGGGGGCGCAACCCCGCCGGCCGGCCCCGAGCGCGTGCACGCCGGAGGGGCGGGTCAGCCCCGGCCGGCCGCCGGCGCGGGCAGGGCGATGCGCTCCTCGCCGGCGTACACGTTCATGGACGCGCCGCGGAGGAAGCCGACGAGGGTCAGGCCCGATTCGGCGGCGAGATCGACGGCGAGGGAGGAGGGGGCCGAGACGGCGGCCAGGACGGGGATGCCGGCCATGACCGCCTTCTGGGCGAGCTCGAAGGACGCGCGGCCGGAGACCATGAGGACCTTCCCGGCGAGTGGGAGCAGGCCCTGCTGGAGGGCGCGTCCCACGATCTTGTCGACGGCGTTGTGGCGGCCGACGTCCTCGCGTACGTCCAGCAGCTCGCCGTCGGCCGTGAACAGCGCGGCGGCGTGCAGGCCGCCGGTCCGGTCGAAGACCTGCTGGGCCGCGCGCAGCCGGTCGGGGAGCGCGGACAGCAGGGCCGGTTCGAGCCGGAGCGGGGAGACGTCGGTGATGGGCCAGCGCGCGGTCGTGCGGACCGCGTCCAGGCTGGCCTTGCCGCACAGGCCGCAGGAGGACGTCGTGTAGACGTTCCGCTCCAGCGTGATGTCGGGGACGGGGACACCGGGCGCGAGCCGCACGTCGACGATGTTGTAGGTGTTCGACCCGTCGACCGTGGCGCCCGCGCAGTAGACGATGTTCGCCAGTTCCTCGGCGCTGCCCAGCACGCCCTCGCTGACCAGGAATCCGGCCGCCAGGGCGAAGTCGTCGCCCGGGGTGCGCATCGTGATGGCGAGCGGCTTGCCGTTCAGCCGAATCTCCAGCGGCTCCTCGGCGACCAGGGTGTCCGCCCGGTGGTCGATGGCGCCGTCCCTGATCCGCAGTACGCGGCGCCGTTCGGTGACCCGTCCCATGTCGATCAGTCCCGGTTCTGTCCGTGCGGGCGGCCGATTCGGCCCTTGGTACGAAGGTTGCCACGCGAACGTGCGGTGCCGCGCGGCGTGGTCGCCGCCGACCGTTCGGTAGATTGTCTACAGCATCCCAGTAAAGGGTCAAGAGCCGTGCACGTAGGGAGCGGGGATCAGAACACGTCCACGACGCTGCCGACCATCAAGTAGAGGGCTCCGGCGAACAGCGCGAGGGCGAGCAGGCCCAGGCCCGTGACGCCCGCGAGCCGGGCGTACCAGCCGGTGCCCGAGACCACCTCGGGGTGGTCCGGGTCGTACGTGATCTCCACGCGCTGCGCGTCTCCCTCGACCCTGCGGCCGCTGCCCCGGTAGTCGTGGACGACCCCCTTGAGGTCGGTGAAGCGGTAGACGGTCACCGCCGAGGCCTCGCTGTCGGCGGGCTGCTCCTTACGGTCGAAGGCGGCGATCACGGTGATACCGCGCCGGCGCAGGGCCAGGCCCTTGCCCAGCTCGGAGACGCATCCGGCCAGCGCGCCGAAGCCGATGAAGGCAGGCAGGATGGCGAGCCCCCACCGGAGCGCCCCCTCGCCGTCCACAAGCCGCCAGATGAGACCCGCCAGCCAGCCGAGTATCAGGACCAGGGCCGCGAACCCCCCGACGGCATCGGCCGTGCTCGCCTCCTCGGCGGGCTTCGCGTCCTTCACGGGCCGGGACCGGGTGGAGGTCACCTCCACCAGGGCCTCGCCGTCCTGCCGGGGCTCGTCGGCGTCGCGCGCGGGGAGCGCGGCGTTGACGGCCGCGGTGAACGCCGTCACGGCACGGGAGTTGTGGTGCGTGACGGAGTGCACGGTCGCGGGGCCGCCCGCGGTGGTGAGGACGATCTCCGCGGTGCTGCCCTGCGGGCCGGCCGCACGGACCTCCTCGATCGCGGCCACCGGAATGCGGCGCCGCACATGTCCTTCGCTCAGCAGTACGTCGTCCCCACGGAAGCGGGCGGCCACGCCGCGCCCTCGCAGGACCAACTCCGGTTGCTCGGCGGCGGATACGTCGCTCGTCACGACATCACTGTAGGGGGCACTCGCGGGCCGCGGAACAGCGTCGCGGCCATGGTTTGACGCGCGGTGCCGGAGCTGGGTACAACCGTGCGAATCTACTGTGTCGTACGCCGACAGGGGCTGTGACTCGTGAGCACCACGGACGCCGATCAGGGGACCCAGCCCCCGGTCACCACCTGCTACCGCCACACCAAGCGCGAGTCGTATGTCCGTTGCACGCGCTGCGACCGCTACATATGCCCGGACTGCATGCGGGAGGCGTCCGTCGGCCACCAGTGCCCCGACTGCGTCCGCGAGGGCAACCGCGGCGTCCGCGAGGCCCGCACGGCCTTCGGCGGCAGGATCGCGACCTCGGGCGTGCCCGCGGTGACCTACGCGCTGATCGCGCTGAACATCGCCATGTACGTGGGCGAGTTGCTGCATCCGGGCATCGTCGACCGGCTGAGCGCCCTCGGCCAGAGCCTGCTGGGGCCCGACGGGCACAGGTACGTCTTCGACGGCGCGGTGCCCCCCGGTTTCCAGGCGATCGGCATCGCCCACGGCGAGTGGTACCGCCTCATCACCTCGGCGTTCCTCCATCTCCTGCCGAACGCGGGCGTCTTCGGGATCGCCCACATCCTGTTCAACATGTCCTCGCTCTGGACGCTCGGCCGCGTCGTCGAAGCCCAGCTCGGGCGCGTCCGCTACCTCGCGCTCTATCTCCTGTCCGCCGTGGGCGGCTCCGTGATGCAGTACCTGATCGCACCTGGCGTGGGGGCGGTGGGCGCGTCGGGCGCGATCTTCGGGCTCGGTGCGGCGTACTACGTCCTCAGCCGCCGGCTGCACTACGACCCCCTCGGCGGGCGGCAACTGCTCACCGGGCTCCTGGTCTGGATGCTCGTGTCCGCGGCTGTCACCTCCTGGCAGGGCCACCTCGGCGGCCTGCTCGCGGGGGGCGCGGTCGGACTCGCCTTCGCTTATGCCCCCGCCCGGCACCGGACCCTCGTCCAGGCGGCGGGCGCCGTCGCGATGCTGGCCCTACTGGTGGTACTGGTGATGGTGAAGACCTCCCAACTCACCGGCGCCGCATAGAGGGGAAGGCCGCTGGGTCTTCGAGGTGTGAAGAGGGTCACGCGCCGGGGCGGTGTCCCGGGCAGGCCCTGCGCCCGGTAGACTGTAGACGAAAGCCAATCATCCCCGGAAAGGTTGGGGGCCGAGATGCTGTCCACTGGGCTGTCGCAGGGATCAGTGCCCAAACTGGAGCGTCCAGGGCCCCTGCGCGAGCGGGTGTACGAGGCGCTGCTCGAACTCATCATCACCCGGGCGCTGAGCCCCGGTCAGCATCTGGTGGAGACCGAACTGGCCGGCCACCTCGGGGTCTCCCGCCAGCCCGTGCGCGAGGCGCTCCAGCGGCTGAACACCGAGGGGTGGGTGGATCTGCGCCCGGCCCAGGGGGCGTTCGTCCACGAGCCGACCGAGGAGGAGGCCGACCAGCTCCTCGTCGTCCGCGCGCTGCTGGAGACCGAGGCCGCCCGCCTGGCCGCCGCCAACGCCACCGCCGAGGGGCTGGAGCGGCTGGACGAGCTGTGCGCGACGGGGGAGGCCGCGGTCGCGGCGGACGACGTGGACGCGGTGGTGGCGGCGAACGCCGCCCTCCACGCGTACGTGATGGAGCTGGCCGGCAACGCGGTACTGGCCGAGCTCTCCCGGCAGGTCGACCGGCGGGTGCGCTGGTACTACACCCCGGTCGCCCGGCAGCGCGGCCCGCAGTCCTGGATCGAGCACCGTGAGCTGATCGGGGCCATCGCCGAGGGCGACGCCGGGCGGGCGAGCGAGATCATGCGCGCCCACACCGAGCAGACCAGGAACTCCTACCACGCCCGCGCCGACAAGGGCTGAGCGCCGCCCGCCGGGCAGGCCGCCGGATCAGAACAGCGCATTGCCCTCGAAGTAGCCGAGCCGCTCCCGGTAGAGCTCCATGTTGAGGCCGTTCGGGTCGCGGATGTAGAGGCTGTTGTCCACTCCCCGGTCCGGCCCGAGGTAGTCGGTGCCGGCCGCGTCCAGGCGTGCCTTCGCGGCGTCGAACTGCTCCGCCGTCACCGACAGCGCCAGATGCTGCAGACCGCCGATGGTCTCGTGGTGCTCGGGGTGCTCATGGCCGGGGAAGTCGAAGAAGCCCAGCAGGTTCCCGTGGCCGATGTCGAAGAAGAAGTGGCTGGAGCCCGCGTAGTCGCGGTTCTCCACCAGCTCCACCAGCGGGAAGCCCAGGAACTCCTGGTAGAAGCGGATGGTCTCCTCCACGTCGCGGCAGATGAACGCCACGTGGTGCACCCCCGCCGCCGCCGTCGCCGGTCGCTTGCCGGGCTCGCGCAGATACGTCGTGCGCAGCTCCTCCCGTCGCGCCCGTACGGCTTCCAGTTCCTTGCCCTGTGGCTGACCCATGTCCGTCCTGCCTTCCAACCCCGTGGATAATCCAGTGCGCCGGAACATATACCCGATTACCCTCCGGGCATGGTGACCCTCGACCGAGTGGCGGCGTTCGCCCTGGTATCGCTGCTGCTGGTGCTCATCCCCGGCCCCAGCGTGCTCTTCGTCATCGGCCGCGCGCTGGCCCACGGCCGCCGCGTCGCGCTGACCTCCGTCGCCGGCAACACGCTGGGCTCGTACGTCCTCGTCCTGGCGGTCGCGTTCGGTGTCGGCCCGGTCGTGGAACGGTCGGCGCTGCTGTTCGCCGCCCTGAAGCTCGCGGGCGCCGCGTACCTGGTGTACCTGGGGGTGAAGGCGCTGCGGCACCGCAAGGCGCTCAGCATGGCCGCCGGGGAGGCGGGGGCGGCGCGCGGCGCGCTGCGCACGCTGGCCGAGGGCTTCGTGGTCGGGGTGTCCAACCCCAAGACGATGGTGTTCTACGCGGCCGTGCTGCCGCAGTTCGTGGATCGCGCCGCCGGGCACGTCAGCGCGCAGATGCTGCTGCTCGGCCTGGTCTTCAACGTCATCGCGCTGGCCTCCGACAGCACCATGGGCCTGGTGGCCTCCGCGGCCCGCTCCTGGTTCGCGCGCTCGCCGCGCCGGCTGTCGATGGTCGGCGGCGCGGGGGGCCTGGCCATGATCGGTCTGGGTGTGACGGTCGCCGCGACGGGGCGTACCGACTGATCACCGCGCCGCTGGATAGGCTGGGCGGATGGACGACGGACACGCGGACGACGCGGCGGCGCTGGAGCGCCTGCGCTACCTGCGCGGCAGTATCGACAACCTGGACGCGGCCCTGGTCCACCTTCTCGCGGAGCGTTTCAAGGCGACGCAGCAGGTGGGCGAGTTGAAGGCCGCGTACGACATGCCGCCCGCCGATCCGCGGCGCGAGGCCGAGCAGATCGCGCGGCTGCGGCAGATGGCCGAGGAGGCGCACCTCGACCCGGCCTTCGCGGAGAAGTTCCTCAAATTCATTGTCGAAGAGGTCATCCGGCATCACAAGGCGATCGCCGCCGACCGCTCCGGATGACCTCCGCGTGGGCCTCAGCCGTGAGGTTCCACGGCTGAGGCTCCCGTCATGCCGCAGTGCTCACCGGCTGTCGAGCCGGCATCTCAGACCATCTCCCGGCTGATGGGCTGCGGGTTCGGCCGGATGTCCTTGGCGCGGGGACGGCCCGGCTGCCGCAGCAGCAGTGAGAGACCACCGGTGAACAGGCCGATGCAGCCGGCCAGGATGAAGGCGCCGCCATAACCCCAGGCGTCCACGACGATCTTGCCGACGCCTGCCCCGACCAGGCCGGAGACCAGCTTGGAGCTGTAGACCAGGCCGTAGTTGGAGGCGTTGTTGTTCTCACCGAAGTAGTCCGCGGTCATCGCGGCGAACAACGGGAAGATCGCGCCGCCGCCGAAGCCCGAGACCATCGACGCCAGCAGGAACAGCGGCAAGCTGCCCATCGAGCCGGAGAAGTAGACCGCGAACTGCGCCAGGCCCAGCACCACGCAGACGAAGGTCAGCGTCTGCCGCCGCCCGTACCGGTCGGATATCCAGCCGATGACACCGCGGCCGGTGCCGTTGACGATCGCCTTCAGGCTCATGGCGAGGGCCACGATGCCGCCCGCGAAGCCCATCTCGTCACCGAAGTCGACCTGGAACGAGATACCGAAGATGTTCACGCCCGCCGTGCAGAGCAGACAGAACCACATCAGCGGCAGGACACCGGTCTTGACGGCCTCCATCGGGGTGTACTGCTTGACCGCCGGCGGGTTCTTCTCCAGCGCCCGGCGAATCCGGGGGTCGTCGGAGACCGCGAGCGGGTCGATGTGCGCGGGCCACCAGTTCTTCGGCGGGTCCTTGAAGAAGAAGCCGCTGACCGCGACGGCGAGCGCCAGGCCGACACCCACCACGACCAGGATGTTCCCGTAGTTCCCCAGGTCCATGTAGTTCTTGAACAGGAAGATGAAGGGCACCGACCCGTAGGCGAAACCGCCGTTGACGAAGCCGGTCTTGCCGCCCTTGCGCTCCGGGTACCACTTGCCGACCATGTTGATGCAGGTGGCGTAGACGAAACCGGCGCCGCCACCGCCGAAGAAGCCGAAGCCCAGGTACGCCCAGAAGACATTGGGCGCGTGGGCCAGCGACAGGTAGCCGACGAGGGTGCCGGCCGCGCCCAGCACCATCGCCGCGCGTGCCGACAGTGTGCCGTTCTCCCGCATCTTGCCGGCCGGGAAGGCCACCGCCGCCTGGAAGAGGATCCAGACGCCGAGCAGCCAGAAGATGTGCGCGCCGTGCCAGTTGTGCGCGCCGGCGAGGGTGTCCTCGGCGGAGGTGAACGCGTACTCCGAGGAGCTGATGGCCATCATGGCGACCCACGGCAGGATCACCATGGTCCACCGGGGCCGCCCCATGATCTGCCGGTCGGTCTCGCCGATCCGGTACGTGCGGCCGTTGCGGTCCGTCACCTCCGTGTAGGAAATCGGTGGTTGAGACGATGTTGATGACGCCATTGTCGTTCCCCTTGCCTCGTAAGAGCCGGGCCAGCGCCCCCTGGACGGTTCTCTTGTGGTGCTTCCGGGGCGGGAGGTCCGGCCGCGCTTGTCGCGGGACCGGTGCCGCCCCTTGTGCTCCGCTCGCAAGCGGGAGCGACTGCCCGGTACGACGCCGTCCGGGCAGGATCAGTGGCGGGCCGAGTGCTCGGCCCGCACGCGGCGGATGCGCCGCGCTCGCGGAGGGACGTGCTCGCGTCCCGTCCGCCTAGGGCGGCGTACCGCCGGTGACGTGTCCGGCGACGGGTGCCGCCCGCGCCTGCGTCGGCCTGGTTCCTGCGCTCATCACGGTTCCCATGGGTCAGATCACGCCTTGTGCCTTGAGGAGGGGCAACTCGTTTTCGTTGAGGCCGAGTTCGTGGTGGTAGATGTCGTGGTTGTGTTCGCCGAGGAGGGGTGAGCGGTGGATGGTGGTGGGTGAGTCGGAGAGTTTGA